>JBGUGE010000062.1:0-53938 GCA_045111335.1 Alphaproteobacteria bacterium | reverse complement strand
TAAGCGGACCGGAAATTCGAGACTGATATTCTTCGGCACACTTAGGCGCACGCGAGCACTCCTGCCCGCTCATTCCCAAATAGCCGCACCGACACGGATTCATTGCCGCCACCAGTTGGAAATTAGCCGGATATTGTGTATGACAATGCACGCGAGAAATTGTCACATATCCGGTTTCTAACGGTTGGCGCAACGCTTCCAAAGTCGAGCGATTAAACTCCGGCAACTCGTCTAAAAACAAAACGCCGTTATGCGCCAGCGAAATTTCGCCCGGAACACCTTTACGTCCGCCCCCTATCAGCGCCGGTGTCGAAGCGCTGTGGTGCGGATCGCGATAAGGTCTTTCAAAGCTGATTTCACTGTTTTTAAGCTCGCCGGCAATTGAGTGAATCATGCAGGTTTCCAATGCCTCTTCGGTAGTAAGCGGCGGCAAAATCGTAACGAGCCGCGAAGCCAACATCGATTTTCCGGCTCCCGGTGTACCCGACATCAAAAGATTATGTGCACCCGCCGCGGCAATTTCAAGCGCGCGCTTGGCGGTTTCCTGCCCTTTAACATCGGCCATATCCAAATCGGAAATTTTGGTTTTTTTGCGTTTTACTTCCGGTTGCGGTAATTGTTGAATCCCTTTCAAGTGATTAATCAAGGCCAACAATGTCGGTGCCGCAATAATATCTTTAAGCCCCGACCAAACCGCCTCACCGCCCTGTGCTTCAGGGCAAATCAGGCCTTTATTCATCCGATTGGCATGTATTGCCACCGGCAACGCACCGTTAACCGGCATAATCGCTCCGTCAAGCCCCAACTCACCGATTACCACATAGTCGGCAACATCTTCGGCCGGTATAATTCCCATGCCCGCCAGCAGTGCCAATGCAATCGGCAAATCAAAGTGCGAACCTTCTTTTAACAAATCGGCCGGTGCCAAATTAACGGTAATCCGTTTGGCCGGCAATTCAACGCCCATGGTATTTAAGGCAGCACGCACCCGCTCCTTGCTTTCGGCAATGGTCTTGTCCGGTAAACCGACAATATTAAAAGCCGGCATACCCGACGAAATTTGCAACTGCAAATCCACATCGAGTGTGCTCAAACCGTTAAAAGCTATGGTGTTTACGCGTGCCAACATTTTCTACCACCTCGGGACGACATCGCCCTCACGCCATCTGCGCGACGGATATGAACCGCGGCGCAATTCATCAGCCTTAGCCGGAACCTTCGGAATATCGTTCAGCGGCACATAGCACGAGCCTTCTAAGCGACTGATGCAATAAGCAATCTGCTCATCGGTGCCGCGACAATAAGCCAAAACGCGAGTATTCTGATTTTGCAAAATTACCTGATTTTGCGGATATTTATTGTTTTCCACCGCCGGAAAATCGCCTGCCGGTTGGTCATAATCCTCCCACGGCATAAAATAATCCACACACCCCGGAACGGTATATGTTCCTTGGGCATCATAAACTGCCACCATGGTTTCGTTGCGGCAGAACGGATCGCCGTATTGTGCTGTTTTCTGCGGTTCTTTAATGGCCACACATCCGGCCAAAAACAAGGCGCAAAGCCCCGTAATAAATATCTTTAATTGTTTCATTTGACACCTTAAATATAAATTTCTTTGCCACTACAATATACCTAAAGTGTTAAAATAATGTTTATATTCCGCCCTGTTGACAATAAAAAACCCGCCGAATTTCGGCGGGCTTATTGCAACTATGTGTCTTTTACTTTTTAACATTCAGATTGCTGCGAGCATAGTTGAGTTCTAATTCTGATTCCAGTCTACCCTCTTTGGTTTTTTTGTCAAGTCTTCTTTACAAAAAAGTATTCTGCGATTTTTCCCATAAAAAAACGCTTGCATTTATATTAAATTAGTGTATATTGACGCCTGTCCCTTGCCGGATGCAGCGTCATTCGGCTATACATTAACCGGTCGGCAACCTGCCGTAACACGCCTGTTTGTCGGCCATTTGTTGAGTAATCCATAAGGAGATATTAAAATATGGCTAACTATGAAAGCGTGCTGATTGCACGTCAGGATCTTGGTGCCGCACAAGTAAACACTCTCGTTTCCGATTTGAGCGAAGTGATTAAAAAAGAAGGCGGCGAGGTCGTAAAAGTTGATAATTGGGGTTTGAAAAATCTCGCTTATCGCATTAAGAAAAACCGCAAAGGTCATTATGTTTTGTTGAACATTGTTGCCCCGTCAAGTGCAATTACCGAATACGAAAGACTTATCCGCTTAAACGAAGATGTTATTCGTTATATGACGGTTAAGGTTGACGAATTCAATAACGAAACCGCAGAAATTGAAGAAGATTCTGCAGTTGCGGAAGCATAAGAAGGAGATTTAACCATGGCTAAACAAACATTTTTTAAAAGAAAATCTTGTCCGTTTTCCGGCGAAAATGCGCTGAAAATCGACTATAAAGATGTTAAACTGCTGTCGCGCTATATTTCGGAAAAAGGTAAAATCATTCCGTCGCGCATCACCTCTGTTTCGGCGAAAAAGCAAAGAGAATTGGCTCGTGCCATCAAACGCGCGCGCTACATCGCTTTGTTGCCGTATGTTGCTATGTAGGAGGGTGCTATGGAAGTTATTTTACTCGAACACATTGAAAAATTGGGCAAAATGGGCGACAAAGTAACCGTTAAAACCGGTTATGCTCGTAACTATCTGTTGCCGCAAAAGAAAGCTCTGCGTGCCACTGACGCCAATGTTGCTTATTTTGAAGCGCAAAAAGCTGCTTTGGAACTGCACAATCAGGAACTTTTGGGTAAGGCCTCCGAATTGGCGGCTTCGCTCAACGGCTTTAATGCTGTTTTGATTCGTCAGGCAGCGGAAACCGGTCAACTCTACGGTTCGGTAACGATTCGCGACATTGCTTCGGCTATCAAAGACGCCGGCTACAATGTTGAACGTCGCTACATTTATTTGGAAAAACCGATTAAAGATTTGGGCATTTACCAAGTAAAATTGAACCTGCATCCGGAAGTTTCGCAAACGATTCTGGTTAATGTTGCCAGAAGTTCGGAAGAAGCTAAAAAGCAGGCAAAAGCATATAATCAGGAATAATTTTTACTGATTAAACGCCTTCAGGCAATAAAAAAGTCTCGAACAAATCGGTTTGAGGCTTTTTTATTGAACAATTTTATAAAAAACGCTTGCGAAAATAAAAATATCGGTATATACAAGGTTAGATTTGAATGGATAGATGGCCGAGTGGCCTAAGGCGCACGATTGGAAATCGTGTATACCTCTAAAGGGTATCGAGGGTTCGAATCCCTCTCTATCCGCCATTTACAATAAAGCCCTCCCTTGCGGAGGGTTTTATTGTCAATAACGAGAGGGATGAGAACCCTCGAATAAGAGGGTTCGACGACGAGTGAGAGGCGGGCGCCAGAACGCCGGTGAGCATCAGCGAACGAACGAGGAGAACGGAGCAAACACGATAGTGTGCGCGGAGTAATCCCTCTCTATCCGCCATTTACAATAAAGCCCTCCCTTGCGGAGGGTTTTATTGTAAATAACGAGAGGGATGAGAACCCTCGAATAAGTCGCTCAGTATTCTATTGCCAACAAAAAACCGCCGAGTATTTATACCCGACGGCTTTAAAAACGAATTTCTCCGGCTTATCAATAATATGGAATAATTCTCGAAGTTGCGCCGTTTAAGAGCATGCATCTCTGACCGGCCGAGAGCAATGTATCCGTACCTTGAGTTACGCTGTAAATCTGGCCGCTGTCGGTGCGAACCACATATTCATAACCGGCTTGGCTCATCATCGAATCCTGAGCCAAAGAACCAACCGCCATACCGGCCAAAGCGCCGCCGATGGCGCCTAAAGCATGAGCACTGCTGCCGTGACCGATGGTTGAACCGGCAACACCGCCGGCAACACCGCCGAGCACGCCGCCGGCCGAGTTATCATTGCTGTTGACATTTACCTGACGAACCGACATAACCGTGCACGGAAAACCGTTGGTTGCCTGACGAACAGAATCGTAATCGTAATCGTTGCTGCCGATGCGCGGGGCGCAAGCCGCAACGGCCAAAATAACCGGAACGGCAAATAATATTGTTTTTTTCATTGCGTATCTCCTAAAATTTAACTATATACATAATTATCCATAACAAATTGATTGTCAAGACTGGACAATTAAATATCAATGGTATATAGTGCATAAGATTTGGATTCTTAACTTTAATAGAGGGTAAAATGTTGAAAAGAACTAAAATTAAACAATTATTGGCATCCGAACAGACAATCTCGGAAGTATTAATCAAAGGCTGGGTAAAAACCAAGCGCGATTCAAAGGACTTCTCGTTTATTGAAGTCAATGACGGTTCGTGCTTAAAAAATATTCAGGTTATCGCCAATAATACCCTCAATAATTACGATGAAATCAAAAAGTTGACAACAGGTTCATCGGTGGCGATTACCGGTGCCTTGATCGAATCCGCCGGCGGCAAACAAAAATATGAAATCAAGGCGGAAAAAATTGAAATTTACGGTATTGCTCCGGAAGATTATCCGCTGCAAAAAAAAGGTATGAGCGATGAATTTTTGCGTAGCGTTGCTCATTTGCGGCCGCGTACAAATAAATACGGTGCGGCATTTCGAGTACGCTCACGGCTTTCCTATGCCATTCATCAATTTTTCCAAAATCGCGGCTTTGTGTATGTGCATACGCCGCTGATTACGGCTTCGGACTGCGAAGGTGCCGGCGAAATGTTTCAGGTAACGACTTTGGATTTGAAGAATCCGCCGAAGTTGCCGAACGGTGAAATTGATTACGGCAAGGACTTTTTCGGTAAAAAGTCAAGTTTAACGGTTTCCGGCCAACTCAACGGCGAAATGTATGCTTGCGCTTTAGGGGATATTTACACCTTTGGCCCGACTTTCCGTGCTGAAAATTCAAACACTCCGCGCCACGCTGCCGAATTTTGGATGATTGAGCCGGAAATGGCTTTTGCCGACCTTAACGACGATATGGATTTGGCCGAAGATATGGTACGCTATCTGGTGAAAGATATTATGGAGCATTGTGCCGATGATTTGGATTTGTTTGAAAAATTTATCGATCCGACCTTAAAGCAGACTTTAAGCAACATTGTGGAAAACGGTTTTGCCCGTATTACCTATACCGAAGCAATTGAAATTATGAAAAAATCCGGCAAAGATTTTGAATATACGCCGGAATACGGAATTGATTTGCAAACCGAGCACGAACGCTATTTGGCCGAAGAATATTTTAAGCGTCCGGTGATTGTTCGCGACTATCCGAAGGAAATTAAAGCGTTTTATATGCGCCTTAACGAAGACGGCAAAACCGTGGCGGCAATGGATGTTTTGGTTCCGAGAATCGGCGAGCTTATCGGCGGTTCGCAGCGTGAAGATCGCTACGATGTGCTGGTGCAAAAAATCAAAGATTTGGGTATGGATATCAAAAACTATGAATGGTATCTTGATTCGCGTAAATACGGTACGGTGCCGCACGCCGGTTTCGGTTTGGGCTTTGAGCGCATGATGATGCTGGTAACCGGTATTACTAACATTCGCGATACCATTCCGTTCCCGCGCACTCCGAAGTCTGTAGCTTTTTAAGGAAGTTCAATGAATAAATTTTGGCTGTTTTTGTTTTCTTGCTTATTGAATTTTCCGGCTTCGGCACAGGAAGTTGCGGCGGATATGCACCTCGATGATTTGAACGACAGTGCGGAAATCAGGCCGGTGGAGCGCGTTTTATCCGATGCCGAAAGACATCAGGAAAACAGTTCGGATTTAAGCTATATCGAAAATGAAACACCGCGTCCGGAATTGTTGTGTTCTGACGAAAATCTGATGATGCAGATTAAAAATTTTATTTATGAATTTGAACAACAGAAAATCAGCACTTCGGTGCAAGAAAGACGTGCCCGAATTTTGCTGGTGAAAAATCTGCATGATTTTAGGGAAGTCACGGAAAAAGACCTTAAAGGAAACTTTGAGGCCTCTGCCGCCGCGGCTAATCTTAAAATCAATGAAAAACGCGAAATTTATCGTATTTGTGCCAGCTCCGACAATAAATCAAAAAAATTCAAAAATACCTACATCATCATTTATCCCTATATTGATTCCTATAAGGTTGTAATCACCAACCTGTTGGCGTTGCCGGAAAAAATGGATGATGCAACCTTTATTTATAAGCGGTAGCCGAATGAGTAACAGTAAAGACATCGTTGTATACGAAAATAAATCGAATCTGCCGGTTGTTGTCGACGATGACGGGTTACATCGCTATTTGCAGCAAATCAGGCAGTTTCCGGTTTTGAGTACCGAGGAAGAAATTGATTTGGTGCGCCAATTTAAGGAAAAAGGTGATTTGCAGGCAGCACAAAAACTGATTACGTCACACCTTCGTTTGGCGGTTAAAATCGCCCTGACCTACCGCCGCTACGGCTTGCCGACTTCTGATTTGATTTCGGAAGCGAATATCGGACTGATGCAAGCAGTTAAAAAATTTGATATTAATAAAAACGTGCGACTTTCAACCTACGCCATGCTGTGGATTAAGGCGGCACTTAACGACTTTGTATTGCGTTCGTGGTCACTGGTGAAAATCGGTACAGTCGCAGCGCAGAAAAAATTGTTTTATAATTTAGGACGCATTAAGGCGCGGCTCGGTATTTATGACAACAAAGAATTGGCGCCGACCGAGGTAAAGCAAATTGCCAATGAGTTGGTGGTTGATGAAAAAGATGTGGTTGAAATGAATCGTCGTATCGGCGGTGACAGCTCACTCAATGTTCCGGTCGGTAAAGATGACGAAACGGTTGAGGCTATTGATTTGCTTGCCGATAAATCACAGAATCTCGAGGGAAATTATGCTCGCCGTGAAGAAGCTGATTTGAAACGACGTATTCTGTTTCAGGCACTTTCAAAATTGAATGACCGTGAGCAATACATTGTCAAAAACCGTATGCTGACGGAAGAGCCGGAAACACTTGATGAAATCGGCGAAAAATTCCAAATCAGTCGCGAGCGCGTACGCCAAATCGAAAAACGTGCCTTTGAAAAACTTTCTGCCGAAGTCAAACAATCAATGGCCGCCGCAGAATGAGCGATTTATTCAATCGAATAATTAAAAAATTGGCAGATGCCGGTATTGAAAGTCCGCGTTTGGAAGCGCGTTTGCTTATGGCTGCCGTTTTGGACTGTGCACCGGATACGGTGTTATCGGATATTGTTTTGACGCCGACGCAAACGCAGGCGCTTTACTCGTTGATTGAGCAGCGATTGCGGCATAAACCGCTTGATAAAATCCTCGGTCGCCGCGAGTTTTACAAGGCCGAATTTATTGTTAGTGAAGACGTATTGTCGCCACGACCGGATACCGAAATTTTGGTTGAAGAAGCATTGCGACTGCTTCCCGAAGTAAACACCGATATTTTAGATTTGGGCACCGGTAGCGGATGTATTATCGAATCCATTTTGCTTGAAAAGACTGCGGCGCACGGAACGGCTGTTGATATTTCTGCCGCAAGTTTGGAAATTGCCCGTCGCAATGCCGCCTCTTTGAATTTGACATCACGCTTAAATTTTGTTCAGGCTGATTGGTTTGTTGCCGACTTTACCGACAAAATCGGCCGGCAATTTGATATGATTGTGAGTAATCCGCCGTATATTCCGACATCCGATATTGCAACATTGGAGCCGGAGGTAAAAAATTATGACCCGCGGCAGGCGTTGGACGGAGGTAACGACGGCCTGGCAAGTTATCGCCGTATTGCCGAAACAGCCCCGTATCTTTTAAAGGAAAACGGACTTATTTTGTTAGAATCCGGGGTTAATCAAGCCGCCGATATTGTCCGTATTTTTACGCAAAACGGAATGATACACCTCAGCACCGTCCCTGATTTGAACGGTATTGAACGCTGTGTCGTTTTGCAAAAGCCTTAGTTTATATCTTTCACATTTAGCACATAATTTTATAAAAAGCTGTTGCCAAACGTAAAAAAAATTCGTATATAAGATGCATGGGGCATTTTTGGTCGCCCTGTTGAAAATTAAAATTAGCAAACATATTGAATGGATTTAGATGAAAAAAATCAATAACAATAAATTTCGCGGCAATGCCGTATATTCTTTGAATTATAAATTTGACAGCGTAAGTCCGGCCGGAAAATGCAGCGGTACGGCACTCGATTTGATTAAGCGTTATAACGAATTAGCCAAAGAAGCGCAAAACAACGGTGATTACGTCGGAATGGAGGTGTTTCGCCAATATGCCGAGCACTACCGTAAAATCGTAACCGAAATTAACGAGCGCAAATATCAGGCACGGGACAATCAAAACGGCGCCGGTAATGAAAATGCGACTGCCGAAAACAGTGCTCCGGAAACAAACGAATCCGAAACAACGGCCGATAACGGTCTGGTTGAAACCCAAGGCGTTGAACCGGCTCCGACAGAGGCCGAAACTCCGGCTCCTAAAACTCGTCGCACGCGTGCTTTTACCGTAATTGATGCCAGCAACAGCACCGAAACGACCGAAACCGAGGCTAAACCTCATCGTCGCAGTTATACCCGCAAGCCGAAACCGGTTGCCAAAACGGCCGAAGAATAAAAAGGAAAATCAATGAATAAACTGGCATCGGCATGGCAAATTGCCGAAGAAGAAGATGTAACGACTCCGCCGAACAGTGTGGTTTTATACAGCATCAGCTATCAACCGACCGATGCCAATAAACGTGCCGCTTTGCATTTTTTGCAAACTCATCGCGGTTTTTATACTTTAGATGACACGCCTTGCGGCAAAAAGCTGATGGCTTTGGGACTGGAAACCGGAAATGAGAATCCGGATCCGGAACTGCTGAAAATTTGGGCGTTGGCTTCACAACGTTTTATTAAAGCGGCATCCGGAAATATTACGGCGTTTGTGGAAAATGCCGATAAGCGAAGTACCTTTGTCTCGGTTGAACTGCCGCTGATTCTACAAAACGAGCGAATCGTGCAAATCAACGGCATCGATAAATTTACATTTGCCGCGCGATTTGCTTCATAATATTACGGAGTAACAATGCAACCCTATCTGATTTTGGGTAATATATTCTCTTTCCTTTCTGCCGTTTGTATTGCCGTTTCGGTAATCAAAAAAAGCAAAAACGGCTTAATTTGGTGGCAAATCGTTGATGTTATTTTTTGTATTCTATCCAACATCGCTCTCTATACATATTCGGCACTGACCACCAATTCCATCGCCCTGATACGCAATATTTTAGCCTACAAAAATAAACTCAACAAACCACTGACATGGGTGCTTTTTATATTATGTATCGTGGTCGGATTATGGGCCAATAACCGCGGATTTATCGGGCTTTTCCCGATTTTAGCCTCGGCAAGTTATACGGTTTTGATGTACACTACCCGCAACGAACAACAAATGCGCTATGCCTTGGTTTCAAACTTAGCTTTGTGGTGCATTCACGATTTTTATGTGCAGGCCTACCCGTCCGGCATTACCGATGTGGTTTTAAGTTTGTGGACGATTGTGCAAATTTATAAAAATCGCAAAATAACCTGAAATTCCGTCAGTCGATATCTACGTTTTCATCAATAATTGAAATAGCATTGACCGGACACGAATTTACCGCCTTTTCAACCTTATCTTGCGCACCTTCCGGTGTTTCGGCATAAGCCTCCGAAATACCGCCGGCGTTAAGGCGAAATACCTCCGGAGCCGTGCTCACGCAGAGCCCGCAGCCGATACACAAGTCCGGATTGACATACGCTCTTTTCATAACAACTCCTTTCGTTAAATTATTGCAACGAAAGATATATAATATACATTTTTTGATTTTCAATGCGGATCAGCGGCCGCGCGCACCGGTGCGATTTATAGGACGTGGAGATGCGGCTCGCGATGATCTGCCGCGTGCATACAAACGAGATTTCGGTTGAGGGTGTAGCTGTGCATCCAGCGTATCCTTAAAATTCCGGCCGGCAACGCATCCTTTTACCGTATCGCAGATAACTTTAGCATTATCCAAGTCCTCGGTTTTTACTGAATAGCTGGCGCCGATATGAACATCTTCCAAATTGATCGAATTTTCACCGCTGCCGTTCAACTCTATTTTACCTAAAAAAATCATGGCACGAATATTAGCGCGATTTTGCAATGCCGATACTTCTTTCCCGCGCGAATGAATGTATGAAGCCAAACGAACGGCCACCCGCTCTCTTGCTTCCGGTGTTTGAGTAACCGCATACGTGTTAAGCTCATATCCCAAATTTGATAATACCGGCTTTTTAGATTCATCACCGTTTTTTCTGACCAGCATATTTTCCGGAAAATATTGTTTAAGCAAATCTTTTTCGGTTTTGTTCAAAAAATACCAAATCGGAATATTTTTAACCTCGTATTGCCTACCCTGATAGGTCAGGTGGTCATTTTCAGCGGCCAGCATTTTACATATTTGCTGCTGTTTATCTGTCGATAATTTATACCACTCCGGAACATCGGAAAGTGTGTAATCATTTTCGACAACATAACCTGTATGATGAACAGTGCTGTCATTGACCTGTTTAAAATTCCATGTCTGTGGCATTTGTTGCACCGCATACGGCACCATAGCCGCATCTTTTTGAGCCTTCTGCCGTAGCAACATACCGGCAATATCCTGCCGTTGCTCTTCATCACAGCAAGACCATTTATCGGTAAACCGCGTATTTATATCGTATCCTTTTATAAAATTATTATTCGCATATAACGAAGTCATAATTTTTTTGTTGGTAACTCCGAGGTTACGCCATTCCGGCAAATCGCTAAAGTTGAAATCCGTTCCCTGATAGGTAACGCTTTGATTCAGGTTTGTTGCACGTTCGGCCAATTCCTGCCGGTGCTTTTCATCCAAACGGGCAAAGTCGGCATCATATTCTTTTTTACTGAACAAAACTCCCTGCCCGCTACCGGCATTCCAAAACATATCAACCATAACCATCTTGCCTTGTTTATTCAGCAACGGCCATGTCGGCAGATATTTGGCGATATTCGGGGCGACGTGTTGTTTAAAATAATCCCTGAAATAAAACATTAATTCGTCTTCGTCTTTGATTTTGTCGCCGCGCCGTACCGGCTTACCGTTCGGATGTTTAATGTTGCCGAATCCGATGGTCCATTTGCGAGCCACCTTATCATAATATGCATTCATCTTGATATTTTCAAAATGAGCAATAAGACGAACTACATCGTGTTCGATTTCCAAAATGGATTGATATATTTGCTCCTGAAACAGGCTGTCTTTTTGCTCGGCGGTAAGATGCGAGATGCCGGTCTCGGATTTGGCTTCTGCCGATTTAATGTCTTTTTCATTCAAAATATAGTTAGACACAACATCTTCAGCCATGGCCGGGTCAATATCATTAATCGCCGACAGCTTGGTCGAATCTTTCAACTCGGTTTTGAGTTTGTTGTTTTCGAGCACATCCGGTTGCGCCTTTGCCCGAATCATGGCATTGGCGGCAAGAGCTACGGCAATAATTGTTTTATACCCGAAATCCATGTCTCTCTCCTTTTTGTCAAAAATAACACATCCGGTGATGAAAAGCAAGTTTTTTCGTAACAATTATCAATAAAAAATATCCGCTTGAATTTTTTTGCAAATGTTTTATAAACAATTGTGTTGATTGTATGACACAAAGAGGCTGAAAATGAGTTTAAGCGATATAGCAAATTCCGTGCGTAACATTCCGGACTATCCGAAGCCGGGGATTCAATTTAAGGACATTACCACCTCAATGAAAAATCCGGCGATTTTTAAGGAAATCACTGATTTGATGACAGCGCATTTTGCCGACCGAAAGATTGATTATGTTGTCGGAATCGATGCCCGCGGATTTATTTTCGGGGCAACTCTGGCATATAAGCTCGGTTGCGGTTTTGTACCGGTCAGAAAGCCGGGGAAACTTCCGGCTGACACTATTGCCGAAGAGTACGAATTGGAATACGGTACCGACAGGCTCGAAATTCACAAAGATGCCCTGAAAAAAGGCGACCGCGTTTTGATTGTAGATGATTTGATTGCGGTTGGCGGCACCGCCGAAGCCGCGGCCAAATTAGCGCAAAGATTGGGCGCCGAAATTGCCGCATTTGCGTTTGTAGTTGAGCTTACCGAACTGGACGGGCGTGCTAAATTGCAAGACATCGCCGAAGTCTACTCGCTTATTCAGTTTTAAATCGAACCGGTTTTGAACAGATTGTAATATTTATACACCGAGCCGGCCGGCGATGACCAGCTGAAATCGTCTTCCATGGCATTTTGCTGCATTCTGTGCATTATCTCCGGCGCCGCATAAAAACAGCGAATAGCCTTATCCAACGCCGACTCATAAGCATTCAGATTATTTTGAAGGCGTTGCGCCGCCGCGTTGCTGCCGAAAATCTTTTCACCGTTGGCGAAAAAAGCTTCCGTACGAAAACCGTCAATCCCGTCAGTAATCGTATCCACCAAACCGCCGGTAGAAGTGGCAATCGGTAAAGTGCCTTTGGCCATAGCTTCCATCTGAGTCAAACCGCACGGCTCAAAATACGACGGCATCATATAAAAATCAGCCGCCAATTGCACCGAATACGCAAATTCATCTTTATAACCGCGAAACACGAAAATGCGTTTGGCAAAATCGCGAAACATTTGTTTGGCATTATCTTTAAGCATCATCAAATCACGGTACAAATCTTTATTGCCGGCTCCGCCCAAAATGAAAATCGGGAAATTATCCGGTGTATTTTTATAGCGATCAATAATGTGCAAAATTGCGTGAATTGCCATATCATATCCCTTTTGTTCCACCATACGGCTGGTCATGCAGATAATCGGGATTTTATCAACTTCTGCGATTAAGGAAACTATATCGTTAAACTGGTACAAATCCACCAGCGGAATAGTCTGTTCCTTATATTTCGAATCGGTAGCCAAACGCGAGAGCAGCTTCAGACATTCGCGCTTGTTGTGCAGTTTTACATTCAGACTTTTTTCATCATAAAACTTGAAATCGGTAATCTTAAAAAAGTCATTTATTTCTTTAATTTTTTGTTTGTTCGGCGAAATAAGGCATTTTTCGTAGCCGTTAACAATACCGAAGAAAGTGCGATAATTTTTGCGAATTTTCAAAATATCGCGAAAATCGAATCCGAAATTTTTATTGCTGGAAACTTCTTCCATATAATTTTTTGAAACCGTAACAATACGGTCGGCCAAGTGCATATTGCTCGAAGCCTGATTATACGTATCGCTGACCAGCAAAGTGTTTTGCGTGCGCAGATTGCTGTTTTTGACCGCTTTGGCATTTTTCAAAATCAACGTTGCCAAATCCTCATAAAGTGAATTCAAAATCCGCGACGTATTATCGTAATCCCAACCCTGATAGCCCATGTGGTGAGCAATGTGAATAATCGGTATATTCCTGATTTTATCGGCAACTTTGCGGGATATTTTGCCGGTATAAACCTTAGCCAAAGTCAAATATTTATTCAATCCCGAAAGCGCCCCGCTGTGCCAATCGTTGGCAATCAAAATATTCGGCATCGACAGGTGCTTATCCGGTTTTTCGGCCAATTCTTCAAGCAACAGATAAACCACCTTAGAGAAAAACGCAAAACGTTCGACTTCATCTATTTTATTTTCATTCAACACATAGCAACCGGTCTGTCCCGAAGGATTATCGGCTGCCGGATTGATGCCGAAGAAGTGGTCGTTGCGCACAAAATAATAAGTTACCCCCTTAAACACGCCCGAATAAATTTCCACATTAAACGAGCGCAATTTATACTTTCCGGCAAACGACATTTTTATGGTTTTAATCGGCTTAATCTCAACATTTTTTCCCTCTGCGCCGTAATAAACACCATCCGCCAATACGGCTTTTTTCTTGCCCGTATCTCCCAAATAAAGCGGGGTAATGATGCTGATATTGTGTTTATCTTTACCGAACACGTTATTGAAATTTTCCGGCAGCTCGGAAGCCACCATTCCCAACCCGCCGCACTTCATAAAAGTTGCGGTTTCGGCGCTTATCATCCAAGCGTTAATCGTATCTATCTTCGGCCAATCGGTATTATTGAGACATTGTTTTTTTGCCGTATTTTGAATCTCGGCAAGAATAGCATTTTTCGGCACACCGTAATTGATGATATATTTTTTCTTATTGAAGTTGGTCGGTAAAAACTCATAAACCTTACGTCCCGAACCGATTACGACTGCGCACATATTAAACCTTTCCGCATACAAAATGATATCCAAGCCTACTTAATATATACCATTTCTTTATAACCTTCAACAAAAAAACAGCTCTTGACTTATGAAATATTAACCACTAAGTTTTATAATAAATGATATATCGTATTTTAACAGAGGAAAATCATGACGAAAGATAAAAAATTCAGACCGCATGAATTTAAAAATACCGCCGAGCATGAAAACAACACTCACTCAGGCGGCAACAGTGATGAAGAAGTGACGGAAGAAAATGATGTTTTGACCGCGTTAGAGGAAGAAAACGCCAAACTGAAAGACGCTTATTTGCGCGCTTGTGCCGAAACCGAAAACACCAAAAAACGCTGTCAGCAGGAAATTGAAAAAAATGCCAAATTCGCATTATCTTCATTTGCCAAAGAATTGCTGACGGTGGCAGACAATCTGCATCGCGCCGTAACCTCGGTCGGAGAACAGCAAAAAGAGCAATGCCGGGCATTGCTTGAAGGTGTGGAAATGACGCAAAACGAGCTTACTAAAGTTTTTGCCAAATTCGGTATCAGAAAAATCGAAAGTTTAGATAAGGTTTTTGACCCTAATTTCGAACAGGTGGTACAAGAAGTGGAATACCCGTCAAAACCTGCCGGAACCGTAATTGCCGAGCTGCAATCCGGATATTTGATTAACGACCGAATTTTGCGCGAAGCCATGGTAATTGTCACTAAAGGCGGAAAAAAATAATTTTTTCTTGACAAAAATTTAAACTATGTTATATTACCTTTCAGATAACAATTATTTTGGTCTGTAGTCTTGGTTGGCTGATAATCTGCTCCTCAGAGACATTAGGTATTCGAGTAAGAGAATAAACACTTTCGGAGTGTTAAAACAAAGGTTGGTAATATGCTCTAATACGGCATACGCTCTTCAGGTAGATTAGGCTCTTATTCAATGTAGGACAGGTTGTGGTGATGAAACAACCGCGCATTGTTTAATCCCTATTCGACAAAGCCATTATCCGCAGCCAGACGAGGGTTTTTGAACTCCTTTACAAATGTCACCCTATGCTTGAGCGCATAGAGTGATATTTTTTTGGCCGAATTAATCTGATAAAAAACGTAAAAACATTCACATTTGCGCTAAAATATGCGGGTATATCTTGCAAATATTTATTTTAATCTGCGAAATATACCGTTATAATCGCGCGTATGAGAATATTGAACAGGTATATTGCCAAACAAATAATCATCGGCTTTTTGCTGATTTCCATGTCGTTGTTAGCCATGTTGTGGCTGACACAATCGCTCAGGTTTGTGGAAATGGTAACCAGACAAGGCTTGCCGGTATATCTGTTTGTGCAAATGACTTCGCTGTTGATGCCGCGTATTTTCAACGTATTATCGCCAATTGCGCTGTTTGTAGCCGTTTTGTTTGTTTATAATTCGCTGATTACCGACCGCGAGTTAGTGGTTATGCAGTCTGCCGGTATCAGTCCGTGGAAAAACGCACAGGCTCCGCTGTTGGTGGGATTTTTGCTATCGCTGTTCGGAATTTATGTTATGAATTTCGGCATTCCGCAGGCAGAGCAAAAATTCCGCGAGCTGGAGTGGCGGGTTAAAAACAATCTGACACAGGCTGTATTTCGTGAGGGCGAATTTACCACACTTAACAACGGAATTACGGTGTTTATCGATAAGCACGAGGGCGACGGCTCGGTTACCGGTATTTTTGTCAGCGATGAAAGCAAGCCGGAGCTGAAAGTTACGCTGACCGCCGAAAAAGGACGCATGATTCAAACCCCGAAAGGACCGCGTATTTTGTTCATTAACGGAGTGCGGCAGGAATTCAATAAAAAAACTTTCAAGTTTAATATGCTGTCATTTACGCGCTATTCGGCTGATTTCAATACCGGCGGTTCGGCTCGTCGCAAGGCACAAACCGCTCGCGAAAAAAGCTTTACCGAACTGATAAATGCCAATAAAGACCAGAGTTTATCCCCGCAAGACAGACGAAAATTTGTGGTGGAAGGGCATCGGCGTGTTTTGTATCCGTTTTTCAATATGATTTTGGCCTTGATTGCCTGTACCGGTATGTTAATCAGTAATTTCAACCGTCGCGGTCAGACCAAGGTAATTGCCATTGAAACAGTTTGTATGATTTTGGTGGTCGGTAACGATTTGGCGCTGACCAACCTTGCCGGACACTCGCTTTATTTTGTGCCGGCATTATATGCAAACTGCTTTATTCCGCTTTTGGTATGCCTGTATTTGCTGTTATTTTATAACCCGTTTTACTTTTATCGGCGCGGTGTTGCTAAGGACTTGAAATATGCAAACGAATAAACGTTATTGTGAAATATTTTCGTATGTCTTCATGCTGATGCTGATAAGCACCTCGGTACAGGCCGTTACCGAAGCCGGAGAAGTCATCCGCCAAGAAAAAAAGGAGCCGGAAGCCACCTTTTTTGTTACAAATAATATTACGGAATTAGGGACGGTAGTGTCCGAAAATACCGATGAAAGTGACGACGCCATCGACTTTTCGGCCGATGAAATGATTAACGACGATGCCGCCCAAATCGTTACGGCACAGGGTAATGTTGAGATTGTCTACAACGGTATGCGTATGACCACCGATAAGGTGGTTTATGACCAAAATGCCGATACTCTGACCGCCATCGGTAACGTCAAAATGTATACAACCGACGGTTCGGTCATCGATAGCGATGAGGTTGCACTATCTGATAATATGAGCATCGGCGCCATGCAAAATGTTAAAGTTTTAATGAAAGACAAATCGCATGTTACGGCCGAATATTTTGTAAAGAAAAACAATCGCACCAAAGTTATGCGCAAAGCCACTTACACCGCTTGCGATATCTGCGAAGGCAAAAGTCCGCTGTGGCATGTCAGCGCTCTGAAAGTGCAGCACAAAGAAGATTCCCAAAACGTATATTATAACCACGCGTTGATGTATTTTAAATCGGTGCCGTTTTTTTACACGCCGTTTTTAACCCATCCTGATCCGACGGTTAAGCGCCGTTCCGGCTTGTTGGCACCTACTATCGGCAGCTCCAGTTATTTGGATGCTTATTTTCAATTGCGTTATTTCTGGGCAGTCAATGATCAGACCAACGTTTTGTTTACACCTATTTATTCTTCGGAAAAAGATATTGTCTGGAGCGGCAGTTTTTCGCACTATTTTTACGACTCTTTTACGGAAATAAGCGGTTCTTATTTGGACGACAATCCGGATAAAAACGATAACGCATACAAAAATCGCCCTAACCACCGCGGGCATTTGTTTGCGCAAGGGCGTACCGATATCAATGATTATTGGAAAATGACCTATGATTTGAATTATGTTTCCGATTATGTTTATCTCAAAGATTTGGATTTACCGCATCAGGACGATGCATGGCTGACTTCGGATATTAAGTTTGAGCGTTTTTCGGGGCGTGATTATGCATCGGTTGAGGCTTATTATTACAAAATTTTGAGTTATAATCTGCACCGCCGTAATGTTCGACAATTTGAAGAACTCAATAACAAAAAACCGTTTGTTGCGCCGTTGGCAGAGGCCGAATTTTATTCTGATCCGCAGGCGTGGGGCTCGTATTTCAAGAACAATTTCAGCACCGCTTCGGTGTATCACCAGAACGGCTCGCAAACTCAGCGTCTGACCTCGATTAATTCGTGGGAACTTCCGTTCACTACCTCATTTGGCGAAAAGTATCGCTTTGTTACCTCACTTAAGTCTGACGCCTATTACGTTAATCGCTATGCCTACAGCACCAACCAAAATTATACCGGTACCACGGCGCGCGTTTTTCCGCAGGCCGGTGTAGAATGGCACCTGCCGTTTGTCAGAGCAACCCCGACCTCACGACAAATTGTTGAGCCGGTGATTGTCGGTGTTGTAGCACCTGACGGCGGTAACAAAGTAGAAAAAATCCCTAACGAAGACAGTGAAGATGTTTATTTGGACGATACCAACGTTTTGGATTTGGACCGTTATGCCGGCTATGACCGAAATGATACGGGCAGTCGCATCAGTTATGGTATGCGTTGGAATTCGTACGGCAACATCTTCGGCCGTACCTCGGCTTTTGTGGCACAAAGTTTCGAACGCAGTCGGCGCTCAAGCTTTATTCAGGGTTTGGATAATCAGGATGCAACACATTTCAGCGATTTGGTCGGTCGAATCAATGCCGATCCGAACAAATATCTGAACCTGAATTATCGTTTCCGTCTTGATAAAAACAATTTGAATGCTAAATACAGTGAATTGGGGACGAGTGTCGGTCCGGCACTGTTAAAGTTGAATGTATCTTATATCTTTTTGCAAGGTAACACACATTACTTTGACAGATATTCGGAGCGCAAAGAGCTTTATACCTCTCTGACTTCCGAGATTTCCGAGCATTGGAAAGTGTCCGTTTACAATTTGGAGGATTTAACCAAAAAACGTCGCGGACGCTTGGAGCACGGAGGCAGAGCTATTTATGATGATGAGTGTTTTACTTGGGATATATCTTTCAAAAAATATAACACCAGCAACCCGAATTTAAAGAACGATTATGAATTCGGTATGACGTTTTATTTGAAGACCATCGGTAGTTTCGGTTCATAAAAAAGGAGTGAATATGAAAAAAATAATAATCTTTTTTGCAGCTATTTTAACGTATATTTCCACAACTCAAGCGGAAGATGTCGACTTAAAGGAAATCGATGCGCAATCGCGGGCATCGCAGCCGAGCAGTAATTCGCTGATGTTCCGCCGCAACGCCGAACAATATAATATGCTGAGTGACGAACAAAAAGCCGAAATTGAAAAACAGCGGGAAATCGTGCGCCAACGCACCGAAGAATATGCCCGCCAACAAAAAGAAATGGCTCGCCGGCAGGCCGAGTATGAAGCTCAGGTACGTGCCGCCGAGGAAGCCGAACGCCGCCGTGCACAGGCACTGCGCCCGATTACACTTTACGGCAACAAACTGAAAATTTTTGCATTGGTAAATGGTGAAGTTATCTCCAGCAGCGATATGCAGAGCCGTATTAATGCCTTTATTCTGACTACCGGTATTCCGTATAATGCGCAAACCAAAAAGATGATTACCGACCGTGTTTTGCAGGGTGCTATTGATGAAAAATTAAAGTTACAGGAGGCCAAGAAAAATAAAATCCGCGTAACCCAACATGAAATTAACAAAGCCATCACAACGTTTGAGCAGTCCAATAACCTGCCGGCGGGAGAGTTGCGCAAAATCTTAAATGATGCCAATGTCAGTATGAAGGTTTGGGCTACCCAAATCGAATCGGATATTGCGTGGCGAAAGTTGATAAGTAATAAGGCCAGCAGTCACATCTCCGTCAGCGAATCCGAAATCAATCGGGCAATTGATGATGTAAAGAAAGATATGGCCCAACCTAAGAAAATGGTTTCAGAAATCGTTATCAGCAAAAAAGATGCCAAAGAAATCAATTCGCTGGTAGAAACATTGCGCCACGATCCGCGGTTTGAGCTTTATGCCACCCAGTTTTCGCAAAGTCCGAGTGCTGCTAACGGCGGGCGTTTGGGCTGGGTAACCAAAGGTAAATTACCGGCGGTTTTTGAAAATGCTCTCAATAAAATGAAAGAAGGCGACGTTTCCAACCCGATTGCATACGGCAACGAATATTATATTTTGAAACTTGATAAGATTTTCGATCCGCAACGTGACGCCAAGTCGTTCCCGAGCAAAAAAGAAATCCGCGCTTATTTGCAAAACAAAAAACTGGAAGAATATTCTATCAAATATATGCGCGATTTACGCAACAAGGCTTTGATTGAAAAGAAAATATGATAAACGAACTGCCAAGTCTGCGCGATACCGTCGAACAATACGAGTTGCTTGCAAAGAAATCGCTCGGTCAGAATTTTTTGTTGGATATGAATATCACGGACAAAATTGTCCGCAGCTCACTGGCGGCACAGGGAAAAAACGATTTTTCCGGTGAATATGTTTATGAAATCGGCCCCGGTCCGGGCGGATTAACCCGCGCCGTGCTGAAGGCAAATCCGCAACGTCTGACGGTTATTGAGATGGACAGCCGTTGCATAAAGATTATGCAGGATATTCAAAACGCAGTAGGAGCACAACTGCAAATAATTGAAGGCGACGCGTTGCAATATGACTTTGCGGCGGCGCAGGGCAAAACTAAAAATATTGTCAGCAATCTGCCATATAATATTTCGGTGCCGTTACTCTTGAGCTGGCTGAAAAATATGTGCGCCTTCGACAGCCTGACGCTGATGTTTCAAAAAGAAGTGGCGGAACGCATTACCGCCGCCCCTGATTGTAAAGCTTATGGCAGAATTTCGGTGATGGCTCAGTTGACTTGCCAAATCAAAACCCTGTTCAACCTAAATCCGAATTGTTTTGTGCCGGCCCCGAAAATATGGTCAACCGTGTTATTGTTCCGTCCGTTGCCGCAACTTCCGACAAGCGATATTTTGCAAAAAGTGGAAAAACTGACGGAATTGGCCTTCGGGCAACGTCGCAAGATGATTCGCCAAAGTCTCAAATCCGTACCGGATTTAGAGCAATTGTGCGCAAAAGCCGGCATAGATTTAACCGCGCGCGCCGAAAACCTGACGCCGCAACAATATTTGAGTTTAGCCGAATTGCTGTAATTTTACCAAATATGAGTTAAGAAAATCAGCCACAAACCGATAATAAATGCGGCCATAAAGCACATGAGTGCGCGGCTGTCTAAATTGCTTTCAGCGGCCTCTTCTATAACTCCGCCGTACTTATTGTCCGCCGGTATACCGCGACCGCACAAAATCCAGCACAGAAAAGAACCGTAACCGAGGGTGATAAATACCAGATACTCAAGCCATGCCTTATAACCGAAATCCCACAAGCCGAAAAATGCCAGGGCAACTGCAATCATCGGCAGACACCACCAACCGGAAAGCGATAAATCATGCAAACGGCGCACCGTAATCGAGGTGGCCGGAAACAAAAAGTAAAGCGCAAAAATGTTCATCACCAACTTAGTTTCGCCCAGAATTTTTCCGCAAAAAACCGTCAATAAAAAAATAACCAGGCTTACGGACATAAACGACCAAAAAGAATAGCGCGAATCACGCCCTTTCAGCACAAGCATTTGCTGCATGGCACCGTTCCAATACGCAAAAATACTTTTCTTGGCCGCAACCGGCGCCGGATTTTCTTTCGGAGTTTCGATTTTTTCTTTTGACACGGTTTTACTCTCTATAAAAAGTAAGGCGATGTTCCCGCCAAATGAGAACACCGCCTTGATTAACTTATTTTGCCAACTGTGCTTGAACTTCGGCTGCAAAATCTTCTTCTTTCTTTTGCAAACCGTCACCCAATTTATAGAACACATAGTCCGTCAACTTAATGTCGGCACCGCATTCTTTGGCCGCATCGGCAATAACATCTTTAACTTTCTTATCCGGATCCATAATGTAGTTTTGCTCTTCCAAAACCACTTCTTCATAGAATTTACGGATACGACCTTCAACCATTTTTTCGATGATGGCTGCCGGTTTGCCGGAGGCTGCAGCTTGTTCTGCAAAAATTGATTTTTCATGCTCAACGGCTGCCGGATCCACATTTGCAATATTCAAAGCAATCGGTTGAGCGGCGGCAACGTGCATTGCAATATGCTTGCCCAAATCAGCCAATTTTGCTTTATCGGCAGTCGATTCCAAAGCAACCAAAACGCCGATTTTACCTAAGCCGGCGCGGGCCGCATTGTGAACATAGGAACAAACCAAACCGTTGTTTACGCTGACAACTTTAGCACGACGCAAATTCATGTTTTCGCCAATGCGAGCCACCATATCGGTCAGGCGGTCACCAAAGGTTTTACCGCTGGCATCTTGGGCATTTTTCATTTTTTCAACATCACCGTTGTTAGCGAGAGCAACTTTGGCTGCGTCTTCAACATAAGCTTGGAAGATGTCGTTTTTGGCCACGAAATCGGTTTCGGAGTTAACCTCAACGGCGGCACCCTTATTGCCTTCAACATAAACCGCAACCAAACCTTCGGCGGCAATACGGCTGGACTTTTTGGCGGCCGAAGCCAAACCTTTTTTGCGCAACCAATCGACGGCTGTTTCCATATCTCCGTTTGCTTCAACCAGAGCCTTTTTGCAATCAAGCATACCGGCGCCGGTTGTTTCTCTTAATTCTTTTACCATAGCGGCTGTAATATCTGCCATTATTTTAATCCCTTATTATTCAAAATATTAACTTTTCAAACACGGCGCGGCAATCAGATAAACTACCGCGCCTTCAACTCATACCGTATCGGCTCTTAAAGCTTATTCGGCAGAAGCTTCCGCTTCTGCGGCAGCCTTAGTTTTACGCGGCGCGCGCTTCTTCGGCGCAGCTTTTTCCGATACTACTTCGGCGTCAGAAATTTCCAAGCCTTTTGCCGCTATTTCGGCAGAAACACCATCCAAAATAGCGCCGGAAATCAAATCGCAATAGAACTGAATAGCTCTCAAAGCATCATCATTACCCGGCACCGGATAGTCAACTTCATTCGGATTAGCGTTTGTATCAACAATACCGACAACCGGAATACCCAGTTTTTTAGCTTCTTTAACTGCCAAAGCTTCTTTCGGCGTATCAATTACAAACAATAAATCCGGCTGACCGCCCATATCTTTGATACCGTTCAAAACAATCGCCAATTTTTCGCGTTCTTTTTTGAGGTTCAAAATTTCTTTTTTGGTGTAGCCTTCATAGGCGTTTTTCTCTTCCATTTCGTTAAGCTTGTTCAAGCGCGTAATTGATTTATAAACGGTTTTCCAGTTGGTCAACATACCGCCGAGCCAGCGATAGTTAACATAATATTGACCGCATCTCTCAGCGCTTTCCTTAACGATTTCTTGTGCCTGTCTTTTGGTAGCCACAAACAAAACCTTACCGCCCTGAGCCGCAACATCACGAGTAGCGTTCAGCGCATTATAAAGCATCGGATAAGATTTTTGCAGGTCGATAATGTGAACATTATCTTTTTTGCCGTAAATATACGGAGCCATTTGCGGATTCCAACGACGAGCGTGGTGTCCGAAGTGTACGCCAGCTTCAACCATCTGACGTAATGTAAATGTAGGAATTGTCATTTTTTATATATCCTTTTTCCGGTTAAACCTCCGCAGACCCTCAGCCTTTATCGGCACCGGAGCGAATCGGCTTTTGCACCGTCCGCCTGTCTGCGTGTGTGTTGTTATAAAGCCGCACCATTGCGACTTCGGGCTATTTCTACCACATTTTTCCGAATTTTCAAGTGTTTTTTTGAGTTTTCGGTGAAAAATTTGTATCTTTTGCCGAGCAAGCTTTTATCCGGATATTTTTACTCAAGTCCGAATTCGTTGAGCGAATCCGCCGAATCTTTGTCTGCCGGCAGAGTCTGCTCGTTTTCCGTATCGGCTATTTTATCCTCTTCTTTTTGGCTTTCGCGATACATTTTTTCAAAATTCAGCTCCACCGGATCGGCAATTTTTTTATTGTCTTTGAAAACACCCTGCCCTTCAAACCGATAAACGGTTTCCGAATTATTTTGCGTTGTGTCAATCAAATCCCGCAGGCTTGTAAATAAGAAATTATCGTTGCAAACGGAAGCCGCCGGATTAGAGAGGCAACGTTTCTGTTTCGGGAAAATATCAAACAGGTTTGTAACTTTAATTTTGGCAGTGCCGTGCAAAAAGTTATTGCGCCGCTCAAACAGATAATCGACCGTAATATCGGCATTTTCAAACGCAATTTCCGTTTTGCCGGAAAGTTTTGCCGCCTCTGCAATCTCATCCATAATCTGTGCACTCATCAAGCCGTAATCCGTATCCTCCTCAGGCGTTTTATTTTCCGGCTCAGCGTTGTTAAAATTATAATCTTCGATATCAATATTGACGTTTACCGGAATTTTGCTCAATTTATTAAAACTTGCGGACGGAATATCCTGAATTGCAAATTTAAGAGTAACTGCCTTCGGTTGGCTTGATTTTTCCAATAAATCACCGTTAAAAGAGATATTTTTCAACATCATACTGCCCAAAGCATAGACCGTGTCTTTGTCGGTGCGCTGAACATTATTCTTGATTTCCGTATCAAAACTGATGCCGAGCCCGAACATATCCGCGCCGATTTTAATACCGTGACTGGTAGCAGAAGATTTTGCCGACAACAAATGCGGCAAGTTGTTAATCATGTTCATATAATCAAACTCACCGTCCGTCGGCTCCGTATATTCCACTCGAGCGATTTGCTTTTCCGATTTTATTTGCAAAGAGAAAAACGGCAAAACCAAATTAAGTGCCTCAAGCGACATATCCGTATCTTGAATAATTTTTCCGTTTTCGGCATAAAGTCGGCGGTTAAGTTGATAATTTTTGAGGTTTCCGATTTCGCTTTTAAGACCGGTAGTAGCGTCGGTTTCGGTATATGAAACATCATTCAGTTGCAAATTATTCGAACGGATAAAATTGAGTGCCGGAACCACGTCAATTTCTTCAACAAACTCTTTAATTGCAATGTCTTTAATAAATGCCAACTTGAAATTATTATAGATTTGCGCCTTAAGTTTATTCGGAGAAGTTATGCGGATTTTGTATTGCGGATAATTTTTAAAGTCATCGATTTTAAGGCACTCTGCCTCGGTTTCCGCCACGGTTGTGACAACTGTTTCGGTTTCGACTGTGGTTTCGGAATTATCGCCATCTTTATATTTAACAACCTCGTCTTCGATTGCTACCTGCGGATATCGAACCCGACATTGGTCTGCGGATGTTTGCGCTTCAACTTCAGCCCCGTACGCCCGCGACAGTACTTGACTCAGAGATGCCGAAACGTCTTCAGCCCATACGCTTCGTCCCCATAAAATCGCGATTGTTGCCGCCACAGATAAAACCGATTTCTGCATAATATTACCTCCGCATTATATACATAATTCAATACTGACGATAGTATAACCTCAAAAATCGAATGCGCAACAATTTTATACCATGGCGATAAATTTAATTGCTCACGCTGCAAAAAAATCTCCCGTTTCGGCGGCGGGAGATTTTTCAAATTGTCAATTCGGCAACAGGACTTTATCAGCCTAAACCTCCGGAATTTCCGGAGTTAGATTTGATATGCTTCATCATCTGCATAGCCAAATCGTGCTGCGCCTGCTTGCTTGTATCTTTTTGCGAATAATCTTTGATAACCGATGCTTCATCTTGATTTTGCCACGTTGTGATCCCTTTATTTTCAACCGGAATGTCGCCGGCGTCAATACCTCTGCTTTCAACCGTAATATCACTGGCATCTCCGGTAATGGTATATCTCGGAAAATCGCTTTCCTTCAATCTTTCCGGCTTTTTAAAATCAAATTCTTTGGATTCTTTATATTCGAGTTGTTCCTGCAACTCCAACACACGATCACTGAGATCGGCATTTTCTTTCAAGGTTTGTTCCCACTCATCACTGGTATTTTCAAACGGAGCAATGGTTTTTGTTTCTTCAGGTACAAACGGAGGAATCGGCTTTTCCGTCGGATTTTTAGGAGCACCCGTGTTGTCTTTTGCCTCGCTCTCACTGACTCCGGAAAGCCCCATAGCTATCGCAATACCGGCACTTACCCCCAACACTCCCTTAAGAATCCTGCTGTTGAACTTTCTTTTGCGATCGGCATTTCTTTCCATTGCTTCTGCCAACAAATCTTTGTTTGGTTTCACCATATTGTATACTCCTCTGTATTTGTCACCTGATTATCGTTATTTTAGCAAATTTTATGTTTTTTGTCAATATATCAATATAAAAAAAATTAACTTAAGCGGCGACACAAAAAAAGGCCGCCCGAAGACGACCTTTTGAACCGTATTTCCAAACAATATCAACGCTTGGAGAACTGATAAGAACGACGAGCCTTGGCTTTACCGTATTTCTTACGCTCAACTACACGATCATCGCGAGTTAAGAAGCCGGCGCTCTTCAAAGTCGGGCGCAATTCCGGCTCGTATTCGTTCAAAGCCTTAGAAATGCCGTGTTTAATTGCACCGGCCTGACCGGACAAACCACCGCCCTTAACCGTGCAAATAACATCAAATTCATTTTCGCGGTTGGTAATGGCAAACGGTTGATTGATAACCATTTTCAAAACCGGACGAGCGAAATATTCGTCAATCGACTTATCATTAATGGTAATATTACCTTTACCCGGCATAATCCAAACGCGAGCAACAGCGTCTTTTCTTTTACCGGTGGCATAAGAACGACCTTTTTTATCTTTTACGGCCTTGCGAGTTGTCTTCGGCTCGGAAGCGGTCGAAGTAGCAGCCTTCAATTCTTGCAATTCAATAGTTTTCTTAGCCATTATAAAGCACTCCTTTTATTCTTAGAGTTTTGAGAAGCAAAATCCCAAACAATCGGGTTTTGAGCGGTATGCGGATGTTCGGAACCGGCATAAACCTTCAGTTTGGTCATCATTTGACGACCGAGCGGGTTGCGCGAAATCATACGCTCAACGGCCTTTTGAATAACGCGTTCCGGAAAACGTCCGCTCAAAATTTTGCCGGCTGTCGTATCTTTAACGCTGCCGATATAACCGGTGTGCTTGTAATAGTGTTTGTTAGCCAATTTTTTGCCGGTCAGCTTGACTTTGTCGGCGTTAATCACAACGACATAGTCACCGCAATCCAAGTTCGGCGTAAAATAAGGCTTATTCTTACCGCGCAGAATCTTAGCGATTTCAGCGGAAAGACGACCCAAAATAACACCTTCGGCATCGACAACATACCATTTTCTCTCGATATCCGACGGTTTTGTTGTACGTGTAGAAATCATTTTTAATCTCTTTCAAAAGTTAATGTTAATTCGGTGTTAATATACATAAACTTTTCGCGCTGTCAACTAAAAAATTCATATTTTTTCAATATTTTATTACTGAGGTATTATAGTACCATATATTTAATTGTTTGTTTTTCTTAAATAATTGCCATGCTGTTGTTATTCTTTGAAAATCATTGCAATTTAAGGCTGCGGATGATATAAATCGGCTGAAGACAGATGAAGGAACAGGACTGATGAAAAAGATTTTTTATGTATTTCGCCACGGCGAAACCGAACTCAACGCCAAAAAAGTCTGGCAAGGCACCGGCTCAAATCCGGATTTGAACGATCGCGGACGCAAACAGGCGGCAGAACTCGGAAAGAGGCTTGCGCTTTGCGGCATTGAAAAGATTTATTCTTCGCCGTTTTTGCGCGCCAAATATACCGCCGAAATTGCCAACCGACAATTGCAGGTACCGCTCGAATTTGAAGATGCATTTCACGAATGTTGTTTCGGTGAGGCCGAGGGGCATACTATGGATGAAATCGGCTCAAAGTGGCCGCAATTGATGCATGATGTGCTGTATCCGACACCGACAACTTGGGACAGTAAATATCCGGGAGCTGAGAGCGAGAGTAAGCATCAGGTTTTTAATCGCGTTAATGCGGCACTTTTGCAAATAGCGCGAACCTGCCCGTGCAAAGTTATAGGTATTTCCACCCATGGCGGCGTAATGTCCTCGTTGTTGGCCGGCTTGGAATCGTATGGTGTCGGTCTGCCGAATTGCTGTATAGCGCAAATAGAATATAATCCCGCCACCGACGAATTGTCATTCATCAAAATGATATAAAGAAATACTGCGATTTATTCTATTTCAGCATATCTTCAAAACTGTTGAAACGAAAAAAGATATGGTGTTTGGCGTTTGGAATAACCGATAACTTATCTTGATAAAACTCCGCTTGCGTCCGTACATCGAATATCAAATCATTTTGAGCCGCAATCGCCTTATCAAATACCGGATTAATCCGCTGTTTACACTCGGCATACATTTTTTGCAGAGCTTTCAGCTCGTCGGCGCAACTTTCGATGGTACGCAATGATTCTAAGCCATTATACCTCTCGTATTCTTCGTTATCGAACACCATATATTTGCGGCGAAAATCAAGATAGTTGTCCAAAGTTATGCTTCTGAAAACGCGGATATTATCGTCGGATATACCGAGTTTTTCATCAAACAGATACGGATTGCCGCACACCGCCACTTTTTGCCGAACATTCGGCATACCATCTGCCAGTATTGATGCTACAAACACGCCGGCCGAATAAGCAATAACATAAATATTCTTATATTCGGAAAAGTCAAAATCCACATTTAAATCCTGATAATCGTATAAAATCAATACATCTTTATTGTCATGTAAATTGGTAAATTGATTTTCGTCGCAACCCCAACCGGAAAAAAACACTATTAAATCTTGCGAATGATTATTTTGATAAAAATATTGCATTTCCTCACCTTAATATTGATTATGCTGCCTTACGATAAATTGTTTTTCCCGATATTTATTTAAGTGCTGATTTGACGCCCGAAGATTAATCGCCGTTTTTGCGTAATGCAAGATAGTTGATTTAAAGCTTACAGCCATTCATCGGCCCATTTCTTTAACTCAGCTTCCGATACGCTATGAGAAAATCTTTTGCCGCTTAAAACCTTAGCCTTTGGGGCGAGTGAGTGCATAATATTGCCGGAATCGCCGATATCACTGGTGCCGGAAGTTGCAAACGGAATAACCGTTTTGCCGGCAAAGTCATAGCTTTCCATAAATGTATCAACAATTGACGGCTCACGTCCCCACCAAATCGGAAAACCGACGAAAATTACATCGTATTTACTCATATCTTCCAGCCTGTTGGCAATTGCCGGACGGCTTGATTTATCGGCCATCTCCACCGAACTGCGACTCTGCTCGTTACGCCAATTCAAATCCGCATCCGTATACGGTTGTTCCGGCTTAATTTCAAACAAATCACCACCGGTTGCGGTTGCTAATTTTTCTGCCACACCGGCAGTTGTTCCGGTGGCGCTGAAATAGGCTACCAATACTTTTGTATCCGTCATATTGTTTTCCTCCGCTTTTGCATTAAAACCTGTTAAAAATATCAAACTCACTAAAAGTAACGATAGAATCTTTTTCATGTTTACTCCTGTATTATGCTGTTTCAACATCAATATATAGTGTTTATTTTAATCTGGCAAATACTTATTTTGAACAGTTGAATAATAAAAAACCGCCACGTTTCCGCAGCGGCTTTGTCAAGGTTTTGATTATTCCGTTGTTGAAACATCCACATCCGGCACGATTTCCACCTCATACTGCGGGTACGCATTATGCAATTCTTCATAAAGAATTTTGATGCCGTCTTCCGGTTTGATATCAAAGCTTAATACCACATCAAAGCGCATTTTTTCAGCCGCAATATCCAAATAAAATCCATGCACCTGAACTGCCCATTTGTGTTGCAATACGCCTTTTTTGACCTCTTTTTCGATTTTCATCGCTTCGTCATCTTGGGTATTATAGGCATATATACTGACACCGACTAAAATAACACCGGTTTGCTCATATATTTTTGTTTCTATCCGGCGGGTTAGGGCGCTGATTTCTTTGGCGGTTAGCGTGTCCGGAACTTCCATATGTACCGAGGCATAATACTTGTCCGGTCCGTAGTTATACATAATTAAATCATAGGCCCCGCGCACCTCCGGCTCATCCGCTATCAGATGTTTGATTTTGCTTGTGATTTCTTTATCTGCTCTTGTTCCCAAAATTTCATTAAGTGTTTCCACCATCATCTCAATACCGGCTTTAATGATAAATCCGGAAATGACCACACCGACATAGGCCTCTAAAGAATAGCCCGTCAGCAGAAAGATAATGGCCGATACCAAAACCGAAGCGGATAATATCGCGTCCGAGAGGGCATCGGAACCGGAAGCCACCAACGAACCGGAATTGACCTTTTTGCCTTGTGCTTTAACGTATTTTCCCAAAACAACTTTAACCACCACCGCAACCGCTATAATGACGAGCGAAGTGAGGCTGTAATCCGGTGTTTGAGGATAAATTATTTTCTTAATCGATTCCACAAGCGAAGTAATACCGGCATACAGCACAATCCCCGACACCATCATCGCACTTAAGTATTCAATGCGACCATAGCCCAAAGGGTGCTTTTTATCCGGCAGTTTTCCCGCCAGTTTTGTACCCACAATCGTGATAATTGACGACAGCGCGTCGGATAAATTGTTTACCGCATCCAATATAACGGCAATAGAATTGGATACCATACCGACAACCGCCTTAAATGCCGCCAATATAACATTGGTTAAAATGCCGATAATGCTTGTTCTGATGATTATTTTATCACGATTCATTTTCTAATTCCTTGTGTTTGCTTAATTATGCCGCATTAAATTTAGTTTTCGGCTGTCTGCAACGCGGGCATTTCCAATCTTCCGGCAGGTCCTCAAAAGCCACACCACCATTTTCGGCAGGGTCATAAACATAACCGCAAACCGAGCAGATGTATTTACCGGTCTTGGTTTTGAATACAATCTCGCCAACCGGTAATGTTTTCGGCGGATTATTCAAATCCACAATGCGTTTTTCTGCCAAATTTTCATAACCGAAAGGCGTATGCGTTCCCAAATAAACGGTCGGATTATGACTGACAAACTCACGAACTCGGTTTAAAGTTTCCCGCGCCGCGGCTTTATCCTCATAAACCACCGATATTTTATTGGCATAAAGGGCTTCATCGGTATAGGTGATATCGCCTTCAAACATATAAAACAATCCGTCATCTTCGGCAATAATCAAACTGTTACCCTTGGTGTGCCCTTTGGCCTTTATGTAATACACCCCGTCTGCTATCTTCTGGCTTTCCGGAAAGTTATGGTATGCGCCGTCGGTAAAATGAACCGGAATAACATTCGGAATGTTTTTGATTTCATCGGCGTCACATTCTTCGGCGTTCACATAGATTTTGGCATTAGGAAAACTCTTTAATTCTCCGGTATGGTCAGCGTGCTTATGGGTAATCAAAATCTTGCTGATTTGCTCCGGTTTATAGCCTAAATCTTTCAGCGCTTCCATATAAGATTTGATATCCTTGCCGGTATAGATCATGGTCGTTTCATCCGGAGATTCTTCCGGTGTTCCCGCCGGTAAGCCCGTATCTACCAAAATGACCTCGGTTCCCGTATCTATCACATAGTTCTGCAAACCGGAGCGATATTTCACCTTTGCATCAAACTTATCCGCACCGTCTTCACCACCAAAAGCAAAAGGTTGCGTCATAAATCCGTCGGTTCTGAATTTTACTGCTTGTATTTTCATATCATTATCCCTTTCTAAAGCAATTTTGCGATTTTGACTTCAACGTCGTTCATATCGGCGGTTGGCTCAAAGCGTTCTGCGACTTCGCCGTTTTTATTAACCAAAAACTTGGTAAAGTTCCACTTGATATCCGGCTTTTTATCCCAGTCTTTATCTTCCTTAGAGAGCATTTCCGCCAAGAGCTTGCTCAATTTATGCTCGCCAAATCCGGCAAAACCTTTTTGCGCCTTCAAATAAGTATAAAGCGGCAATTCATTTGCGCCATTAACATCGGATTTTTTCATTTGCGCAAATTGTGTGTGATAGTGCAATTGGCAAAATTCGTGAACCTCATCGTCGGTTCCCGGAGTTTGATGCCCGAACTGATTGCACGGAATATCAACGATTTCCAAGCCCTTATCGTGATACTTTTCGTATATCTGCTCTAAGGCCTCGTATTGCGGTGTAAATCCGCATCCGGTGGCGGTATTGACAATCAGCACCACTTTGCCCTTAAAATCTGCCAATTTTAATTCTTCGCCGTTAGGCTTTGCTATTGCGTAATCATAAATACTCATCTGATATTCTCCTTGTTAACAATGTTGTATGCTATAAAAAATTTTTGCAGAATGCAAGAGCGATGCGGATTTTAAGATTTATTCTGTTCACAAGAGGCGGAGTTTTGAAATGCCAACGGCGGAGAATAATAGGCCTGAGTTTATGGCGGGCGCTGTAGTCTCCGGTTCGAGCCACAGCATACCACCAAACAAAAAACCTCCCGCAAGGGGAGGTTTGTTTGGTGGGCGCTGTAGGACTCGAACCTACGACCAGACCGTTATGAGCGGCCGGCTCTAACCAACTGAGCTAAGCGCCCGAATCGCAACATACAATATGCTAACTTGTCTTGTTAGTCAAGATATTTTTTGCCGTCACCTAACTGTTTTTTTTGTTTATGAAATTGGGTTTTTGCTTGAATTTACCGCATTTATCGGCTATTTTCTCGTTAATTTGAGAGTTTTTGAGGGTAATATGTCCGATTTATTTGAAACAAACACATCGTCCACGCAAAGCAAGGCCGAATATACCGCTACCGATATTGAAGTTTTAGAAGGTCTGGAACCGGTGCGCCATCGCCCGGGAATGTACATCGGCGGCACAGATATTCAGGCTATGCACCATCTGGTAGCCGAAATCTTGGATAACTCCATGGATGAGGCTGTTGCCGGTTTTGCCAACCATATTGACGTTACCATGAACGCTGACGGTACCGTAACGATTACCGACAACGGGCGCGGCATTCCGGTAGATGAGCACCCGAAATATCCCGGTGTTTCGGCGCTTGAAGTGATTTTGACTACCCTCCACTCCGGCGGAAAATTCGGCGGCGGTGCCTATAAAGTTTCCGGCGGATTGCACGGTGTAGGCTTGTCGGTGGTTAATGCGCTTTCCGAAACGCTGGTGGTAGAAGTTGCCCGCGATAAAAAACTCTGGCGACAGGAATATTCTCGCGGCAAACCGCAAACGCCGCTCACATTGGTCGGTAACTGTCCGAATCGTCGCGGCACCTCGATTACGTTTAAGCCCGATGCCGAAATTTTTGAGGGTAACAACCAATTTATTGCCAATCGTGTATATCGTATGGCACGGTCAAAGGCGTTTTTATTTAAGGGCGTGCTGATTAACTGGAAATGCGCGCCGGAGTTGGTTACCGAGGGTGATACTACTCCGCTTGAGGCCGAACTGCACTACCCGAACGGCCTGTCGGATTTTCTGAATATTCAAATCGGCGAACGTGCAACCGTTAATCGCACGGCATTCACCGGCGAATCGGAGCTTGCCAATAATGAAGGACGAGTTGAATGGGCCATCACTTGGCCGCTTGATGAAAAAGGCTTTTCATATTCTTACTGCAACACCGTGATTACTCCGGACGGCGGCACTCACGAAACCGGATTTCGCTCGGCCCTAACCCGCGGTCTTAAGGAATACGGAGAAATGGCAAATTACAAAAAAATTTCCGCCATGACCGCCGATGATTTGTTAAGCGATGCCTGCCTGATGCTTTCCGTATTTATTGCCGACCCGCAATTTCAGGGACAAACCAAGGATAAACTGACCTCAACCAAAGCGATTCATTTGGTGGAAACTGCGGTAAAAGATTCATTTGACCATTGGCTTTCCAGTGATGTTGAAAACGCCAAAGCGCTGATTGAATATGTGTTGGAACGCGCCGAAGCCCGCCGCAAAAAGAAAGAGGAAAAGGCACAGGCTCGCAAGGCACCGACCAAAAAATTGCGCCTGCCGGGTAAACTTGCCGATTGTTCACAGGCCGCAGCCGAAAACACCGAAATTTTCATTGTTGAGGGTGATTCCGCCGGCGGTTCCGCCAAGCAGGGACGTGATCGTGTCACCCAAGCAATTTTGCCGTTAAGAGGAAAAATTTTGAATGTGGCCAGCGCTTCGGTTGAGCGAATTACCCAAAATCAAGAAATTAAGGATATGATTGAGGCTCTCGGGTGCGGAGTTAAAGATAATTACAATGACGACAATCTGCGCTATGAAAAAATCATCATCATGACCGATGCCGATGTCGACGGTGCGCATATTACATCGCTATTGATGACGTTTTTCTACCAACATATGCCGAAGCTGATTGAAAACGGACATTTGTTTATTGCCACTCCGCCGCTGTATAAAATCGTGGCCGGAGGCAAAAACTATTATGCGCTTGATGATGAAGAAAAAGATAAAATTCTCAAAAAAGTCGTTAAGGGTAATATCAAGCCTGATATCAGCCGGTTCAAAGGTTTGGGCGAGATGAGCCCGACCCAGCTCAAAGAAACTACGATGGATAAAAACAATCGAATTCTGCTCAGAGTGGTGATTCCTTCTACCGACACCGAAGAGGGTCGTGCCGAAGATTTTGAAACCCGCCGACAGGTAGAAAAGCTTATGGGTAAAGATCCGGAGCCGCGTTTCCGTTTTATTATCGAGCGCGCAAAGTTTGTTGATAACTTGGATATCTGATTTTATAAAAAATAATTGACAAAAAATATTTATTTGATATAGTAACAAGTATCAAACAGGTATTTACAAATTATTAGCCATGAGTACAAAAGCTATCAGTACGAAGGTTTTGTCTGGTTGTCTGAATTTTCTGATTTCGATGGCATTGGGTATTTTCGCCGTAACATTGGTCGGCCGAGCCCTGCATGGTGATTATGCGGCCATAACGTTGGCCATCATCGAACTTATTGTTATCGTGTTTTCGTTCTGGAGCGATGGCAAAGAAATTCCGACATGGTTAATCAAGCTGTATTATATAATTGGTATTCTATGGTTTATAGCAGCCATGGTTTGGGGATTGTTTCAATTACGCTTGATTTGAGTAGAAAAAACGCGCGATGCCACAGCATCCCGCGTTTTTTTTATCAGTTATTTTCACTTACTTGATACCGGACTGTTCCGAATATATTATATCGCGACATGTCTCTACGATTTCTTTGAATTTAATATCCTGAATACTATCGGATTCTTGGCTTGCTCTGACACACTTATAAATGTTGGCGTCTTTTACACCCGCCATTTTATACGTTATAACTGCTTTTTCGTAATCTTCCAGCGCATTAAACTGTCTGTATGTCAATTCATGCGCAATTTTCCGTATTTCGTACTGTTCCTTTATTTCCATCGGAAAAGCCAAAAATATTACCAAACCATATAAAACTCCGGCCACCCACAGCATACCCTTAGCAAACCATTTTTGGGTGTTCCAATGACGCCATATCGTTAACAATGTTATTACTGCAAATACGACACCATTAACCATGAGAGCATTCAGTAATAAAAATTTAGCCAACGGCCACGTCAAAAGCCGACCGTCTATATTTCCGCAAACATTAAAAAACACGGCAATAAAATATGCTATTACACCGGCAATAACAATATTTTTACGCGTCTGATTACGCACGAACGCCAATACCAGGCTCAATATCAGTATTGCGCTCAACATACGGCCTCCTATAAAACCTACCCAATAAGCAATTGCTGTAGCCATACTTAATCCTTTCTAATCCATTTCGGCCAAACGTGCGGCTTGATCTTCGGCAATCAGCGCATCGATAATTTCGTTTAAGGCCTCACCCGAAACAACTTCTTCCAGCTTATACAGCGTCAGGTTGATGCGATGATCGGTCACCCGCCCTTGCGGATAGTTATATGTACGAATCCGCTCGCTGCGATCGCCGCTTCCCACCTGCAATTTGCGCTTTTCCGAATAATTGGCATCAATTTTAGCTTTTTGCTCGTCATAAAGCTTGGCTCGCAAGTGATTCATCGCCTTTTCTTTATTTTTAAACTGCGAACGATCGTCCTGACATTGTACCACCACACCGGTCGGAATGTGGGTAATACGCACCGCCGACTCGGTACGGTTAACGTGCTGACCGCCGGCACCCGAAGCGCGATATACGTCAATTTTCAAATCCGCCGGATTGATATATAAATCCACCTCTTCAATTTCCGGCAACACCGCAACCGTAGCCGCCGAAGTATGCACTCTGCCTTGAGATTCGGTTACCGGCACCCGTTGTACGCGGTGTGCGCCCGACTCAAACTTGAGTTTAGCAAAAACATCTTTTCCCGTAATACGGGCGGAAGCCTCTTTATAGCCGCCGATACCGTTTTCATTGGAATCAAGAATTTCAAACTGCCAACCCTGTTTTTGCGCATAACGTTGATACATTTCAAACAGCACCGCCGCAAATAACGCTGCCTCATCACCGCCGGTGCCGGCACGCACTTCCAAAATGGCGTTTTTTTCGTCATCGCTGTCTTTCGGCAACAGCATTACCTTGATTTCTTTTTCTAAAAGCGGCAACTGTTCTTTGGCCTCATAATATTCGACCTCGGCCATTTCGCGCATTTCTCTATCCAGCGTTGTGTCTTCCATCATTGCCTTATCATCGGCCATCATCTGCTGATGATGCTGGTATTTATGGATAACCTCGACAATCGGCTGCAAATTAGCCAGTTCCTTATTGAGCTTAACCAATTCATCGGTTGAAACATCGGTTGCCAGCAACGCCTGCACTTCTTCATAACGGTTGACAACGTTTGCCAATTTTTCATCTATATTCATTATTGCAATTCCTCAACCAAATTTGCCAACGCCACCGTTTTTTGCGCACCGCTGTCCAAATCTTTAACCGTTGCCGTTTTATCCGCCAGCTCGTCGGAGCCGATAATTACTGCCTTGCAGGCATTTACTTTGTTGGCCTTAATCATGCGCTTTTTCATATTACCGCCGTAACTTTGCTCCACCGTAAATCCGGCCAAACGCAACTTATGAGCAATTTCGAGAGCGGCATCATTAGCATCGTCACCGACCGGAATTATCGCCACCGGACGAACCCGCCCCGTATCCTGCTCCAACAGCATACCCAAGCGCTCTACTCCGCACGCCCAACCGATACCGGCAACATCGCCGCCGCCCATTTGTCCGACCAAACCGTTATAGCGCCCGCCGGCCAAAACCGTACCTTGCGCCCCGAGCTTGTCGGTAGTGAGTTCAAACACTGTATGCGAGTAATAGTCAAGTCCGCGCACCAAGCGATTGTTAACCCGATATTTAATACCCAACAAATCAAGCCCGTGCAACACATCGGCAAAAAACTTGCGTGATTCTTCATTTAAGCTGTCGGCGTAAAGAGGAGCGTTTTCCACCACGGCCTTATCGCATTCTTCTTTGGAATCCAGCACACGCAGCGGATTTTTTTCTAAGCGGTTTTTACTGTCTTCAGAAAGCTCATCGTAGTGCTTTTGCAAATAAGCCACCAATTCTTTGCGATAGGCATCACGGCTGTCAGCATCTCCGAGAGAGTTGATTTCCACCGTAACCTGCCCGTCCAAGCCTAATTTTTCCAAAAACTCATAAGCCATCGCTATAACTTCAATATCGGCCTGAGACGTTTCCACTCCCAACAGCTCAACCCCGAATTGGGTAAACTGGCGTTGACGCCCCTTTTGCGGCCGCTCATAGCGAAACATCGGACCGTGATAATAAAACTTTACCGGAAGATTTTGCTGCATTCCGTTAGAAACAAAGGCCCGCACCACGCCGGCCGTACCTTCCGGACGCAAGGTCAGACTCTCGCCCCCCTTATCTTCAAAGCAATACATTTCTTTGGTCACGATATCCGTGGTGTCTCCCAAATTGCGGGCAAAAACTTCCGTAAATTCGAAAATCGGCGTTTCGATTTCTTCAAAGCCGTATTTTTCTACCACCGTCGAGCCGACGCTCACAACTTTTTTCATTTTTCTTTTGGCGGCACCGTATAAATCGTAAGTGCCGCGCACACATTGTATTTTTTCCATAAAATCCTCTAATCGTTTGTCTTTTTGATGAAGCTGTCCAAACTTACGCGCTTGCTGTTCATGACCGACACAACCTTAACCGGTTTACCGTCAACATAGAACACGGCGCTGCGCGGACGACCGACAGTAATCGTCAAGCCTTCTTCCGACGGAATGTCATAGCTGAAACCTTTTTTATAAACCGAGCCGCGCAGAATCGTTTTTTCGCCCTGTTTAATTTCTACCCAAGACGGGCCGTTCAACACCATGCGCATTTTATGATATTCGCTTGGCTCTTCTTCTGCCGCGGTTGTTTCTTCCTCGGCGGTATCCTCTTCAACTGCCGGCTCTTCTTCATCAACTTCCTGAATTATTTTTTGCAATGCTTCACTCGTATCGGCATTATCGCTTGCAACTTCTTCAACTTCCGTGGTTTCAACCGTTTCGGTTTCCGCAACCGGAGTTTCGTCAGCCGTCGCGATTTCGGCGGTTTCATTGACCGTGGTATCTTCAGCCACAATCACCGGCTCCGGCAAAACATCGGCTGCATCTTCCTCAAAGTCTTCAACCGGCTCGCTAATCGGCAAAACCGACCATATCGCAAACAGTGCCGCCAAACCGCACAAGCCGAAAAAGATATGCTTGAAACGCGGTAACGAAGAACCCGTATCGGCAACTTTTTCACTTATTCTTTCCTCTTTGTTTTCGTGAAAAGACTGATGATATGACGACACGATTCGGTCACTGTTTAAGCCCACCGCCTCAGCATAACTGCGAATGAACCCGATACCGAACGGGTGCGGCGGAATATTGGCAAAATCCATTTCTTCGATTGCCGTCACATAAGACTTGCGAATGCACAATTCATCTGCAATATCGGCTTCGGTTTTACCCAACTTTAACCGTGCTTCGCGCAACATTGCACCGACGGTTTGAATTTCTTCTTGTTCTGTTTTTTCTTTTACCACGTTTTTTCTCCTATTTTTTGCGGCTTATAACATAAAATTTAATCAATTGCAATAGCATGATCATAGGCATACGCCGTTAATTGCGGCCGAATACTTGTTTTTGGTGATTTCATCAGGTTTTTGACGTAGTCTTCCACATCTTCAACCTTCATTGAGCGAATCATATTTTTAATTTGCGCATAGCGAGCGCCGGATACCGATAAATTGCGATATCCCAACCCGATAAGCGCCATGGCTTCCAACGGATTGCTGGCCATTTCGCCGCAAACCGAGCAATAAACTTTATACTGCGTGGCCTTGTCGACAATTTTTTTCATCAGTTTCAAAAACGGCGCCGACAGCACATCATAGCGATTAGTCAAACGCGGGTTGCCGCGGTCGCATGCAAACACAAACTGATACAAATCATTGGTGCCGACCGAAACAAAATCCACCGCCTGCAACAGTTCATCAAGCTGAAACAGCACCGACGGCACTTCAATCATAATACCGACTTTCACTTCACGCGCCGTCAGTTTTTTGCGTTGACGTTCACGCTCATATTCAAGCATCAGGGTCTCTTTGGCCTCAATAAATTCCTGAAGTGATGACACCATCGGAAACATCACGTTTAATTCCTTGCCGGCGGCTGCCCGCAACATGGCACGAATCTGTTGACGCAAAAGCGCGCGGCGATCCAAAGTAATACGAATCGAGCGCCATCCGAGTGCCGGATTTTCCTCTTTCATTTCGCCCCAATACGGCAGAAATTTATCCGAACCGACATCTAAACTGCGAAAGATGATTTTTTTGCTGCCCATTGCATCAAACAATTTTTTATATTGTGCTTCCTGACTTTCAACATCCGGCATTTTATCGGCAGACATAAAAGTAATTTCGGTACGATACAGCCCGATACCATCGCAATTTGTCGGCTTCAAATATTCAAAATCCAAGTCCAATCCGTAGTTCATCGCCAAATTTATTTTGACATTATCCAGCGTTACCGTCGGCTTTTGTTTAAGCTTTTCCAACTCGGCAAAAACTTTGTGCAAACGCACCGATTTTTTTTGATATTCGGCAATTTGCTTTTCGCTCGGGTGTGTATATACCTTGGCTTCGTCACCGTTAACTGCTATCATTTCGCCGACTTTGATTTCTTTCAAAATGCCGTGAATTTGCGCAATTACCGGAATATTCAGGGCTTTAGCCACAATTACGACATGCATGGTCGGCGTACAATCTTCAATAATCAATCCGCGGATATTTTCGTAGTTATAGTCCATCAAATCAGACGGTCCCATGGTTTGAGCAATAATAATCACATCTTCATCAGGTGCAATTTGAGCCGAAGATTGGCTGTCGCCGGCAATAAACGCCCGCAATCGGTCGGAAACATCACGCAAATCATACAGTCGCTCTTTTAAATAAGCATCGCTGGTGGCCGAGAGTTTGTTCCACATATCTTCATAAACGTGTTCCACCGCCGCCTCGGCCGTATAACCTTTTTCAATATCGGTAATAATTTTTTTATACCATCCTTTATCCATGGCAAACATTCGATATGTTTCCATAATTTCGGTGGTGTTGCCGATATAGTTTCCGGCCTGCTCGATTTTGGTATTAAAATAATCCGCCATACGTTGCCGGCCTTCTTCCAATTTGGATTTTTCAAGCTCTATGTTATCGGTAAAGATATTGACCAACTCGCGATGACGATGGTGGAATACGGCCTTGCCCACGCCGTATCCTTTATTCAAACTGGTGCCGTGCAGTGCTTCCCGTACCACAATACCTTTAGCGCGAATTATTTGATTGCGAAACTCTTTAAACTCGTTGTGATTAAACAAATCGGATAATGTCAATGCCAATGTTTCGGCGGTTTCAATTTCCGCATCGTCAAATGCCTCGGTGCCGTTTTTAACCAGCACCAATGCCCCGACGGTTAAATTCAAACGCGTTACCGGAATACTCAGCAACGTAACATTTTGCGCCGGCAATGTTTCGCGCACGGTGCGCTTGGTGGCGGCGCTGCGACCGATGCTGTCTTCATTGTAGCGAATGTTGGATTTATAATTCTGCGCCTTCCACTCGCCGACCAACTCAAGATAATTTTCATCAACGGTAGCATACAACAGTGCCGAATCGGAATTAGTCGAATCGACGAATGCTTTCAATATTTTATTGAGCTTTTCCGGTATGCTTTTGGATTTAATCAATTCCGCGCTGATTAAACGCTGAAGAGCCAAAGCCTCGCTGACCGCCGTTGAAATTTGCATCTGGATACCCGTAAATTATTGTTGCAACATTTTTTTTATTGTTATATCAGATTTTAGCTGATGTAAACTAAAAAAGGAGTTAAAAATGACGAATAATTATGCTCGCGGACAACACGACACGCGTCCGTGGGGAACTTGGGAAGTGATTGAATGCGGCAAAGGTTTTTGCGTTAAGCATATTACGGTTAATTCCGGCGGTATTCTTTCGTTGCAGTTACATCATCATCGCGCCGAACATTGGATTATGGTAAGCGGTGTTGCTACCGTGACTTTAGGGGAACAGCAACTCACCAAAAAGGCCGGCGAATCGGTATATATTCCGGCGCAAACCAAACATCGTATTCGCAACGATGCCGATGAGCCGTTAGAATTTATTGAAGTACAAATCGGCGAAAATTTAGATGAAAACGATATTGTTCGCTATGAAGACAAATACGGCCGAGCCGGCTGACCTTATTATCTGTGCATAACTTTCTGCATAACTGAAGAATCCTCTTGAACTTTGATAAAGGTTAATGAATCCTTAATCAGGTTTTTAAAGGGGATTTTTTATGTCCGATTCAGATGATTTTGACTTCAGTGTTATCCAAACCGGCGATGTGATGGTATCGGCATATCCGGAACAGTTGGATTATGATGATACGCGGCGTGAGCTCTGGGCGTATTGTTTGCGCATCGAAAATAATTCCAATCAGCGTATCCGCCTGCTGCGTCGCAACTTTTGCATTACCGACAGTTTCGGCCAGAATCATTATGATTTGGGCGAAGGTTTTGACGGCGAGTTGCCGGATTTGGAACCGGGAGAGTGTTTTGAATTTGAAGATACGGCCATTGTTGACGGACGCGCCGCAGTTCTTTACGGAAGCTGTGTTGCCTGTAAAGCCGACGGTACCGTTTTCAACATCGATATTCCGCTGATGCAGCTCAGTACGGCCAATCCGTCGCTCGGACGTTTTTCAATCAATTAAATTTAAGCACCGAGTTATGTCGGTGCTTTTTTCGGTTTTAATGAGAATTTGGTTTAATCGAAATCGAATCCAAAGTTTTAAGCAAATTCTCGTCTTGAAGTACAATCGGTTCGTTATATTCAATACCGTTTTCGATTTTGCGCTCGATTTCTTCTTTTGAAACGGCATCGGCATCTTCTTTAAACACCAAGGCATGTTTCCATTGAAAGACCGCTTCGTTTTTGCGGCCGCCGAACCAATAAGCATCACCCAGATGGTCGCTGATGGCGGCATTACCGGAGTTTAATGCCGAGGCTTGCTCTAAAAATTGAATTGCTTTGTTATATTGCCCCAACTTAAAATAAACCCAGCCCAAACTGTCCAAAATATGCCCGTCGTACGGGTATTGTGTATATGCCTCCAAAATCATGGCTACCGCATCGTCCGGATTTTTATTTTCAATCAACCACGAATAGCCGAGATAATTAAGCACATTCGGGTCGCGATTACTTAATTCCAATGCTTTTTGCAAATTGGCTTCGGATTTATCTTTTTGATTCATGCGGTCGTACGAAATCGCCATAGCATAATAAATCGGCCAACTGTTGGTAGGATTAACCTGAGACATACTGTCAAGTGCCTGCTGATACAAACGCACCGCTTCGGCATCCTTTTTTTGATTGCTGTTGATACTGGCCAAATCGCTCAACAGTTGTGTATTGTCCGGATAGCGTTGCAACAATGTTTTGAGATGATTTTCGGCGGCATCATATTCTTCCAATGAATTATAATTTTCAATCATTTTCAGCTGAGCAATAAAATACGAGCCCGAATCTTTGCCGATTTGCGAATAATATTTGTTGGCCTCGCGCAACAGACCGGATTCCTCCAAAACATTAGCCAAGGCAATTTTGGAAACTTCATAATCCGGATTAAGATAGGATGACATCGCCATATAAAATTGTGCGACCTCCGCCCCGTTATGTGCGGTTCTGAATAACGTACCGATGTTGAACAGTGCTTCAGCCAAACCCTTTCGAGGCTCATCAATAATCGGCGAGGTGGTTGCAGAGGTATCATCAATCCGCGTTTCGATATCTTTAAGCAACACCGACAGTATCCCCTCGTCATTATAACGTCCCAACAATTGACGCGCCTGTTCTTTGTTGCCTAAACGCACATAAAAATTCGTAATTATATCCAAAATACGATACGTCACATCTTTAGGATAATTCCGCACAATCGCCGCATAGCATTCCGAGGCCTTTTCTTTATTATCCAAATAATCATAAATCAACCCCTTATGAAACAGTTTCATCACGTCCAATGACGGGTCATTGGTAATACTGTCTATCTGTTTAACGGCGTTGGCCTCATCTTTTTCGCCGGCGTATGCCCATGCGTTAAACAGAGGATTGATTAAACTGACGTAAAGCTTATCTTTTACCGTGGACATATTTTCACGCGCCGCGGCGTAATTTCCGTCGGCAAATTCCTTAACCGCAACCACCAACGGAGCCAACAATTCACGGTTTTCATTTTCCATTTCTTTGCGGGCATAAGGCACAGCCTCGTCTATTTGTCCGAGGGAAGTCAAAATAACATAAACGGTACGATTAAGCGATGTGTTTTCTTTATCTTTATCCATAGCGATTTTATAGTATTCCGCGGCATTTTCAAAATCTTGTCGCAAATGTGCCACCCGACCGGCCAAATAAGCGCCATACTGAGATTTTGTACCATAAAAAGAAATGGTTTGGTCCGAATTTTTCTTGGCGATAAAATCCGGCGTCTGCCAATATCCGTCGGCATCAAACTCCGGCATTATTTTTTGCGACGAATCGCCGAACTTAAATAAAGATGTCCATTGAATATTCCGATTGCAGGCCAGAATCGTCACACATGCCGCAATCACTCCGAAAACCGTTTTTATCATAATTCTGTTCATAACTTTCTTACCCTGAAAAATCTAAAATCGCTGACAATATATTATATATAGAAAATATTATCAATGTGTAAAGATATTTGTTGTGCAATATTATTTTGCGACAAACGAAAATCTTTATTTGCAAAATAATTTATTTACGAATATATTGAAAAACGGAGTTGCTATGAGCGATATAGGGCAAATATTGAATTGGTACATAACCGCCGGCGTTGAAGAAATTTGCGCCGATGAGCCTTGTAATGCCTTAAAGCCGACCGAATCGGCACAAACGGCCGATGTCAGATTGACAGCCCCTGCAATTGCAACGATAACAGCTCCGCGACAGGCCGTTTCCGATTTATCGCAAATCAATATTGCGGCCTGCAAAAGTGCACAAGAAATCTGCCAAAAAGCACAAACTCTCGACGATTTACGCGCTATGATCGAAGAATTTGACGGTTGTTCCTTAAAATTCTCGGCCAATTCCACCGTGTTCGGCTACGGCAATCCGCGGGCCGAAGTTATGCTTATCGGCGAAGCACCGGGGGCGGATGAAGATCGCTTGGGCGAACCTTTTGTCGGACGTAGCGGACATCTTTTGGATAAAATGCTGGCGGCAATCAGCCTGAAGCGTGAAGATTGCTACATTACCAACATTTTGCCGTGGCGACCGCCGGGGAATCGTACGCCTACTTCGGAAGAGGTTACCGTATGTTTACCGTTTTTGAAGCGACAAATCGAGTTGATAAATCCTAAAATCATTTTCATTTTAGGACGCAGTGCGGCTAATGCGTTGCTGAATAATGCCGACAGCATTTCGTCTTTGCGCGGTCGGTTTATCGATTATGTTTCGTCCAAAGGCACGGTTATTCCGACGCTTTCAAGCTTCCATCCGGCTTATTTGTTGCGTACAACCTCGCAAAAAGCAAAGGCTTGGTCGGATTTGTTGCGACTGAAACAGAAATTACGCGAACTTTAGTTTTTTTATTAATAAAAATTAAAGAATAATTATGTATGATATGGTCAGATTTAATACTTTGGAGTAGAAAAATGAGTCTCATGAATAAATTTATCACATCAAGTTTAACCCTTGGTTTGGCCTTAGGTTTGACCGCGGCTTCTTATGCTGAGGTTGTTCAAAATAAAGAAATTGAAAAAACCTCCGATGCCAACGCTATTTTGTTCCGCGTGGAAAATATTAAACCGCTGACAAATGAAGACGGGTTGACCGATCGTTGCTCTTTTTTGGTTACCGTATATAACCGTATGGAAAAAAAGGTTGAAAAAATCAACATGGATTTTCGTTGGAAAGACACTATCGAGAAAAAATATCGTATTGTTGATGACGAAGTTAAGCCGGTTGATGATATCAGAGATGCAGAAACGTTTATCGTAAAGCATATTGAACTGGAAGATGTTTATCCGCACCAGCAAAAGAGCTTTGAACAAGTGGTCACAACCGACAAATGTTTTTTGTTGCTCGACCAGTTAGAATATAAAGTAAATGACTGTATTGCCGAGGGCGATAAGATTCAAATTAAGAACAATCAGCAAACCAATCGCGGCAGTTGCCTCGATCGTTTCAACTATATCAACTCGAAAAACCCGGAATATTATTCGGAGTTTAAGGATGTTCCGGACAGCGTTTTGGAGCAACAGGCTGAAGAGGCAAAAGCTCACGAACTTTCCGGTATTGAAGCCGTTTACCAAAAGGCATTGGAAAACTTAAAAGAAGTTTCCGCCGAGCTTGATAAAATCGTTGTTATGCCGGAAGAAGTCGAAGAAAGCGACCAGGAGGCTGAAGATGACAGCGCTGCCGAGAAAACGGACGAGGATAAAAAAGATTAATCTCGAATAAGGAAATATCAATGCGTCTGGTTGGTTATTTGTTTGTTGCTCTTTGTTGCGCTGTTGTAAACGCGTCGGCTCAGACGTTTTCCGGAAACGCGGGAGTTTCTGCCGCAACGCCGCAACCGCAACAGGTACAGGAAACAGCGCCGGCTCCGGCACCGATTTCCGCAGCAAAAGCCGAATCGGAAGAAATCATAAAAGATGCGGTTGTCAACATCAGCGGCTCCGAAAAAGAGTCGGAACAACCGGTTTATGACAACAGTGTTCCTAAGGTGGTCAGTTTCAAAATCATCAAAGGTAAAGTTATTTTTGATGACGACAAAGACCGTAAAATCCTGATTTCTTCGGATAACTTTTCCGTCAGCAAAGGAATGGATAATATCGTGCGTTGCAAAATGCGGATTTTTGTGTTGAACGACATGACCGAACGCCTGAACAGCTTAGGCTTTAAATTGATATGGCCGGAAATCAGTACCGCCATCAATTTGGTTAAGGTTAATCCGGGAGTGAGAACTTATCGCGATATTATGCTTTTGGGCGACGGCTGTTTTTCAATGGATAAAAACCCGACCGTTGAGGTCAACCGCTGTCGGGTGAAAGGCAAAAGCGAAGAAGAATGTGCCAATGCCGTCAAATGGTTCCGACATACCAAAAAATAGATTTTTTTATCAAATCCTCCTGAAAGGTCTTCGCTCCGGCGGAGACTTTTTTTCTTGCCAAAATCGTAAAAATCGTTTATAATATAATTGTTATTTATAGGGATTATATTTGCGATTATTAAATTATTCTTTCGATTGTTACTGTCATATTCGTTTTCAAAAGCTTTTGGTTTTTGGAATGTTTTGATGGTTGCATAAGAGAGTGTAGTTTGCTAACCGCAAATAAATCCCTTTTATGTCGAACAATCAAAATATATGAAGATATGGTAATAACAATCATTATTATTGCAGCCGTTATCCTGTTAATCAGGTGGCTGGTTTTAGAGAAAGGGTACCTTTTCCAAGGTTGCTTGGGAAGGTTATTCGATCTTGGATGCGCCGGAGGAATAATATATCTTTTCTGCTTAGGCGGAAATTGGGTAATTCTGGCGATAGTCATAATTTTTGTTGCAATCTGGAAAAATATATAACCGGATTTCACGAGCGGCGTTCGGCGTATGGAAGAAATTTCATGCACCGAACGCTTTTTTTATGTTCCAAATCAATGCTTCAGCAATTCACCCTTATCAAACGAATAAACCTGACCGCAGAAGTTGCAGGTAGCGGTAATTTTGCCGTCTTCGACCATATCGGCAATATCTTCCGACTTCATCGAGCTCAGTGTGTGTTGCAATTTTTCACGACTGCAACGGCAACCGAAGGTATATTCCTGCTCTTTGCTGACGCGCACCTGATGCTCGTGAAACAGGCGGAATAAAACTTCCTTCAAATCCAAGTTAAAAATTTCTTCTTTAGTGAGGCTGTCCATCAGGATTTTATCTTCGTTCCACAACTCTTTTAAGTCCTCGTCATCAACCGCGGCTTCGGCACCGCCCTTTTGCGGCATTTTCTGAATCAGGATGCCGGCCGATTTCCACACCTCGCCGTCTTTTTCCAAATAAAGATGCAAATAGGTATCGATTTGTTCGGAATTTTTGAAATATCGCAACGCGCACTCTTCGAGGTTTTTACCCTTTAAATCAACCACACCCTGATACAACTCGGTATTTTTACCCTGATCAATGGTAAAAATCAGATTACCGTGTTCCAACCAATGCGGTGTCGGTTCGATTTCGCCGGCAGTTTTGCGCAATTCCTGTGCCGCCTCAATAGCCTTAGCGTCATATTTAGCTGTTGCCCGCACCTTGCCGGCAGAAGTAACATCGGCCACCAACACCGAAATCGGTCCGCTGCCCTGAAGCTGTAACGTGAACAGACCGTCAAACTTCATTAAGCTCGCAATCAACACACCGAGCGCGGTTGTTTCGGAAATTGCCGCCGCCACATTGTCGGGATATTGCGCATGGCTGAAAATTTCGGCCATAACCTTATCTAACCGCACAATCCGCCCGCGAAAGGCATTGTTATCCAAATTAAAAGAAATGCTGATATCGTTCATTATTTAAAAACCTCTTTTATGCTAAGATTTCATCAACTTTAGAACTTATTTAATGTATTTCAAAGGAATTTTCAAGTGTTAGATGACAATGATGAAAATATGCAGCCGCAAAAGACCGCGTCACGGCGCAAGCCGCAAAAGAAAATCACTCCGCAACGGCTCAAAAATATCGGCTTATACTATTTGAAGCGCTTTGAATCATCGACGGCGAATCTGCGCTCGGTATTGCGGCGGCGCATTGATGCTTATGCCCGCGAAAATCCCGAATGGAACAAGCATGAAGCCTATGATTGGGCGGAAAATATTTTAGCGGAATTTGAACGCCTGCATTATTTGGATGATGCGCGCTTTGCCGAAATTAAGGTGCGCGGTTATCTGAGCGCCGGCAAACCGGCTCGCTATATTCAGAACAAACTGCGGGCCAAAGGAATTGCCGAAGCACAGATACAAGATGTGCTGTCAGCGCAGGAGTATGACCCGTTCACCATGGCTCTCCGTCTGGCCGAACGCAGAAAAATCGGTCCGTATCGTCCGCCGGAGACGCGGCGCGAATTTCGGCAAAAAGATATGGGGGTTTTAGTACGCGCCGGCTTTGATTATGATATTGTGTGCGAGGTTTTGGATTATATGCCTGAAGAGTAATAATTTTTTTATTATCTTCTTTACAAAGCAATCAGAATTAAATATAACTACAATAATTGATTTTCAAGGGAGCAAGTAATGTCATCTGCAGGGAAAGTTTTGGTTATCGGCGGTGCCGGATATATCGGCAGCCACGTGGTAAAGGCGCTTTTGGAAAATGACTTTGCCGTTACGGTATATGATAATATGTCGACCGGACAGAAGTGCAATTTGTTTGCCGATGCCGAGTTTGTTGAAGGAGATATTGCCGATGAGGCCAAGTTGCATCAGGTGATGTCGGCAGGTTTTGACGCAGTTGTACATATGGCGGCAAAAAAAGCTGTCGGCGAATCGATGGAAAACCCGCAACTTTATGCTAAAAACAATCTCTGCGGCGCCGTCAATATTTTTAATGCCATGGTTGATTGCGGGGTTAAAAACGTGATTTTTTCTTCCACCGCGGCCGTATACGGTATGCCGCAATATTTGCCGGTTGATGAGAAACATCCGGTTAATCCGATGAATTTTTACGGGTTTACCAAGGCCGAAATAGAACGGGTAATGGATTGGTACAGCCGCCTCAAAGACTTTCATTATGTGGCTCTGCGTTATTTTAATGCTGTGGGCTACGCCGCCGACGGTTCGGTCAAAGGCAAAGAGCAAAACCCGCAGAATCTGCTGCCGATTATTATGGAGGTATTGAGCGGTAAACGCGAAAAATTACTGGTTTTCGGTAATGATTATGATACACCGGACGGTACTTGCGTACGGGATTATATTCATGTTGAAGATTTGGCAAGTGCTCATGTTGCGGCCATCAAAAAACTTATGAAACAGCCACAATCGCATATCATCAATTTAAGTACCGGCAAAGGAACTTCCGTTTTGGAAATCATTGCGGCAGCCGAAAGAGTAAGCGGCAAAAAAATCTGTTATGAATTTGCTCCGCGACGCGCCGGTGACCCGGCCTCTTTGGTGGCAGATAATGCGCTGGCAAAGCAGATTTTGAACTGGGTACCGCAATATACCGATATTGATAAAATTATTCAGACAACTTATAATTTGGAAGAAAAATAATGGAACTTTGGAACACTCTTTTAGGCTTTTTATCTGCACCGCACCACACCTTGCCGCCGTTTTGGCTGTGGACTTGTTTCGGCATTACGGTGGTATTGCTTTTGGCGGCCGATTTATTTTGGTTTAATCGCAAAAACGAAGAACCGCACTTTTGGCATACATTGTGGATTTGCGTAGCTTATATAGCCGTGGCCGTAGTATTTGGCGCATTCGTATGGATCGAAGACGGCGCCGAAAAGGGTATGGACTATTTTACCGGTTACTTACTCGAAAAAAGTCTGTCAATGGATAATATATTTGTAATGTCTATGGTATTCGCCGCTCTGGGAGTGCCGAGCAAATATCAGCATCGCGTGTTGTTTTGGGGTATTTTGGGGGCATTAATAATGCGCGGTATTCTTATCGGCGTCGGTGATGCATTGGTAGTGCGGTTTAACTGGATTTTGTATCTGTTCTCCGCGTTTTTGATTTATACCGGTATCAAGATGTTGCTGATGAAAGAAGATGAAGATGTCGATATTCGTGACAGCCGGATTTTTAAAATGGTTTCCAAGCTTTTCCACGTTACGCACGAAATTAAGGGAGAACACTTTTTTGTTAAAGAAAACGGCCGGCATTACATTACTCCGCTGTTCTTTGCTTTGGTGACGATTGAGCTGATGGATGTTGTGTTTGCGCTTGATTCCATTCCGGCGATTTTCTTGGTGACAACCGATATTTTTGTGGTTTACACCAGCAATATTTTCGCCATTTTAGGCTTGCGCGCACTGTATTTTCTGTTGGCGGCGATTATCAGCAAATTTGCTTATCTCAAGCCGGCGATTTCGATTATTCTCATCTTTATCGGTGCCAAAATTTTCTTCAAATATTTCGGTATTGAGGTGCATGAGTGGCAATCGCTGGCGGTTACTTTGGGCTTGCTGACCGGCGGCATTTTACTCTCCGTTTTCAAAAAGACTGCTCCGAATGACGCCGAATAAATTTTATTTAAGTTTCGGCCGACATGAGCGTTACGGCAATGATACAGCAATCGAGCGCGAAGATATGATTGCGGCATTTTTGACCGGACGGCAATTCAAATCATGGTTACCGGAGTGCGCCGCAATTTATCATTCACCGTTGGCACGGGCAGTCGAAACGGCACGTTTTGAGGCGCTCGGTATGAAGACAAATCACCTGCTCTGTATTGAAGCTTTGGAAGAAAACGCCACAAAATTTGCCATTACCGAATTTATCAACAAACTTCTGCAATATACCGATGATTCGGTATCATATTATCATTTTGTAACGCATTTGCCGGTAGTCGAAAAGTTGGGATTGCCGTTTTTGGGCGCAGGCGAGGTATGTCTGTTAACCGCAGAAAACAAAAACGAAATGTTGGCCGAAAACTTTAAATTACAAATTATCAAAAAGCCGGAAATCCCGGCCGAAACGTGGCAAAAAATCAACTTAACGCCGTCGATGTTAAACCGATTGTCGGCTGATGAAATTTATCAAAAAATTGCAAAAAGCAATCTATAAAATCCGCCGCAAAATTCCTTCATTTTGCTTCAGCATCTGCTCTGCCTGTGCTTTATTGCACTTTTTTGCAATCATAACGCATGCGGTTTTAACATTCCCCGAGGCATGTAACGCCTCTTGAGCCGCAAACTCATCCGCACCGGTAATTTCGCAGACATAACGCAATGCCCGCTCACGTAATTTATCATTACTGATTTGCACATCTATCATATAATTTTTGTAGGTTTTGCCGAGGCGGATCATTGCACCGGTCGACAACATATTGACAATCATTTTTTGCGCCGTTCCCGATTTCATCCGCGATGAACCCGAAACCGCTTCCGGACCGACCAAAGCACACAGAAAAATATCAGCGTACGGCTTAAATTTTGCTTCCGGATTTGAAGTAATCGCAACGGTGGCAACACCTTTTTCGCGGGCAAGCTGCAAAATTTTAAGCGTATATTGCGGATTACCGCTGGCTGATATTGCTACCACCACATCGTCGGCTGTCGGCTTAAAATTTGCCAAATCCTCTTGGGCCAACTCCTCCTTATCTTCGGCGCTTTCCACAGAATAACGCACCGCGCGCTCGCCTCCGGAAATATATCCTTGAATCATATCCTCGCGCACACCGTATGTCGGCGGCATTTCAGAGGCGTCAAGAATACCGATACGTCCGCTGGTACCGCTGCCGAAATAAGCCATCCGCCCGCCGCTGCGCAGTTTTTCGGCAATCATATCAATTGCCGCTCCGATATCGGGCAAAATTTTTGCGATTGCCTCTGCCACTTTTTTATCTTCGTTATTTATCAAACGAGCGATTTCCTCGCCGTTCTGTATATCTATATTTATCGTTGCCGGATTTATATTTTCTGTGACCGCATTCATATTTTACCTCTTTTCAATATGTTACTAATTTATAGCACCGATATTTTAACAAAGTATAAAAAAATGATTGACATTTGATAAAAAATAATGATTATAAGCACTGAGCGACCGTTATGGTTGGCTCATCCAGACCCCTGAAGAAAGAATGTAACGGAGGGGTGGCAGAGCGGTCAAATGCAACGGACTGTAAATCCGTCGACTTTCGTCTACGATGGTTCGAATCCATCCCCCTCCACCACTAAAAATCTCTCTTAAGGGGTTTTTAATTACGATGCTAAGCTTTTAAGCGGGTGTAGCTCAATGGTAGAGCAGAAGCCTTCCAAGCTTACTACGGGGGTTCGATTCCCCTCACCCGCTCCAATTCTCTTAACATTGTAAAGTCTTTAACATTATAAATAGGATAATAAACATGGCAAAAGAAAAATTTGAGCGGACGAAACCGCACTGCAACATTGGTACGATTGGTCACGTAGACCACGGCAAAACGACATTGACCGCAGCCATTACAAAAGTATTGGCAGAAGAAGGCGGCGCAAGCTTTACAGCATATGATCAAATTGATAAAGCTCCGGAAGAACGCGCACGCGGTATTACGATTTCTACGGCACACGTAGAATATGAGACCAAGAATCGTCACTATGCACACGTAGACTGCCCGGGCCACGCTGACTATGTTAAGAACATGATTACCGGTGCGGCACAAATGGACGGTGCAATTTTGGTAGTTTCTGCAGCAGACGGTCCGATGCCGCAAACCCGTGAACACATTTTGCTTGCACGTCAAGTAGGAGTTCCGGCGATTGTGGTATATATGAACAAAGTAGACCAAGTAGATGATCCGGAATTGCTGGAATTGGTAGAAATGGAAATTCGTGATTTGTTGAGCTCATACGGTTTCCCTGGTGATGAGATTCCGATTGTTAAAGGTTCTGCATTAGCAGTATTGGAAGACGGCGACAAAACTATCGGCCACGATTCAATTATTGAATTGATGAATGCGGTAGATAGCTATATTCCGGAACCGACACGTCCGTTGGATCAACCGTTTTTGATGCCGATTGAAGATGTGTTCTCAATATCTGGCCGCGGTACGGTTGTTACCGGTCGTGTTGAGCGCGGTGTATTGCATGTAGGTGATGAAATTGAAATTGTTGGTATTCGTCCGACAGCTAAAACCACCTGCACGGGTATTGAGATGTTCCGTAAATTGCTCGATGAAGGTGAAGCCGGCGATAACATCGGTGTATTGCTGCGCGGTACCAAGCGTGAAGAAGTTGAACGCGGTCAAGTATTGGCAGCACCTGGAACGATTACACCACATACAGATTTCACCAGCGAATGCTACATTTTGACGAAAGAAGAAGGCGGCCGTCATACTCCGTTCTTCTCTAACTATCGTCCGCAATTTTATTTCCGTACAACAGATGTTACCGGCACGATTAAATTGCCGGAAGGTACGGAAATGGTTATGCCTGGAGATAACGTAACGATTACGGTACAATTGTTGAACCCGATTGCGATGAGCGAAGGTTTACGCTTTGCTATTCGTGAAGGCGGCAGAACTGTTGGCGCCGGCGTTGTTTCTAAAATTTTGAAATAACGTCTAGCTAGTAACTACTTGAACACCGTCTTGCTTATGTACTATTGTTGTACACTACGCAAGGCGGTGTTCTTCGTATTTACACACTATCCGTATTTCAGTGTGTATTTTTTTGCTGTTTGATTTTTCTTGTCGCGATGTGAACCGGCGACAATTTTATACTATTGTCGTACACTGCGCCAACCGGCATACTTCGTATTTATCTCGTTATCCGTCATTTCGGGATATATTTTTTCTCTGATGTGTTTTTTAAACTCTACAAAAAAGGCTTCTTTTTCTATGTAATCAGGTGCTCTCCGTTGTTTGAATTATATGCTTGTAACAAATAACATTTAAGCCTATATCATCTTAACTTTGTGAATTTTATTATAAAGCTACTTTTAATCATACACCAAAAC
>JBGUGE010000061.1:0-16935 GCA_045111335.1 Alphaproteobacteria bacterium | reverse complement strand
TCTACCCGGGTTCAAATCCTCTGCCCCACACAAAACAAAAAACCGCCATAAAGGCGGTTTTCTTGTTTTGGCAGGGGCAGAAGGATTCGAACCCTCGACACTCGGTTTTGGAGACCGATGCTCTACCAACTGAGCTATACCCCTATCAAACTGAAGTGCTTATAAAACATTTCCACTCACAAATCAAGAACTTTTTTTGTTATCCGCTTGTTTTTTGCAATCTGCAACCAATGCCGCCATTTATAGGAACGGCTCCGGATATACCACACCGCCGTCCTTAACCAAACGTCCCTGCTCGCGTTTAATCTTATAATCGGATTCCTCGCCGACGTTTCGTTCAAAAATCGTTCCGTAATTGCCAACCAGCGCAATCGCCTGATCAAGCCATTTCGGAAACAGCCCGAGTGCAACCCACATTTGCGATTCGTCTCCCATCAAATTGCGAATTTCCGGATTGTTATGCCCGCGGAAAAAGTTAAGGTTTTTGGCGTTCATACCGTATTGTTCGGCCAATTGCAAACCGTTGATAACCCATTTAACCGCCATCCCGAAATCGTTATTGCCGCGCGCCACCGTAGCCATAACCGGCGCCGCCGCAATCGGCTCCGGAAAAATCTTAAAACTGCTTTTAGCCATCGCCTGTTTTACCCCGTTAAGATACACCGCACCGGCGGTTGCCATATCGCAACGCTTTAATAAAAAACCCTCACGCATTGCCTTAGTGCTCTTAAACTTCAGGTACTTTGACTCCAAATTATGTGCCGAATTAAACAGCTCATAATTGCGAAAATAGTCGGTTCCTTCCGAAACACAGATTTTTTTGCCGATAAAATCTTCATTTTTATCGCCGTCTTGCTCAGCCATCATCAGCATTTGCGGCTCATAATACAACACCCCCACCGGCATAACTTTTTGCTTAATCTCCGCCGTTGCCGTTACGGCCGCACCGCTCAGCATCACATCGATTTTGCCGGTATTAAGCGCACGCGACACCTCATCGGCTTCAACATTAATCATTTCAATATTATTGGCATCGCCTACCACCGCCAACGCAATCGCTTTACAGAAATCGGCATCGATTCCGTACCACATATCATCTTCGCGATACGCATAACATTTGAGCTGCAAATTTGTGCCGCAACGTACCTTATCCCGCTGCTTAATCCGCCGCAAGGTAGACATACCGCGCAAATCCGGATATTCCGACACCGCTTCCGGCTTATTTTCAGCTTTTATCACCGGTTGAACCACCGGACGTACCGCCGCACCGGATAACACCTTCTGCGCCTGTGCCTCGGTGGTTAAAAATCCGGCTAAAATAACAAATAAACTAAAAAATACTTTCATTTTTTTTCCAGTATGCTAAAATGGTTTTGTGTGATAATAACACCAGAGGTTTTAAAATGAAGTTAAAACATTGTTTATATGTAATGATATTTTTTATTTCCGCGCTGTTTATGCCGGTTGCGTCGTTTGCCGCCGAAAGCTTTACGGCCGATGAGGCGCGTGCTTGGGCTGATGACAAGGGGCGCGAAATTTTAGAGATTCTGACCTCAAACAATTTGCCGGAAAAATATCAGCGCCTTGATGAAATTTTGCAAAACGATGTTGATTTGGACCACGCCGCCCACTTTGTTATGGGCAAATATTGGCGGCAAATGACTGATGAACAGCGCACCGAATATATGGAAATTTTCAAAAAATACACTTCGGCGCTCTACAAAGGCTATCCGCTTGAAATCAATAAGGGCGATGTTACCTACACCATTGACAAGATTCTGCCGGATAAAGACTTGCAAAACGTTTATTGCACGGTGTTTGTCAAGGCGATTGAGAAGAGCGTCGATGATTCTTCCAAAGGCGGGATTCACGTTATTTTTGCACTTATCAAAAACAACGGCAAAATTCAGGTGCGCGACCTCAAAATCACCGAAACCGGTTTTCTGCTGGCATATCGTGAGCGCTTTTATAAAATGTTGCATGAAGACTGCGACGATGATATCGACTGGTTTTTGGAAGACTTAAAACAAACTACCGACGATATGGAAGCCCAAAACTCCCAAAACGTTTCTCAAATGCCGCAAAATTAAGCACCTTTTTCACTGCCGCCGCGCCCGATTTTAGCGAACAGTTCCGCGGTTTCGCGTCGGGCATCTTGTTCGGATTTTCCTTTAATTTGCTTATAAGTCATCAAATCCTGTTCCGGAATTCCGTTTGTAATAACGTTTCCTGTTTTTTCATCCTTTGCAAAATTGGTGCCTTCGTTCATACGCTTTCTGACCAAATTCCGCGCATGATCCATATGTGTTGTGACCTGAACTTTTGTTTTTTCTTCCTGCGCCCGTTTTTCGGCTAACTGACGCTTTTTGAAGAACTCCACAAAGTGCTCCAAATTGCGCGGAGTTGTCAGGTCAAACTTTTTGATATCATTGCCTTTTTGCCCTCTAACATGCAGGCCGATATCCACCGCCTGATACGGTTTTAACAATTCGATATCTTCCGGCTTATGTGTGGTAAAAATAATGGTTTTGCCCTCTTCGCCGAGTTTTTTGATATGATTGATAATCTTTTCGGACGTTGCCGGATCCACTCCCGAAGTCGGCTCATCAAAAATCATAATCGGCGAATCTTTAATAAGGGCTTGCGCAATACTCAAACGCGTCCGTTCACCTGCGGAATCCGGGGAAATAGTATCCAAAGTACGTGGTTTCATTTTGCCGGTAGATTTACCGTTCTCATCTTTTTCCGGTTCTTCCGATATAATTCCCAGCAAATTTTTGATTTCTTCGATTTTGTGCTTATCGGCATTCGGGTTGCCTCTGGTAATATATTCATCCACCGTTTCCGTACTTATTTGAGGTTGCGATTCGGAAAAGGCAATATTTTTGTTGATTTCCAAATGTTTTAAATCGCGATAATCCTGCCCGACGAAATTACCGTTTTCATTGGTTGTGCCGATACGGACGACCCCTTCGGTCACATAATCGGCCTGATTAAACAATCTTATCAAAGTGCTTTTACCGGCACCGCTGGCCCCGCTCAAAAGGGTTATTCCCGGCGCAAAACGAATATCTTCTTTGGTTGTAAAGGCGGTTTTATCGCCGTATTCGCCGAACCTTTCACTGTTTTCATCTCTGTTTCTGAAACGATATGTAATATTATCTATTTGCAAAACATTGGCATTGGTGTTGATATTATCTTTTCCCCACGCAAAATCTTTGATTCCGCTTCTAAACCTTCTTAATCTGCGGGCAAAGCTCTCTTTTTGTTCATCAACTCCCAAAAACGCCGAAGACACACCGTTCAGCGAAGATATGGTTGTAGACACTCCGGAAGTTAAGGCAACCGCGGCGGCAATAGGCATTTTTACTAATAGTGCCCCTGCAAAAACGGCACCGGTAGCGGCAGTTTCAATACCTTTCAATCCGGAAAAATATTTTCCGAGCGTCCACAGAAAACTGCGGCTCGGAGCAAGGGCGGCCTGAGTTTTCTGTTCCAAAACCATATAAGATTTATCATCTGACAGCGTTTTGGCACGCATCTGAGAGTTTGTCAGCATTTGTCGCACATAAGCCACGAAAGAATTGCGTCTTTCCGTAATTACTTCTTTATTTTCAACCTTTTCCGTTTTAAGTTTTCTTTGCAGTAAATGCTGTCCGAACCCGATAACTGCCGAACCTCCTAAAACAGTCGCAGAAGTTGCCAACAATGATGCCGGCAATACAGGGGTTGCAACCGATAAACTGCCAATCGTTAAAAATACGCCAAAGCCGACGTTAGTAAGTCCCAAAACTTTTTTGGCATTTTGCACCATGTAGTGACCGCTCTTATTCGCCATTTCATATATATTGTTGGCGGTTTTATCCGGATTTAATAAATTCTGGTCCATTTCCGGTCTGGTGTCGTATTCTTTCAAAAGTTTTTTAATCATTTTATACGAAATCTTATCGTAAATATATTGCGACACACTCATAAAAAGGTTCTGCGTATTGGCATTAACATAGTCGGTACCTATTTTTCCGCCCAAATACTTATATCCCGCAGAGGCAAACTGCGGCAGAACTCTGCCCACAACATCGGTAACCGCAGCCACACAGGCCAGACCGTACATTGCCACCTTTTCTTTGGTGGAAATTACCGATTTAATCATCTTGCGCGCTTCGGCAATTTCTTCCTTGGTCAGCACGATTTTTTCTTCTTCGTCCTGTTTTTTGCCGGTATTTTCTCTGTTTTCCTGCGCCATAATCGTTACCTTGGTATCGCCTTACATAATTAATTTATAACATGAATATTTTATTTTGTCTACTAAATTTTGTTACATTTGGCTTATAGCGCCAAAGAGCATTTTTTTTGTCTTTACATTACCCCGCAAATATGATAGAGTTAACCCCGTATAAATCAGAAAGGAGATACCTATGAGCGAGAAGGATATATTGGAAGAAATTGAAAGAAACAGCCGTAAAAATACCGTATTTCACAACGGAAAAGCCGCCGACGGCAGTACTATCGATTCTGAATATCCGGAACGCAAACAACCTGCAGACAACTCTCTTCCCACCTCTGCAAATACCCAAAAAAAACTTACACTCATAAAATCACTGCTTGATGACAGAGGCAGTAAGCGTTAGTCATCTTGCGGGGCAAAAGTCTGATATTTTTGCAACAAAGTTAATAAAAACTGTTGAATTTATTTCTTAATTTTTATATCATAGCGCAAGTTTTTTAAGTAGAAGAAAGTTTTGCTATGTCAGAAATTAAAGTAAGATTTGCGCCGAGCCCTACCGGATTTATGCATATCGGCAATACCCGCACGGCGCTGTTTAACTGGCTTTTAGCCAAGAAGTTGGGCGGCAAATTTATGCTCCGTATTGATGATACGGACTTTGCCCGCTCCAAAAAAGAATATGAAGACGCCATGCGGGAAAGCCTCAAATGGCTCGGTTTTGATTGGTGCGAAGAAGCACGCCAGTCTGCCCGTTTTGCGCGTTATGACGCCATGCGCGACAAGCTGATTGCCGCCGGTCGCATCTATCCGTGTTATGATACGCCGGAAGAATTGCAAATCAAACGCAAACGTGCCATGGCTAAAGGCGAAGCACCGATTTATGACCGTCAGGCTCTGCGCTATACGCCGGAAGATATTGCCAAGTTTGAGGCTGAAGGCCGTAAGCCGCACTATCGTTTTAAGTTGCTTCCGGGAATAATCGCATGGGAAGACATTGTGCGCGGGCATTGCCAATACGAGGCGGAAAAACTGAGCGACCCGATTATCATTCGCGAAGACGGCAGTTACCTGTATCACTTTCCGTCCTGCATTGACGATTCCGATTTCGGCATTACCCACATTGTGCGCGGCGAAGACCACGTTACCAACACCGCGGCACAAATTCAGATGTTTGAGGCTATCGGCGGCAAGGTTCCGACCTTTGCCCATCTGCCGCTGTTAACCGGTGTTGAAGGCAAGCTTTCCAAGCGTTTGGGCAGTTTGGGTGTGCGCGAGCTCAAGGCCGAAGGCGTCGAAGCTTTGGCTATTTGCTCGTTTTTAGCCAAATTGGGCACTTCCGATTCCATTGAACCGTATTATTCGCTTGATGAATTGGCTCAGTCGCTTGATTTTGCCAAACTCGGACGCTCGCAGCCGAAATTTGATGAAGAAGAACTCAAGCATTTCAACACCAAGTTTGTACGCTCCATGCCTTATGCGGCTGTCAAAAACCGCACCGATGTCGGTGAAGAATTCTGGAATGAGGTGCGTCCTAACTTGAACGTGGTTGCAGATATAAAAATTTGGGAAGATATCTGCCATCATGAAGTTACGCCGATTATCGAAGACAAAGCGCTGACCGATTTGGCGGCGTCGCTTTTGCCGCCGGAACCGTGGGACGAAAATACTTTCAACGCATGGCTCAATCAGGTCAAAGCGCAAAGCGGCAAAAAGGGCAAAGAGCTGTTTCACCCGATTCGCAAGGCCTTAACCGCGCTCGATAACGGGCCGGAGCTTAAAACTTTGTTACCGCTCATCGGCTATGAAAAAACTTTGAAACGTCTCAAAGGCGAAAAGGCATAAATTTTTATACGTCATTCTGAGCAAGGCGAAGAATCTAACATACATAGAGGAAAAATAATGACACAAATCCAATTGCATGACACCTTAAAACAACGCAAAGTTCCGTTTACACCGATCGATGAAAACAATGTACGGATGTATGTTTGCGGCCCGACCGTTTATGACCGCGCCCATCTCGGCAACGCCAAAACTTCGGTAGTATACGATGTTTTATATCGTCTGCTGTGTCATGTTTACGGCAAAAACCATGTCACTTACGTTTCCAACATTACCGATGTTGATGATAAAATTTTAAACAAACATAAAGAAACCGGCAAACCGATTCGCGAAATTACCGAGCAAACCTATAACTGGTATATTGAGGATATGGCAAAGCTCAACGTGTTAGACCCGAATTATCGTCCTCGTGCCACCGAGTATATTGCCGAAATGATTGTTTTGGTAGAAAAACTGCTCGCCAACGGCCACGCTTATGAGGTTGATAAACAGGTGCTGTTTGATGTCGATTCGATGCCGTCTTACGGCCGACTTTCCGGTCGCTCAATGAAAGAAATGCTGGCCGGTGCCCGCATTGAAGTTGCCGATTATAAAAAGAATCCGGCTGATTTTATTTTGTGGAAACCATCCGATTCCGATCAACCGGGGTGGGACAGCCCGTGGGGTTACGGCCGTCCGGGATGGCATTTGGAGTGCTCGGCCATGAGCTCGAAATTACTCGGTAATGATTTTGATATTCACGGCGGCGGCGCAGACTTGATTTTCCCGCACCATGAAAATGAATTGGCGCAGTCGTGCGGTGCCTTTCCGGGAACAAACTTTGCCCATTATTGGGTACATGGCGGCATGCTGATGATTAACGGAGTTAAAATGTCGAAATCTCTCGGCAACTTTTATAACGTGGATGAAATTCTTGCCGAGCATCCGGCAGAGGCTCTGCGTCTGCTGTTTTTAACCACCCATTATCATCAGCCGTTCAACTTCACTTTTGAGGGCTTGCAAAATGCCAAATCAGTGCTGGATAAGTTTTACAACGCACTGCTGAAAAATGCCGATGTGCCGACGGTTGATACCGCACCGAATGCTAAGGTGGTTGAGGCTTTGGCCGACGACTTGAACACGCCGCTTGCACTCTCTTATTTGCATGAAATCGTAAACAATCTCAATAAGGCACAAACACCGCAAGAGCGCTCGGCACTCAAGTCGGAATTATTGGCAAGTGCATATCTGTTGGGTTTGTTATACAATAATCCGGAAGCATGGTTTAAGGGGACCGATTCTGCCGATGAAAACGCAGAAATCGAAGCCCTGATTCAAAAACGTGCCGATGCCAAAAAGGCCAAAGATTGGGCCACGGCCGACGCCATTCGCAACGAGCTGAAAGACCGCGGCATAATTTTGGAAGACAGCCCTACCGGTACTACTTGGAAAAAAGCTTAACTTATGCCGGCTCAACCTTTGAGCCGGTATTTTTTTGCTTCTGTCGTCGCCGCCTAAAAAAATTTATAAAAAAGTTGACAAAATAACAAATTATGCTATACTTCGTTGTATAAAAGTCAAAACAAGGAGATTTCTACGATGGCTGAAGAATTCAAAAATAAATATATCAGACAGATTTATGAAGATTTATCATTGCACACCAAAGCTGCGGATTTGGATATGGACATGGAGCAGGCTTTGAAGGATTTCGGTGCGGCGTTTGCTACCTCCAAAACTTATATGCAAACGGCTGAACTTGTCAGTGATATGGCGCAATTATTGGAAAACTGCGCCGAAAAAATTGCTGTCGGTCTGGAGGCTGCACCGGACGCTCGCAAGGCCGGGCGAATTGCTGAGTTCAGCAAAATTCTGTCGAAAGCCGTTGAGTTTGATCCTAAAAATTCCAAGAGCTTTTTGCGCTCTGCCTTAAATATCGAATCCGCGCATCCGGAAGGATATGCCGGCGTGTTTACCGATTTAGCAACCAAGCTTATTATCAGACACCCGCGGCAAACGGAAACGGTTTTGAACGCCACCGATGAGTTTGTAGCCGACTATGCCGCGCACAATCGGAAGGATATTAATGCCTATAACGGTTTCTATGAAATTTACACCACAGCTTATCGTAAGCCATTCAGCAAACAAATTCAAAATCGCGCCCAAAAATCTGCCGACGAAATATTTTACACAATGGATTTTATCAAAAACGAAGGAAAGCTGAATAAAGCAATTGAACGAATTCAGAAAAAGCCGGAAGACGAGACCGTTTTGAATGCTTTTGAAAGAAGCTTAAAGCAAGCCGTTGCCGCAAACCCTGCGGCAGCTGCCGCCGATTTGGCAGATAATGCCAAAGCCTTAGCAAAAATTGAAAACGTCGACACTCGCATGGAAACTTATAACATTATCATTGAAACCATGGCTAAGGATATTCCGGCCGCAACCGACGAAGTCAAAAAAGCCAAATCGGATATGATGATGACTTTTATTCAAAAAGTGCTGAAAACGGATAAGGACCGTGAACATCTGCCGGAATTTGCTGTTACCGCCGTTTATAACCTTTATCCGGCCATCACCGATGAAAACGGTGCCATTTTTGTTGCCGACGGCAGAGAAAAACAAACTTTCGGTGCCTTAAACAAAATAGCCGATCTTATCGGTCATCGTGCCGAATTAAGACAGCTTTTGAACGCCGCTCACGATAAATATAAACATTCTTCCGAAATTGAGCCGCTGGTTCAAATTGCCATGATGCATGCCGTGGAATCAGCCGACCTCAGCGGAAAGAAAATCCGCGAAGAATATACACCTACCGTGTTTGAAAACCAAATGCGCAACGCTTATAAGCGTATGAAAGTGGAAAGACAACATAATTACGAAATCTGCAGCCTGCTGAATATTGAAAATCGCCAATGCGGTTATATAGGAGATTTGAACAGAACGCGCCCGACTAAATCCGAAATGAGAAAGGCCGTCAACATCCTGTGCCAATATTCCGCTATTCGCGGCTATTTACCGGATCAAATGCTGAGCAAGATAGATATGAAGAAATTTTCAAACGTTGATGATGCTATTCTCAACAAGTTTGAAGAGGCTTTGCCGCGCATGGAAAATAAGGAAAGCTTGGCGAAGAGAATAGCCGACATTCGAAATCAATTGCACATGTATAAGGTGGAAGACAGAATAGTTTTAGGCAAGGGAGGTTTGGAAATTAGCGAAACACACGATTTAACCCCGTCTCCGGCAGCTAAAACCGTTCCGATTAATGGCAAAACTCCGACAGAAAAGCATGCTCCGAAAAAATTCGAGCTGAAACCTAAAGATGCAGCTGATTTGGAAAAATAATATTCGGATAACCAACAATAAAGCCGGTCTGTTAAAAACCGGCTTTATTTAATTTTAAATCCACACCCCAAAACCCCGATATTCAGGGATTTCCGCCATTGTAACATTTTGTAACATCTTTTTAAATGCACCCGATTGCAGAATGTGTTATATCTTATGCAGGTTTATAATCAGCTAAACATAAAGGATTTTTAATGACCAACACGATTAAAGTTGCCGTTATCGGCGCCGGTATGATGGGCAAGAACCACATCAAAACTTATAAAACCATGCAGGGCGTCGAATTGGTCGGCGTTTATGATATTTTTCCGGAAGCCGCCAAAGCGGCCGCCGATGCTTTCGGCATAAAAGCCTTTTCTTCAATGGAAGAAGTGGCCTCCAATGTAGATGCCGTCAGCGTTGTTACCACTTCAATTACCCATGCTGATGTCGGTGAATTTTTCATGAACCGCGGCATTCACTGCATGATGGAAAAACCGCTTGCCACCACCGAAGAAGGCTGTATGCGCCTGATTAACGCTGCCAAAAACAACAATGTGGTCTTAATGGTCGGCCATATTGAGCGCTTTAATCCGGCAGTTGAGCAAATGGGTAAATTGCTTTCCGATACTTCCAAGATTCGTTCGATTACGGCGCAGCGTATGTCGGCAGCCAGCGGACGCATTACCGATGTTGACGTAGCTATGGATTTAATGATTCATGATGTTGAGGTCATTCAATCTTTGGTACAGTCTCCGGTTATCAATGTTCAGACCGCATCGGTCAAGACTAAGGAAAGCCCGCTCGGTAAAGACTATATCACGGCTCTTTTGGAATTTGCCAACGGTGCCACCGCCAATATTACGGCCAGCCGCATTACCCAATCGCGCGTCCGGACTCTGACGGTTACTACCGACACCAACTATATCGACATGGATTTCATTAACCAAAGCATTAACGTCCATTCGCAAGGCCGTATGCCGTTTGTCAATCAGGAAGAAATTCCGGAGTGGATGAATTACGGTTTGAAAGGCAGCGTCGAACAGCTGTTTATTCCGACCAATCAGCCTCTTTTGGCCGAGCTTAACCACTTTGTTAAGTGCGTAAACGGTGAAGCTACTCCGCGGGTTAACGGTGAACAGGCATTGGACGCTTTGCGTGTAATTTGGGAAATTGAAGAAAAATTAGGTTTTTCAAACCAAAATGCGAGCGATGCAAAAAAAAATAACAAAGCCGCATAATATGTTTTGATTTATCTGTTGATGAAAAGCACCTCTCAAGCCTGTGTTTGTGAGGTGTTTTTTGTATTCTGCTCTATTGATACCCCCATATTTTGTCGGCATTTTTCCCAATAGGCAAAAATTAACCATTTTTTTACGTTCAAAGCGAAGATTTTGCTTGAACATTGTAATTTTGTGATATAAATTCAACGCAAATTAAAGTTTTTTTTGATTTTAGTTCCGGTTCGTTGCGGACCGAGACTTTGTTTTAACAAATACAGCTAACAGGAGCTTAACATATTATGAGTAAATGGGTTTATACATTTGGAAACGGCAAAGCTGAAGGCGATGCCAACATGCGTAATCTCCTCGGCGGTAAGGGCGCCAACCTTGCAGAAATGAACAAGGTAGGTTTGCCGGTTCCTCCGGGATTTACGGTTACAACGGAAGTTTGTACATACTACTATGCCAACAACAACACCTATCCGTCTGATTTGAAAGACCAGGTAAAGGCTGCGGTTGCCGGAGTTGAAGCCATTATGGGCAAAAAATTCGGTGATAACAGCAATCCGCTGTTGTTCTCGGTTCGTTCCGGCGCCAGAATTTCCATGCCGGGCATGATGGACACTGTTTTGAACTTGGGCTTAAATGATGAAAGCGTTAAAGGTTTGGCACAAACTTCAGGTAATGAAAGATTCGCTTACGATTCTTATCGCCGTTTCATTCAGATGTTCTCCGACGTTGTTTTGGGCGCTGACTTAGATGAATACGAAGGTGCCCTGGAAGCAATGAAAAAATCCAAAGGCTACAAGTCTGATACGGATTTAACCACCGAAGACTTGAAAGAATTGGTAAATCAATACAAACAAATCGGTCAAAAGTTGGGTAAAGTTGTTCCGCAAGATCCGTGGGAACAGCTCTGGCTCGGTATTGGTGCCGTATTCGGTTCGTGGAACGTAGCTCGCGCCATTACCTATCGTAAACTGAACAACATTCCGGGCGATTGGGGTACTGCTTGTAACGTACAAACCATGGTGTTCGGTAACGCCGGCAACGATTCGGCTACCGGTGTTTGCTTCTCGCGCGACCCGGCTACCGGTGAAAACAAATACTATGGTGAATATCTTGTAAATGCTCAAGGTGAAGACGTTGTAGCAGGTATTCGTACTCCGCAACCGATGAGCTCTAAAGGTGAAGGCAATTCTCTTGAAGAATTGTGGCCGAACCTCTACAAGCAACTGGTTGATGTTCGTAATGCTTTGGAAGCACACTACAAAGACATGCAGGATATGGAATTCACCATTGAACACGGCAAATTGTGGATGTTACAATGCCGCAACGGTAAGAGAACCGCTGCCGCCGCCGTTCGTATGGCTGTTGAAATGCTTGACGAAGGCCTGATCACCAAAGAAGAAGCAATCATGAGAGTTGGTGCCGATCAATTAGACCAATTGTTGCACCCGATGCTTGATCCGAAGGCTGAAAAGAAAATTATTGCTACCGGTTTGCCGGCCTCTCCGGGTGCGGCTGTCGGTCGTGCCGTATTCTGCGCTGAAGACGCGGAAGCTTGGGCTGCCAAGGGCGAAAAAGTTATCCTTATCCGTAATGAAACGTCGCCGGAAGATATCGGCGGTATGCACGCTTCTCAGGGTGTTATTACCGCACGCGGCGGTATGACCTCTCACGCTGCCGTTGTGGCTCGCGGTATGGGTACGCCGTGCGTTTCCGGTTCTACTGACATTACCATTGACTACAACAGCAAAACCATGACCACCAAGTCCGGTTCTTGCATTAAAGAAGGCGATTGGGTATCTTTGGACGGCGGTAAAGGCCAGATTATTGAAGGTAAAATTCCGACGGTTAAGGCCGATACCAACTCCGGCAACTTCGGCCGCTTCATGAAGTGGGTTGATGAAATCCGCACCATGCATGTTCGTGCCAACGCCGAAACCCCTGCCGATGCTAAACAGGCTTTGGAATTTGGCGCTGAAGGTATCGGTTTGGCCAGAACGGAACACATGTTCTTTGATGCCAAACGTATTTCCGATATGCGCACCATGATTTTGTCGGACAATGAAGAAGGCCGCAGAGCTGCTTTGGCTCGTTTGTTGCCGTATCAAAAAGAAGATTTCAAAGAATTGTATCGCACCATGAACGGCTATCCGGTTGTGATTCGTTTGCTTGATCCGCCGCTTCATGAATTTTTGCCGCATACCGATGCCGAAATGCAAGAATTGGCAGACAAGATGGGCAAAACTTTGGCAGAAGTCAAGAATCGCTCCAATGCTTTGCATGAAATGAACCCGATGCTCGGCCACCGCGGTTGCCGCTTGGCCGTAACCTATCCGGAAATTTGCGAAATGCAAACTCGCGCGATTTTGGAAGCCGCTATGGAATGCCGCGATGAAGGCGTAAAAGTAACGCCGGAAATCGAAGTTCCGCTCATCGGTTCCAAGAAAGAGCTGGATATTGTGAAAGCTACCATCGACAGCACTGCTCAAAAGATTTTCGCTGAAAAGGGTAAATCGATTGAATACGAAGTCGGCACCATGATTGAGTTGCCGCGTGCAGCCCTGATGGCAGAAGAAATTGCCGCGTCTGCCGCATTCTTCGGCTTTGGTACCAACGACTTAACGCAAACCACTTTGGGTATGAGCCGTGATGATACCGGCGCAATTTTGGATTGCTATCGTTCGAAAGGCATCTATGTTGCGGATCCGTTCGCTTCCATTGATGTTGACGGCGTGGGCAAACTCGTTAAGCGCGCTTGCGAATACGGTCGTCAGACCAATCCGGAATTGTTGCTCGGCGTTTGCGGTGAACATGGTGGTGACCCGAAATCTATCGAGTTCTTCCAACAGTGCGGTTTGGACTATGTATCCTGCTCGCCGTTCCGTGTACCGGTAGCTCGTTTGGCTGCGGCTCAAGCTGCGGTTAAATTCGGCAAGACTCAAAAGGAGCATAAAGTAAACAAGGCCGCATAAGGAAAAATCCGTATAATCGGCTGCTACTTGGGGTTTTTCTTCTCGTGTATCTCCTTACGCATCGTCGAAAAACCCCTTTGTATTAGTCTGATTCTCCGGATTTCTATTTGATGTACCCGGCTTGTTCTCCGAGTTTTAGAGATAAGAAAGTGTTGTTGCTTTGGCGGCAACACTTTTTTGTTTGCTTTTATTTATGCTATATGTTACAACTGTGCCCGTGAGCAAATATAAAAAGCCACACAGGTTTATGTTATAAGGAACGAATATGCGCTACAAAATCACCGTAGAATATGACGGCACCAATCTTGTCGGTTGGCAAAAACAACGCGACGGCCAGAGTGTGCAGGAGTATTTGGAGAAGGCAATTACCGGATTTTCACATCAAACGGCGGAGGTTTTCGCCGCCGGACGTACCGATGCCGGTGTGCACGCACTGGGGCAAGTGGCGCATTTTGACTTGGATTCGGATATCAGCGAATACAAAATGCAAGAAAGCCTGAACGCCCTGTTGCGTGAGCTTGAAGCACCGGTAGCCGTGATTAAAACCGAAAAAGTCGGTGCCGATTTTCATGCCCGTTTTTCCGCCAAAGGCCGCGGCTATATTTATCGCATTTTGAATCGCCGCGGTGCCAGTCCGCTACTGATTAATCGCGTTTGGCACGTTACTTATCCGCTGGATGTTGAAGCCATGCGGCAAGGGGCGCAATATCTCCTCGGCCACCATGATTTCAGCTCGTTTCGCGGTTCCGGCTGTCAGGCCAAATCTCCGCTGAAAACTCTGGATAAATTGGAGATAACCCAAAGCGGCGATGAAGTTATTTTCACGGTTGAGGCGCGCTCGTTTATTTATCATCAGGTGCGCAACATGGTCGGTACTTTAATGCAGGTCGGTTGCGGCAAGTTGCAGCCGCAAGACGTTAAGCGCATTTTGGAGGCTAAAGACCGCAAAAAGGCCGGCATCAGTGCGCCGGCCTACGGATTGTATTTAAGTAAAGTTATGTACTAAGAATTTTCCCAGCCTTCCAATTGCAAAAAAGCCGGCACTTTCGCACCGGCTTTTCTTTTACAAACACTTAGGATTAACGCCCTCCGTTGCTCTTATACTTCATCCCGATATGAGTCTTTTCGGAAGCATATTTCTTTGCCGCCTCTTTCAGAGATTCAGACAATGCTTTTGCTTCTTCCTGACTCATATCTAACGTAGTGAAATCCTTATTTTTATCACTCTTATACTTAATCGTCATATTTCCATCTTTGTCTTGTTCTATTTTATAAATACCGTTTGTAAGTTTCTTTGAGCTATACGGATCTTTGCCTTCATATCCGTGCAAATCATATGTATTATCATTTTTATTATACACAGCCTCTTTAGCCATCAGATAATCCGATACGCTGTCCAGAGCCCGTTTAATCGGATTATTACTCTTACCGGCCAATTCTCTTCTTTGTTTTTTCTGAAGCTTACGAGCCTCTTTTTCAGCTTTCTTATCTGCCTTTGCCTTATCCTTAGCCATCTGATCTTTAGTTTCAATCTTTTCGATGATATCAAGATAATACTGAGCTTGTTTAGCGCCGGCCGGATCCCCTTCTAAAGCCTTTTTATAACCTTCTTTAGCTTTCTTAAACTTCTTCGGATCGTTTTTATACATATCCTCGAACATCTTCTCATCTTCCTGACGTTTCTTTTCTTCCGCCGAAGGTTCTTCCACAACTTTAGCGTTATCGCGCTTCTTCCCTGTCGCACCTGCAGCCATCAGTACTTGCGTTTCAACTTGCGGCTGATGAGCTGTTCTTTCCTGAGCAACTTCATTTAACGCAATATTTAATTCCGAAAGATCTTTAAAACCGTATTGCTCCACCAATGCCATAACAAGCTTTTGTATGCTCTCTTCAACTTGGTCATTATTTCCGGACATCATACTGGCAACCGCTTGTTGCAGACCCTCAAAAGCCTTATCTCCTCCCGTTTGCAATTCAGAAAACGCACCGCCTTGATTGGAAGGAAACTGTTGCAACATATCTTCTTTGAACTTTTCAATATTAGGCTTAGCGGCCACCTCGTTATCCGTATTGGTATTTTGTGACTTAGCTCTATCGCCCAACATATTGGCGGCAAAATCCTGCGCTTGTTCTTTATCCATATTTGCCAAGTGCTGTACCGCCTCACGCGAGGTTCTGAATTCCTGACCGGCACCTTGCGAATATTTTTCGCGCGGAGAGTTCATTGCAACATCTAACATTGCACCGGCATTTTCGCCATACAACTCATACAGTTTTTGCGCTGTTCCCACCGCATCAATCGAGCGGCTTGCACCGTTTCGGCTGTTCATATATTCGATTTTCCGGATCATTGCATCAACAGCGGCATTACCGGTATTAGCGGCACTTTCTCTGGCCGGAGCCGCAGCTCTCGTGGAAGTACCGGCGCTTTCTCTGGCCGGAGCCGCATCTTTTGTAGCGGTATCTGTATTACCGGCATTACCTTTTGCCGGCGCGGATGCTCGCTGTTGCTGAGCCTGTTGCTGTTGTTGAACTCTTGCATTCCCGGTGGATTTGGTTTCTACCTCTTGCACAATACCCATATGTACACCAAATTCTTTCAAGAGGCCTCCTTTTTTAGCCATTCTCTTAGCAGCCTCTTCACGGTTACCTTTGCACTCTTTCATAATTTGATTATAATCTTTAACAGTCTCGTTTCTCAACTTTGCTGCTTTGTTTGCCCATTCTTTTGCATAGGCTTCACCATAACGACTTACATAACTTTTATACAGATTCTCATATTCTTTTGAAGACCTGTTATTATTTTGCATGTTTTGCCCCATGTCTTTTAGAGAGAGACTTGCCAATTCATGGATATTTTTATTCTGTTGCTCTTGGGTAAGTGTTTTAACCTTTACTCCTTGCGCTTTCACAAACGTAAGCAAATAATCACCCTGATCATTACCATCAGCTCTTATTTCGTTCAACTTTCTGACTAACCCTTTGCCTTCTTTTGCCGCGTCTTCTTTTAATTTGTTGAACCGTTTTGTTTGCCACTCATATGATTTTTCCACCTTTTTAAGTAACTTCTCGTCTAAGCTACCGTTTTTCAGCACAAGATCATAGTCTTTAGGATACAAAATCTTCAGGCGGACAAGCGTAGATACTTGCTCATCGTAGGTTTTCTCTTTCAGCTTTGAAATATAGCCTGCCACATCTTTAGCCATGGTCGTTCTCCTTGTTTAAATTACGTTATACTTTATTTATAACATAAATTGTTGCTTTTGTGTGTTAAAGTTTTGTTACATTTTTTCGGATTATATCACGATTTTTATTAAAAATCCATAAAAAAACCGCCCCCCGTAAACGCCAAAAAGCCGGCACTTTC
>JBGUGE010000060.1:0-2286 GCA_045111335.1 Alphaproteobacteria bacterium | reverse complement strand
ATGATTGAAATGCTCGGCGTATTGTCGATTATCGGCATTATCTCGGTCGGCGGATTATCCGGATACAGAAAGATGATAAGCCAGCATCGGATTAACTCATCTTTGGAACAAGTTGCCATGATTGCTTCAAAAATTTCGGCGTACGGTTCGGGTGCTGATTCTTATAAGGGCTTGAGTGTGGCTTCGGCAATCAAATTAAGAGCAGTGCAGTCAAGCGATGAAGACGGTACCGATATTCGTAATCCGTTCGGCGGCGGGGTGGATATCAGGGCCTCGTGGATTGATGCGGATAAAAAAGATGAGCAGGCGTTTGTTGTGGTTTTTAATGAATTGACTGAAGAAGCATGTGTGGCGCTCGGCTCAAGCGCGTGGGCCAATGTGCGTAATTCTTCGTTTATAGGGTTGGGAATTGGCGCCGGCTCCAGCTCTGTATTAAAGCAAATCGAAAATGAACTTTATATGGGTTGCAGCGGTAAAACCGACAGTAAGTCTTATGCCGTGGCGTGTTCCGCCGGTACGAGTATTGCACCGCCGATGGATGCGGGAACGGCCGCTTTGGCCTGCAATTGTGCCGATGATAACTGCGTGTTTATGATGAAGTTTTTCTGATAAATATCGGGTTAAATTAAGAAAGCCGCCTGCGGGCGGCCTTTTTTATAATTTGATTTGCTCAATGGATTTGGCTAAGCCGGTTTTGTCATCGGTTTCTACCAAAATGGCATAAATTGTGCCTTTTCCGGCGGCCGGAGTCAGTCTGTCTCCGACATAGCGGCGGCGCAATCGGTTAATCGGCGCTTCCGGTTCAAACCCCAAAACCGAGTTATAATTGCCGCACATACCTACATCGGTGATATAGGCTGTGCCGTGCGGTAGAATATGAGCATCGGCTGTCGGAACATGGGTGTGGGTGCCGGCAACGCACGAAACGCGGCCGTCAAGATAATATCCGAGCGAAAGTTTTTCCGAACTCGCTTCGGCATGAATGTCTACGAAAACAGCGTTGATATTTTGGCTGAGAGTATATTTTTGTAAAATATTATCCACGGCCTGCACCGGACAATCAACTGCCTCCATAAATAAGCGGCCGAGCAGCTGTATTACCAAAATCCGACGACCGTCGGCAAGCTCATAAACAACATATCCGCGGCCGGCATTTTCGGCCGGAATGTTTGCCGGTCGGATGATGACTTTGCACTCGTCCAAATACGGAATTATCTCACGCTGATTCAAAAAATGATTGCCGGTCAGCAAAATATCCGCTCCGTGCGCCAAAAAATCACGGCAAATTCCGGGAGTGGTGCCAAAACCGTGTGCCGAATTTTCAACATTAAGCATTGTTACATCCGGCGCATAAGTCTTTTTGAGCACCGCAAGATTATCTAACACCGCCTCGCGCCCCGAACGCGCCACAATATCTCCGCAATACAGTATTTTCATGTTTTCTCCTATGGGGTTGAATATAACAGACTTCAGGCAAGATGCAACATAAATATATCATAAAATTTGCTGAAAGTTGTGTATGAACACGATTTTGCAATATAAAAAACTTGAAAATATGTTGAAAGAAGTTACTATAATCACAGATTTTATACCGGAGGTGGAGATGAATATAAGATTTTTAATAATGGTTGCGGGTGGCTGTTTATTGGTTTCGCCATGCGTTTTTGCGCAGTTTTTCGGGGGAGTGTCGATTGCAGAGGAAGTTCAGTCGGCAACAATGGCCAAGCCGATTTCTTTGTTGGAAGACGTAAAGCCGGCTCCTTCTGCAGATGAAGTTGTCGCGGAGGTTGAAAATTTGGATCCGGATGTGAGTTATTATGTGCAAAAACTTGACTTAAACGAGGACCAACTGCAAAAAATACGGGAAATCAGCGCCAACGGTCTGAAAGAAAAGGAGGATATACTCCAGAAAGCGGCAGATTTGCGGCGGCAGGCGCGTGCGTTGGAAATCAGTATGCTTTCGTCGTTTGAAGAAGTGTTGAATGATTCGCAGAAAGAGGAGTTTAGGGAGTTGCGTGCCGAGTACAAGGCATCTCAGGGTATGAAATCGGTATCGGAAACTGCAGAAAATAATGCATCAGCGGAAGAAAATTAAGCATATTTTGAAGAATATATTGTTTGCTTTGAAAAAATAACAGATTGATATTGCGACAAATATCGACATTTGATGTTTTTTTTTGCGAAAAGCGAAAATTTTTGTTGCAATATTTAAAAAATGTATTAAAAGGAATGGAGTTATCGGAGTGTAGCTCAGCCTGGTAGAGCGCTACGTTCGGGACGTAGAAG
>JBGUGE010000059.1:0-3337 GCA_045111335.1 Alphaproteobacteria bacterium | reverse complement strand
ACACTTAGATAGGTATTATGTCCCTTATATTCTTTTCCATATTGGTTTAAAGAATTGAAACGGACATATTTTAATAGAAAAGTCAATATCAATATACAAAAAAAATTACCGATTATGAAAAAGAATGTAAGTATTTTTGCCATGGCTATCATCGTCGTAGCCGTAGCAGTTTTAACAGTGAACAACCGTACTAACATGACCGCCGGCGGTGGTCTGAGTCTGAAATCAATGGTCGACACGACCAAGGCAAGTGTAACCGTAATTGCCGATGGTAACGTGACAAATGAGCAGCAGCTCGGTCAGGTTGCCGGTATTGCAACGTGGGAACACCAGTATGCAAACGGCCTCTATGCAGGTTTTGATATCGTCGGTTGTGTGTCGACGGAATACAACGTCGCATGCCCGACCAACGATTTCCGGCTCGGTGCTAACTTTGAGTGGGGTAAGGTTGAGGTAAAGTGTGGCACGTTTGCCCGCAATACCATCAAAACTTCGGGTTTCGACCCGCAGTTTAGCAACTTTACCATTAACAGCGGTGAAAATTTCACAGCCGCAAGTGCTACTCAAGTTACTCTGACTGCAGGTGGAACAAAGATCTATGCCGGCCACAAGGGAAGTTCTTTCTATAAGTTTAACACTGGCAATTACTATGTTGGTGGTGAACAGAAGATTGGAAACCTTACCTTTGGTGGTTGTGTGGACTTTGCTGAAACCAAATCTGGTTACGCCGCAGCCAAGTGGCAGAGCAAGAACAATTCGTTTACCCTCACAGCCAATAATATTGGTCTTGAGAGTAAGAACTATATCCTTTCCTACAACAGGAACAACATCAATGTTGGTAAGGGATTTGGGTTGAATATGTCTTCTGCTCTGTACATGAACTCTGTGAAAACCGGCCTGCATATCGTGGGTGGTCTGCACAAGGGTAACGCCACACTGTTTGCCCAGCTTGGTGGCTACATTAGCGAAAACGTGTTCACTCCGATTTTCGGTTTGGGCACAAGTGTAAAACTGTAAAAAATTTTAAAAAATGGCAACAACAAGTGTTCAAATCGTTGTCATCATCGTCTTAGTCAGCAATCTGGCTATTATCTACTTGCCTTTCAGCAAAATTAAGAAGGCATGTCTTAGCCTGATTGTTTTCTTTGGCGCGTGTTTGTGTGCTGCATACATTAACGGACAGCAGGGAGCAATTCCTCTGCATATCGTAAAAGTAGCGCACAATCAGGAAGCCCAAAAGGCTATGATGGCAAGATTTAACATTGCAGAAGCGAGTATGGACAGAGAGCTTCATCCGGAGCCTGTTGAACTGAGAAAACCGACAACCGTTGAATTGGTTACGGTTATGGTAGGTTCGATGGCTTTGATAGCTATTCTGTTAACTCCTTTTGCTCTTGCCATTGTTAAAGATAAAAAAGGCGATGATGCTAAGAAGGCGTATAATTTGGCTTGGACTTGTAATGTATTGGCATGTGCGTTTGTGCTGTCATTGTATTATGGTCTCGAGCTGATTATATTGCCTTGGCGAAAGAAAATGTCAGAGAAGATGCAAATCTTCTCAACATTACCAAAAAAGGAACTCGTTTAGCCCCGCGGCTAAGCGAGTTTCTTTTTTTTTAAATATACTACACAAGATAATACCCCCCTCATTTTTGGGGTTGATATTTTTATTCATTCAGCTATACTGCAAAAAAACAAAGGATTTGAAAAATGTTTGAAAAAATTATCAGAGGCCTGATTTTGGTCGGATTAATCGTATTTTACGTATACAACGTATATCGCAATCGTAGCAATTTGTACGACGCCATTGTGTTCAACCGCGTTAATTTTGCGGCATTGGTCGCCATTCTTTATTTTGCCTCCGATTACATAAAGTCATGCATGAATATCTGCATATTGGTGCTGTTGTGCGGTTTGCTGTTTCACGGCTATATGTATTATAACGCCTACTCTTCCAACAATACCTCGCAACAACAAACCAAAGAACGTAATTGCTACGGCGAAGGCAGTACTTGGTATTCCAAGTTGAATGACCGTTGTTATTAACTCCCGCCCAATCTTTGATTAAGGCAACAAAAAAAATCCGCTTCAGGTTATTAGCCCAAAGCGGATTTTCTTAAATTCTATACCCCATATTATAAACAACAGTTAACCATATCGATGAAGTTCTCGACGGTTTCATCATCGTTAAATGGGTGTTTTACCAGATACCGGTCAACGTTGATACCGTAGAGGCTGCGGATCGAGTTGAACATCTCCTCAATATCCAGCGAGTCGAGATCAAAATCATAACGCAGATCGATTTTGAGGAGTTCCTCGTCAGACATCTTGATTAAGCGGTAGTACACGTAATCATTTACGGTTACTTCCAAAATCTTACGCACCTCGGCTATTCCAATTTCTTTCATAAGCATAAAGTTTTAACGACTAAGACTATTGTATATTACCTCATAAGCGTCTTCGGTTTCCGACGTCGGCGTGCCAAAGTCATCAACCTCACCCAAAAAGTCAATACCCTCGCGCAAATGTGTAACCAAGCAGACTACAGCCTGTGTGCTCTGATTCGGAATGTACAAGTCACAACCTACCTGCTTATTGATGCGATGCAACACATTAGCAATCGGTTTGTTCGGAAATTCGGCACTCGGCTTAATCCAATACATACCGAAAAAATGATAGATTTTGTAACCTATTCCCGGTTGATTTTTCATAGCGCGCACCAACTCGGTAACTTCTGCGGCTGTCGGCAACCCCAACTCGATTTCCGGAATTTGCGGACAATACAGTTTTTTCTTGCCGAAATCGGCGGCCAGCTCTCGCACACATTCCGCAACATCGGAGCCATAAACGTATTGCCTGTAACAGGAAAGATAAACCACCCCGTTAAGCTCATAGCCCACAAACTTGCCGAATATACTATCCTTCGGGTACGGCATGGCATACAACTTGCCGTCAACAGCGTAGACCGTGTTGTAATGCGGTCGGCTCTCGATCGGATTGTCAATCCAATGGCGATAGCCGTCGGCAATTTTGCCCACTTCTTCGGCCGTTACGTCGAAATTACGCAACGCCCTGTAGATGTAAAAAATATTTTTTCTCATAATACAGTAGAATTTATTAAACGATCACTGATATATGTGTATTCTTTGTTTGCAACAAAGAACCATTTTTAATTATAGTCTTCATAATATGATTGATGGAGATCATTATAATGAAATTGTCTGCAAATGCAACAAAAAAAACGCCGTTCGTGATAAAGGGATAATTTTATCCTTGACTTTTTATTGGTTAATTTTATTATTAAAACAATTAAAAGGGGTATAAAAATGCAAAAATT
>JBGUGE010000058.1:0-4562 GCA_045111335.1 Alphaproteobacteria bacterium | reverse complement strand
CTCAGGCTTACGGTTATGGTGTTGAGCCTTATATCGGTGCCGATCTCGGTGCCTCCCATATTAAGACCTCGGGCAAAGATTTAACCGGTTCAAGCAATGTGGCGGTTTTTGACATAAACGTGGGAGTAAAATTCAATCAAAACCTCGGCTTGGAAATTTCTTCCGCCGCAAGTTCGGATAAAGATGTTGACGGTATCGGTGATTTATCTTACTCCAGTCTCGGCATTGATGCCGTAGGTTACATTCCGCTCAGCTATCAATTGGATATATTGGCTATGTTCGGTCTCGGTTATTACGAATTTGATTTGAAGGCTAAAAACAAAGTTGATAAATGGGATGTTCACTACACCAAAAACAAAGCGGCATTTCGCGGCGGATTGGGCTTGCAATATGCATTAAACGAACAATGGGCACTCCGCGGTTTGTTGCGCTATCATCACATCGATAACAACTATTTTGATTATATCGGTGACGCAACCATCGGCTTGCAATATAAATTCTGATATTTTATCATTTACTCAAAAAAGGCGACACTCTCTCGAATGTTGCCTTTTTTTGTATAGATAAACCTTATAATTTATTTGACATTTCCTGTAACTCTTTCTATAAATCGGCTATGTGATATATATGCCTATCAAAAGGAAACTGCCATGTTAAAAATGAAAAATATCGAATTTTTACGCCTTATTGCCATTTTATCAATTTTGCTTTTGCACTTTTTTCATTCACGTCAGGGTGGCTTATTCGGTTTAAGGTTACCTCTGCCGGATATATACAAAAGTCTCGGCAGTTGGACGCAAAACGGGCAAAAGGCGGTCGATTTTTTCTTTATTTTATCCGGATTGTTTTTCTATTTGGGGTTTGTTCATAATCCGGCGCAAAAATTCTGGGATTTTATCAAAAAGAAGTTTATTCGTATGTGGCCGGTAATGGCCTTTGCGGTACTCATGGCCGGCGGATTTGCCTTGTGCGGTCTGCTGAAATTCACCTATTGGGACAATCTCTACGCTTTATTGTTCTTAAACGGTACGTCCTTATATAAAATCAGCGGAAACATCGGTGTTTCATGGTATTGTTCGGTTATGATGATACACTTTGTGCTGTTTTTCTATCTGTTAAAAAATTTCAACCCTAAGATTGTGTGGCTGATTATCGGAATCGGAGTATACATCAGTTATTCTTTCCTGTTACAGGGCAATAATTTTCATATTAACAATTCCCCGAAAGTTTACGGAGCGATTTTTAACTCATTAATGTTGCGGGCATGGGGCGGCATAGGTTCGGGAATGCTTATTGCCCTGTGGTATCATCATTATCAAACCGCCATTCAAGACTATACGCCTCAAAAAGCAATAAAATGGCTGATTACCGGCGTCGAATTTGTTTGTTTGTGGTTTATGATTCACAATTTGATGTTTCATAAATTCGCCCACGGCAATGATTTTATGTTTATTTTGGTTTTTGTGGCTCTGGTTACGGCCTTTGTTTGCAACAAAGGATACATTTCGCAATTGCTTAATCGTGACATATTTGCCTGCTTATCCAAATATGTGTTTTCTATTTATATGACTCACACCTTAATTTTTGTGGCCTTAAAAAACGGCTTCTGGGTATCACATCCGCAATTTATTACGGAACACCCGTATGCTAATATGTTTATGACTTTAGGGCTGGCCGTGGTTGTAGGTGTTTTAGTCTATCATCTAATTGAGGTAAAAGCCAAAAATTTACTATCCGCAAAGCACTGATACATGTAATTATTCAAAAAATAATGCTTGACCGAGGATGCGCCATTACAATCATTTTATTATCCTAAAAGGCAGATTTATGATAATGATTTTATGAAGTATCCTTCAGTAATAGAATAGCCAACACCAGCCAAAAGATTTGTAAAAATGAAGATTTAGGATTGTCTACACCTACCTGCTCACGCATGTAGCGTTATGTTCGAATCATAAACCCCGTACGTTGTATCCGTACGGGGTTTGGGTTATCTGCCAAAAATATTTATAAACAACCGTTGGTTTCTTTGGCATAACGAACATAGTCTTTATAATATTCCTTAAGACTCTGTTGTACCAAATAGTTTACCGTATTTTTCGGATATTCTCCTTTAGCGTTGATTTTTCCGGCCTTTCTACCGGTCAGAATCTCAATGCCGTCATCAACGGTATCAATCGCATAAATTGTGAACTTACCGTCATCAACTGCCTGCAAAATATCGGCACGCAACATCAGATTATCAACATTTGTACGCGGAATAATCACTCCCTGAGTACCGGTCAGACCTTTATAGGCGCAAACATCAAAGAAACCTTCGATTTTCTCGTTTACGCCGCCGATCGGCTGAATTTCTCCGAACTGATTGATTGAGCCGGTAACGGCAATATTTTGTTTAATCGGCAAGCCGGTAATGGCCGAAATCATGCAATAATATTCGGTTGAAGATGCACTGTCGCCATCAACTCCGCCATACGATTGCTCAAAAACAATCGAGGCTGACAACGAAAGCGGCGAATGTTTGGCAAAACGGTTGGCTATCAGCGATTTTAAGATTAAAACCCCTTTACTGTGAATCGGCCCGCTCATGGCGACCTCACGTTCAATATTCACAAAATCGCCCTTTCCCATCCGAACCTGAGTGGTAATTCGTGCCGGTTTTCCGAAGGTGTAATTGGAAAAATCATACACCACCAAACCGTTGATTTGGCCCACTCTTTCGCCGACAACATCCATCAAAATCGTACCTTTATCGATTTCTTCCAACATAGATTTTTTCACGCGGTCGGAACGATAAATTTGTGCATCGATGGCCTGTTCGATATGATTTTTACCGATTTGCTTAGAGTTGGACTTGCGCGCCCAATAATCAGCCTCCCGCAATAAATCACCGATAGAAGATATATGTGCCGTCAGCTTATTGGAATCATCGGCCAAACGTGATGCATGCTCAATAACCCGCGCCACGGCTTGTTTATTGAGTGAACGCAACCCCTTCTTTTTAGAGAGCGAACCGATAAGTTTGGCATATTCCACCTCATTTTCCGGTGTACGGTCCATAATAATACCGAAATCGGCCTCAACCTTAAAGAAATCCCTGAAATCAGGATCGCGTTCACACAACAAATCATAAATTTCAAAATCTCCGGTCAACACAATTTTAATATTGAGCGGAATCGGTTCCGGATCAAGCGAAATGGTGGTAAAACTTGTATCTTCGCTCGGAGCCTCGATTTTAATGCGCTTGGAGGCAATCGCCCGTTTCAGAGAATCCCACGCAAACGGCTGCTCCAAAACCTTGCGGGCATCAAGCAACAAAAAGCCGCCGTTGGCACAATGCAAAGCCCCCGCCTTAATCAACGTAAAATCGGTCAATAGCGCACCATACTGCTGAATTCGCTCAACTTTACCCACTAAATTGCCTTGCGTCGGATGGTCGAGAGTAATAATCGGCGCACCTGAATCCGGCGTATTTTTAACAATTACATTAACCTTCAATTTGGCAAATTTATCATCTTCCGGCTGTTTCATCCGGCTGAGTAACATTTGTAACGGATCTTCTTCACCGGTACCGGCCAAAACGGTTTTTTCCTTATCCTCCGGCACAAAATCATCAACATTATCCAAGATATGGTCCTGAACCGATTTCAAGAATTTGCATGCCTGCGACAACCCTTTATATTTTTTGCGCAAATCATCAACCGGTTGTTTTACGGCCGCTTTGGCAAATTTGCGACGCAACGCATCAATTTCCGCTCGTTGTTTTTCTTCCCACATCGGCAAATCTTGCGTAGCATTTTCGATTTCTTCCTGCATGGCATTCAAATCGTCCATAATCAGCTTCTTTTCATCATCCGGCAGTTGATCAAACACATCAGGACTTAAGACTTCTCCGTCCTTCATCGGTGCAACCACCAATCCCATTTGCATATGCAGCAAAGAAACGCGTTTACCTTTGGCTTTTTTCTGTAACACATTGATGTATTCTTCTTTTTTTGATTTATATTTCTGCTTGATAATACTTAAAGCTGCTTTATATTCATCCGATTCCACCAAGACAGTCAATGAGGTAGACAATTCTTCAATCAAATCATCGACATCTTTGGCAAAATCGCAAGCCTGACCGGCCGGAAAACGAATAGCCTTCGGCTTATATGATTCTTCAAAATTATAAACATACGCCCAATCATCCGGAGTTTTGCGTTTTTGGGCTTCTTTTTCCAAGATTCTTTTAACTAAACTCATTTTGCCGGTTCCCTCCGGACCGAGGCAAAACAGATTATATCCGCGCGAACGGATATGAATTCCGAGTTCAACGGCACTGATGGCGCGATCCTGTCCCAAAGCGGAAAGCCGTTCAGCCAAATCTGCCGTCGTACTGAAATTAAATTTAGATGTATCACATTTGCGATAAAGTTGGTTAGAAGTCAATTTTGTAATAGCCATTTTAAAAATATCCTATATTATTGTACTTGTTTTGGGCCAATATATACATCAAAATGCTAATATAGAGTAAATGAGCGGAAAATATTTTGAATATTCATTGTTCTTCATCTGCGGAT
>JBGUGE010000057.1:0-2454 GCA_045111335.1 Alphaproteobacteria bacterium | reverse complement strand
ATCCGGTGCAACATATTTATAATAATTACGTTCGACCGTTTGGTGAGTAGTCTCCCCCGGCACCGGCCGATACAAATATTCTTTGTCATTGTCGTTATACATTTTCTTTTCCTTTCTTTAAAATGCCGAAACCGCACGCTTTTATGCGCACGGTTTGGTAAAGTTTATAAAAAAAGAACGCCGATTCTAAAACCGCGTTCTGCCTGATAAATGAAATTCACCCACGAATCCATTATGGTAATTTTTATATAACATTAGTCACTAAATGTCAATATTTTTCTTATGATTAATTATTAATATTCTTACCGTATAAAGGAAAAATATTATAATAAGGCAAAAAATTAAAGGAATACCGTTAAGTATTCCCTTTTTGCGTTTGAGCTTTTTGATAAAGCCATAACCCCGAGCAAATCACTGCTGTCAGCGCCAAGACTGCATCTGCCCACTCCAACACCGGATCTCCCATAATGTAAAAAGCGACATTCCATGATACGAAATACCACATCATCAAAGAGGTTCTCATCGACAGCTTCTCATTTTGAATAGTAAGCAGATTAAACGAGACAGCCAAACCCATGATGGCCGCTATTGTCACATCGGGATACCAGATAGTGTGAACGTACAAAATGCCGATACATGCAGCCAAGAGTATACGTGTAATCACACTCAAATCACCCTCAACAATGAAGTAGAACAGCAATACAAAGATGAGAGCACACGAGAGAATTAGACCGAGATACCCTAAATAAATCAAGCCGCAGTTAAGCAGCACGGCGCCGACAAACGCTATCAACACCCACAGAATGCTTGTTAAAGTACTTTTCATAATAGTAAATATTTTGAGTGAATTAATAATTGTCATAAATATCGAAAAACACGATTGCTCTAACATATTTGTCGTGTTATGTCAAGAATTATCTGGTAATGCGCCGGGTATTCCGCCGGACAAAGCAAAATTAATAAATCAGATGCGTCGTGATTTTTTGACGACGTGTACACAAACAGTACCTACACGATAAAACACGGATAATGAGGTCAATACGCCGTAAGCCTTTTTTCGCGGTGTACAACAAAGGGTACATAAGAGAAAAGGCTTACAAGTAGTTACCCATTAGGCGCGTTTTACTTTCTCTCGAAGAGTTTCTCAATATCCGCCACCCTTATCTTCACATACGTCGGACGACCGTGATTACATTGTCCGGAATGTTCGGTGCGTTCCATATCACGAAGAAGACGGTTCATTTCTTCAATATTAAGGGGACGACCGGCACGAACCGAACCGTGACAGGCGATGGTAGCGCAAATATGGTGAATTTTATCACTCAATGCATAAGCACTACCCCATTCGGAAATTTCGGCGGCCAAATCTTTTATCAGTTTTTTAACGTCGGTATCACCCAAAAGTGCCGGAATTTCTCGTACCAAAATTGCGGAAGAACCGAATTCTTCAATCTGTAAACCCAAAGAAGAAAGAGTTTCGGCGTATTCCAAAAGATTGGCTTTTTCTAACGCAGATAAATCAACAACTTCCGGAATAAGCAACATTTGTGACGGCATCCGCTCGTGCTTGGCCATGCCCTGCTTCATACGCTCCATGGTAATACGCTCGTGCGCCGCATGTTGGTCAACAATCACAATGCTGTCATCCGTTTGCGAAATTATGTATGTGTTGTGAAATTGCGCCTTAGCCAAACCCAACTCACCGACCTGAGCCAATGTTTCCGGCGTCGGAGCCTCGGCAACGCGTACCGAATATTGATTTTGCAAGTCCGGAAAATCTATAGGCGGAGTGCCATGAGTGCCCCTTGAAGCTCCGGCAAATGACTGAAAACGCCGTTCCGAAAAACCGCCGCCATCGTGCACGGAAAACTCGGTTGCCACCTGATGCAATGCCTGAAGTTGCGCGGTTTCCGCCGTTATTTGTTGTGTCAGCAAATGTTCCAAACTTCCGGTATCGGCGCTGTGCTGACCGCCGAGGCTTAAAGCATTGCGAATAGCACCGACCAACAGACCGCGCACCGCTCCGTTGTCATAAAAGCGAACCTCGGCTTTGGTCGGGTGCACATTCACATCAACGTAGCGCGGATTAACTCTGATAAAAATCGCACACACCGGATAGCGCCCCGACATCATCATGTCCTGATAGGCTCCTTTAATTGCCCCCAAAATCAGCTTATCTCGCACCGGGCGATTGTTTACAAACAAAAATTCCGACAGCGAATTGGCTTTATGATAGGTCGGGATGCTGACAAAACCGCTGATATCGCAAAATTCGTTCTGCGCCGTAATCGGTACCGAATTCTCGCGAAACTCTGTTCCCAAAACATCGGTAATGCGTTGCCTCCTTGCCTCCGGAAGTTCACCGTTGCAGGCATTCAGAGCCAACTTTTTTTTGCCATCGGCATAAAGATAAAACGCAATGTGCGGATTAGCCAACGCAATATGCTGCAACAT
>JBGUGE010000056.1:0-4417 GCA_045111335.1 Alphaproteobacteria bacterium | reverse complement strand
AACGAATTCACCGCTGCATTCTGATCAGCGATTACTAGCGATTCCAACTTCATGCCCTCGAGTTGCAGAGGACAATCCGAACTGAGACGCCTTTTAAGGATTAGCTTTGCCTTGCGACATTGCGACCCATTGTTACCACCATTGTAGTACGTTTGTAGCCCGACCCGTAAGAACCATGATGACTTGACGTCATCCACACCTTCCTCCTGCTTGACGCAGGCAGTCCCCTAAGAGTTCCCGGCATTACCCGCTGGCAACATAGGGCATGGGTTGCGCTCGTTGCAGGACTTAACCTAACATCTCACGACACGAGCTGACGACAGCCATGCAGCATCTGTCTTTGGTCCAACCGAATTGAAGACAACCATCTCTGGAAGTCGCGACCAAGATGTCAAGGGTCGGTAAGGTTTCTCGCGTAGCATCGAATTAAACAACATACTCCACCGCTTGTGCGGGTCCCCGTCAATTCCTTTAAGTTTTAATCTTGCGATCGTAGTCCCCAGGCGGCATGCTTAACGCGTTAGCTTCGTCACTGATTCCCCGAAGGAAACCAACAACAAGCATGCATCGTTTAGGGCGTGGACTACCAGAGTATCTAATTCTGTTTGCTACCCACGCTTTCGTCCCTCAGTGTCAGCAACGATCCAGAAGACTGCCTTCGCCATTGGTGTTCTATCTGATATCTACGGATTTCACCCCTACACCAGATATTCCATCTTCCTCTATCGTGCTCCAGCCTGCCAGTATCAAAGGCAGTTCCGGGGTTAGGCCCCGGGATTTCACCCCTGACTTAACAAACCACCTACGGACGCTTTACGCCCAGTAAATCCGAACAACGCTTGCACCCTTCGTATTACCGCGGCTGCTGGCACGAAGTTAGCCGGTGCTTTTTCTGTCGCTACTGTCATCATCTTCACGACTAAAAGAACTTTACAACCCGAAGGCCTTCTTCATTCACGCGGCATGGCTGGGTCAGAGTTGCCTCCATTGCCCAATATTCTTAGCTGCTGCCTCCCGTAGGAGTCTGGACCGTGTCTCAGTTCCAGCGTGGCTGATCGTCCTCTCAGACCAGCTATGGATCATCGCCTTGGTAGGCCATTACCCCACCAACAAGCTAATCCAACGCGGGCACATCCATCACCGATAAATCTTTCCCGTTTCCGGCGTATGCGGTATTAGCGTTCGTTTCCAAACGTTATTCCCCAGTAATGGGCAGTTTCCCACGCGTTACTCACTCGTGCGCCACTAGATCCACAAGGGCAAGCCCCTGCTTCACCCGTTCGACTTGCATGCCTAAGACCTGCCGCCAGCGTTCGTTCTGAGCCAGGATCAAACTCTCAAGTTCTAAAAAAACCTGTGGTTTAAGTCCTGTGCATATTAAACAAAGCTGACTAATAATCAGTTCGTCTTTACATATATATATTCGCAAGACAAGTTTTTAACGAGGTTATTTATTCTTGCGCTTTATCCGTCGGCACAAGTGCCGTCGCGATAAGCAAATTCACAAAATCAAGATTTTGGAATTTTCTAACCTACTACCTGTCTAGGATATGCACATTTGACTTAGTCAAAGTTTGGATAATTCCAAATTCAACTGTCTGCATATCCCTTCTTGAACAATGACAATGATTTTTCAATCATATCATTTTTGATGAGCTGCTTTTATTCACAATGTTGCGGATTATTTCCGCGATCCAGAGGTTAGATTCGCCGTTTCTTTTGCGCCCTAACTTAGAAAGCCCGTATACTATGACCCCATATTCCAAAAAAGTCAAGAATTTTTTCAAAAATATTTTGTTTATTTTTTGCCGGGCGGGGAAAATTTTCAAAAAACCCCAGAAATCCGGCATTTTTTATTTTTAATTTTTTTTGATTTTTTTATTTTTTTGCGTAAAAAAATTCGCTGCGCGCCCCAAAACCGATTCGTCCGCCGATTCGAATTGCCGAATCGATAGTGGGTAGTTGGTAGTGGTTAGTGTTAGTGGGTAGCGTTGGGTTCCCAACCGTTTTTTTTTGGGGGGGGCGGCACCCGGCGGGGTGGTCAGTAGGGTATTCCAGAAAATTGTCATTGCGGCGCAGGCCGCAACAGGGCTAAACAGTTATGACGTGGTTTTCACAATAATTCTGCAATATTCGTCATAGGTTTATAGCCCCTGTTCCGGACCAAGTCCGGAATGACAATTCGGTGTATAGTAAAATATCGTAGACAATAACGAACTATCCGGGGAACAAAAGAAACGGGTGCGATTTTCGCACCCGTACTAACCACTTACACCCGTCGCGGCACGCCGCGCCGCGGTCGTGACGGACTATCCACTGGCCACTAGTCTATGCTTATTTCGATAAGGTCGCCATAGGTACCGGCTTCGTCCGCACCGATAAAGCAATAGATATGATTACCAACGTTATTCATAAACTCTTGCTCGTCTGCGGTGAACTGCTGACGATTCGATGCTTTGATGTTGTTGCGAACCGCCAAACCGCCAAGTGTTGCCGTGGCCGCACCACCCAAAACATCCATACCAACACGGCCCCACATGCGCCCGTTAGACATAGACCCACAGGTATCACGTTTATAATCCTGCACTTCTTTTATATGATTATTGATCCATTCTTCGCGAATACATAATTTATCTGCATTACTACCACTGGACTCTTTATATTTATACTTGCTAACCGTTTTTGAAGCATTTGATTTTCTGATTAAACCGTCATTTTCATAAACATATTTATGAAGACCTTGCAAAGGATTGTCTTTGTCATCTTTGCCACATGCGGCATTAGCAGTCATAGAGCCTTTTATTGCCTCCCAACGCGCTATTTCATCATCGGCCGATTTGGTGCATTCATCCACTGAATCAGAACTGGTGCTTAACAACCCGCCAAGGCCGGTCTTACTTTGCAGCAATTCCATACCTGCGACACCCAGACCGGCAGAGCCGATTGTTGTCGCGGCGGTCGCCCATTTTTGTCCGGTGGTCATTCCGACTTTGTTATAGGCATCACCACTCGTGCAATCCACATTGCGGTCAATTGTGCCGTTGGCTTTGGCCTTGTTGCACGCCACAACGGTTGCAATTGATTCAAGGTCTTTTTGCGGTATCCACGAACCACAGGTGAACACATCACCAACCGCAAAGTATGCCGTGGACCAATTCTTGCCTTCCTGTAATACGGTTTGTATATCCGGGTCGTCTGATTGTATCGTCACACGCGCACGACAGAACGAACCGTACAAATCATTACTTTCCGTAAAGTCACCAACCTTTAATCCACTGGTTGAATAATTCTTTGGAACCCGACGATTTTTCAACTTTGCCCACATGTATGTAGCACTTTGGTCGTTACGGCCCATGATGCCACCACTGTTTGCATCACGGCACATGTGTTGTTCCGCCGTCAATTTAGCGTTATACTTGGCCTGGGCTTCTTTTTCCAAATCGCCCATGACTTCTTGGAACAATGTATCCGCCGCCATGCTCAATTGATAATCTTTACGTGGAACCAATTGGTCGACACTGTACAGGCACCCGTCTTCGTCGACATAGTCACACTGCATAGCCTCGGTTTTATTTTTGCATTTTTCATTTGTTGTTTTTGACTTGTCAATAAGGCAAAGTCCCGTTTCAACAACTTCGCCCTGGACATCAACCAACTTTGCGGAATAACCCGAACTTACCGCACCAACCCACGCATCACGGACAGTGCCATTTTTACCCCAACCCGCAGCACCATTTTCGCTGTCATAATTTTTGATGGATTGGATTTTAAGATGTTCGTCACACACGTCCGCGTTTTTAACCGTTTCCAGGCACAAACCACGAACGATTGTAAAGTCAAGCACACCACCAACCTTGTTCATACTTTGATCGAATTTTCCTTCTTTGGTTGCGTATGTATCGGTCATAACATCGGTACGGTTGCGATAGCAATTCTTAAAGTCTGCACCGCACAGCGAACGAATGCAACTAACCGCCGTGTTCTTGCACTGTTTCGCCATTTTTTCAATCGCGGCATCGTTATAGTTTTCCGCCAAAGATTTGTTCAAACGCGTAACAACACCAATTGGGTCTGAGGTGTCATCTTCTAATTTCGGGAACAAGACATTAAACGCCCCCGAATTATTGTATGTATAATTATACCTGTTATTTCCAAGTGCCGCAACCGCGTACAAACAATTCTGGTCTGTGTTCACAATGGATTCACAACCAATTTTGATTTCTGGATATGTCGATTCACCGTTGATAGAACAAGATGTACCAGACAAATCTATTGTCGGCAAACCGTTTAAATTTAACTGAACGGTTTTTATACCACTGTTATCAAAACATTTTGTTTTATTTCCAAACACACGGGAATAACACGCAGATCCCAACCCAGAACCGCATGAACGCATTGCGCACGCTGTAATAGCATC
>JBGUGE010000055.1:0-12166 GCA_045111335.1 Alphaproteobacteria bacterium | reverse complement strand
AAAGCATTGAAAAGAACATAAACGAGACGATTGTTTCTGAAGCTAAGAAAAAAGGTTATAAATATGTAATTGCCAAAGGGATGATTCTCGGCGGCGGCGATGATATTACCGATGAGGTTATCAAAGTCATCAAATAAAATACCAATATAGCCCATACGACACATGCGCCCCTTGTTTCAAGGGGCGTTTGCCGTTTTTCAGAGTTCTCTTTGCGAATAATGCGCCGGTGCCGATTTTATACCGAGCGGATTCCACCAATGTTTGATACCACATTCTTTTGCCATATTTTCGGCCGTTGCAAAGTGATTCCCCAATTGCACGGCAGAGTGCGCATCATCACTTATTAAAACCGGAACATTTGCCTCAGCCAGCATTTTCATTATACGCGGAGCGGGATACGGCTCGTTGCCGAACTTAAAATAACTGGTGTTTAATTCAACCTTAACTCCGCATTTTTTAATAACCGCAACGGTGTTGCGTTCATCTTCAAGCCACTCCTCGGATTGCCCCAAGTGGGGCGGAAGTTCTTTTCCCTCTTCTGATACCAATAAAAAAAGCCACCGCAAGGGTGGCTCTTTTTTATTGGTGCCGACAGAGAGACTCGAACTCCCGACCCACTGATTACAAATCAGCGCATATCGGCACGGTAACACCTTAAAAAAGATTGTAAAATTAAATGGTTAAGGAAAAGTTAAACAGTAAAATTTCATATATTTATGCCCGAGTGAGTGCCGAGTGAGTAGATTTAATACAGCTACAAACAATTACAACAAATTAGAAACAAGCTCCATGAAATAAGGAAATCCGCAATATGCGGATTCTTAGGAATCAAATTTTTAACACTCTTAAATATCAACGACATTCGCTAATAACTCCGAAGCTTCTTGAATAGGTTTACTTGAGAGATACGCATAGCGTTCCGTGGTACGTTGGCTTTTATGCCCGAGCATCTTGCTTACTATATATAATGACTCCCCATTTTCAACGCAAATACTTGCGCCCTGATGGCGCAAATCGTGTATACGATAATCACTTATACCCGCGTTCCTTAATATAGTGTTCCATGCCGTTTTCAGCTCTGTTAAATGGGATTGGTACTTATAACCTTTGAATATATAGTCGTTTAGCGGCCTTTCAGGCAAATCATAAAGCTCTCTTAAAATTTTGATTGCTGTACTATTTAAATATATAGGCTTCCAACCGGTTTTACTTTTCGGTTGATAGATAATTTTGCGTTCCCAATCAACTTTGCTCCATTCTGCAGTCAATATCTCATTTTTACGCGCCGTAGTTAATAAAAGCATTTTTATTGCTGATATTGTATAAATCATATCCTTTTTACGCTTGAGAGCTTCCTTCATCTCTTGTTTCAATGCTTGCAATTCATCGTTGTTTAATATTCGATTGCGCTGTTCTTCCGGATAGTGCGATATACCGTCAACGGAAATATTCAACCCTTTTTCTTTTCTAATGAGTTTACATAAAACGCTGGCTAATGCTAACATTCTATTTGCCGCATAAGGCGAATTTGCTTTTGCTATATGTATCAACTCAAAATCTTTACTGCGCAAATCGCATAACTTGGTATTACCCAATTTAGGCTTAATGTCATTTTCCCAGTATGTTTTGATATTTCTCATATAAGTATCGGGATTTTTATGCTTAGGTAAAAAGCACGGAATAAAATAATTATTCCAAAAATCTTCTAAAGTTTCACATTCGCGATATTCTTCTTTTTGCTCCTGCGGATCATCTCCGTTTTTTACTTTTAACAAAAACTCTGCGGCTTTTTCGCGAGCTACTTGTGTCGGCATAAAAGAGCTTTCCCCGAATAAAAAATATCGCTGAATTGCATTTCTGCCACCAGATTTATGATAATAACGAAGCACATATTTCTTTTTACCATTTGGAATAACTTTCAATCCGAAACCGGTAATTGCATCGTCCCATATATAATAAATCTTATCAGTTATTTCGGCTTTTTGAACAACCGTTTGCGTTAAATGAACCATTTTATACCTCTCTTAAAAAATTTATCTCTCATAAGCATTCTGGCATAACCACCGCCGAGCGCAAGTTCTTTTTTAGGAAAAATCAATAACTTACATTACTTTACAGCTCAAAACATCGGCAATCTGTTAATAGAATCTTAATTAAAGTAACCGGTCATCTTTGCAACCTGCAGATTCGGCGAATCCCAAGTATTAAAGGTTTCCAATGTTAAACTATTGCCATGAATAACGCGTACGCTTAAACCGAGCAGACTAAGCTGCGTGTATGTCATGTCAACGCACAATGCGTCAATATCTGTCGCCTCTATATAAATCTTGCCGCCTAAATTATCATAACCGCGATTTTTCATACAACGAACCAAACCAATAACCATCGCGCCCGAACCGCAAGCCGGCTCTGCCATTGTAAAATAACCTTTTTCCTTTATGGCATTTTCCACTTCGTTGCCTAACGTTATCTCGGCCATAAATTCGCAAATATGTGGCGGTGTGAAAAACTGGCCGTTAAAATGTTGGCTCAAGTTCAATTTTTCAAAAATAGTTCCGAGATAATCTTTTGGCTCTTGCAATAATAATGACGTTAAATTCGCCAACATCAGCGGAAAATACTCGTTAAAAACCTCTTTTTTATACTTGCCGACAACTTTCAAATACTCATTTTCGCGGCTTTCGTATAAATCCCGATAACAGCTCTTTGCCATTATCGGGTTATCTTTATAGGCATTATGCAACGAACAACTGCAAATCTTGCAAAAATCCTCGAATACTTGATACATAGGAAAATGGCTTAATCTTGAAACTGTTTCCAACTTCTCGATTAAGCCTTTTTCCTCAAAGACTACTTCTTGCTTTTCTTGCTCGATTTTTTTTTAGCCTTTGCCGACTTCTTTGTCTTTTTGAAATTCGGCTCAACTTCCTTAGATTTACTGGCTTGTTCGAATACTGCCTCATCTTCCGGCGTCATGGGTTGCGGCTTTAATTCAGCCTCATTATCTTCATATTCCACCGCCAAAGAGATTTCAGAAATATTAAGAGGAGCATTTTCGTTTTGCTCCTCTTGTGTTACGTCTTCGCTTTCCAGTTCCTGCGGCTCGTAAACCATTTTACCGTCGCTGTCGTATTTTATAACGTGGCACTCGGCAACAACTTGCGGTTTCTTTTCTTCCGCCGGCTTTTCTTCTTCCGGTAAATCCATGCCTTTACGTTTTGCATACTGTTGGCAAAAATCAATAAATTCGGCACTTACTGTCGCCGGTTGCTTTCTGGTTATTGTGTCATTAAAAATCCGCTCAATATCTATTATGGTAATTTTCCCGAACTTCTCGCTATAGTCAGCGATTGCACCATCGCGCTGAACCGCGCTGTAATCATTGTCGCTATAAACATTAACCATAGGAGCAAAGCCATCGAATTTCATAAAGAAGTGGAACTTATTATAAAAGTCATACATCGCGACCTTCAAGCCATCGCCGGTTTCCAGTGTTGCAATCGGCTTTTTACGTGTTAATGTCGATTTACGGTTTCTAAAAATCATCTCGGTATAGCCCGGATATTTATTTATATCAAATGTCATTTTCGTTCTCCTTAATATTCTTCTGGTAATAAAATTGTTAAAACTCTTTTGGTTATTGCCGGATTGCTTGGGTCTTCCGAGCAAAACTCAAAATTCAAATCATAATAATCAATCTTCCAAAAAATCTGCACTCCATCAACTTTGAGACTTCCAAAGTCATGTTCATTATTTGGGTCATTATCGGAATTAAAATCTTTGAAATTTCTGACTGCTTCGAAAATCATAGCTTTCATCACAAGCCCTAAGCCATCAATGCCGGCGGTTATCACTAAGTCGCCACCGCTAAACGTTGTTCTGAGCAAATCGTTAAGTTCTCTGATTTTTTTCTTTTTATTCGGATTGGTTTGCCAATCGTCATCTAAAATATTTTCTGCTGTATTCATATCTAACCTCTTGATTTTACTAAATTATCTTTACATATTCTATACTGACATATCCACGGTGGAACGCAAGTACTTTTTTATAAAAAATGCTGATTTTTCAGTAATTTAGTATTATTTTTAGGTAACAATTTATTACAAAAAATATTATTGCTTTTTTAAGATTCTTTTTTTATACTCGATTGCGTTGGGATAGCCCAATACCCAACAGGACATTGTCAGTCTAAATAACACGGGCAAAGACATAGCTTTTGCATTATGTTGTTAATGCAAAGGAGATTGCCATATTATTGGGCATCTCACCGTAACGGGTGGATGCCAGTGAATAAGGCATTACCAAAATAGCTGGGCTACTTTTCGTGTTATTTGTAGTGACAACGTCCACCCACCTGCAAAGGTGGGTGAAATCATTTGGGCTGTTAGGTGGTTCAAATTGAGTAAAACTTGTGCTTTTTTAGGCAATGACTATGATTTTATGAGCGGACGGAAACGCATACGCCGCCCTAAGCCTGAATTAAAAGAAAAAATTAAGGCACAAATTATTAACTTAATTGAAAATGAAAATGTTGATACGTTTTTTGTCGGCGAAATCGGCGGCTATGAAGAAGATGCCTACGATACGGTTTTAGAGGTTTTCAAAAACTATCCCGATATACATATCACTCTTGTTGTCTCCAAAACATCTGAACTTCATGACATCGGGATTGACGGTAGCGGCATTATTCATCAGCGAAGATTTTGCCACGATTGGATTTATCCGGACAAGTCTGCAGTCGGTTACAAACGTTGGTGTATTGTGCATCGTAACCGCTTTATTATAGAAAATACCGATTTTATTATTGCCTACAATGAGTATAAAGGCCGCGCTTACGAATTTTGCAAACAAGCGAAAAACAAAGGCGTTACAGTCATTGATTTGGCTGAAAAGAAATAATCCGCTTATATCATTTTAATAAAAGTCAGGTCATCGGTTGCGGGATTATATTCTATTTGCGCCACACAGCAGTTCGGCAAACCGACACCGTAAGACTTTAGCCCCGCCAACAACGACGACATCACGCCGCCGTGGGTGGAAATACCGATAACCTTGCATGGTGTAGTCCGAGCTATTTGCAAAAGTGCCGCATTAACGCGGTTGAACACCTGATGCTTACTCTCGGCATCATCTCCTGGATATTTGCTGTCCCAAGTTGTCGGTGTCGGATAAAGAACATCATGCATCAACTGTGGCCACTTGGCATCGATTTCATCCATGGTATGCCCCTCAGCCTTACCAAAACAACATTCGTGGAAAGCATCTTCCAATTCCAACGGCACTTGCAACAGTTTGTTGGCGATTTCGGCAGTATATTTGGCACGCAGAAACGGCGAAGAATAAATCTTTTCAATGCCGCAAAGCGCAAGTTTTTGCCCGAGCTCAGCCGCTTGTTCACGTCCGCGATCGTTCAAATTCGGATTTGAGTGAGTGCCTTGCCAGACTTTCTTAACATTAAGTTCGGTCTCGCCGTGGCGAAATACATAAAAAATCTTTTTCATTAGTCCTATACTTTCGTTTGTCTTTAGCCGACTTATATCATCCACCGCATTATATTTCAATGAAATTTTTTGTTTCATTTTTATTTTTTTTGCGGATATATTGACAATTGTACTGATATTTGATTAATTCGGTAAGGAGGATCGATCCATGACAGGCATTGAATATATAAAAAAGTCCGTTTCTGAACTCTTGGGGAATGGTTTTGGCGGACATGACGATAAACATGTTTTTCGCGTTTATAATACAGCTATGAATTTTTGTAATGAAATTCCCGAGGCTAATCGTGATTTAGTTGCGGCATCTGCCTTATTACATGATTGTGATGATTATAAATTATTCGGGGAAGAATCTGCACGATTACTAACAAACACCCGTCGTATATTGGCGGGCTCCGGATTTGATGATGTTTTCTCAAACAAATGTATAGAAATTATAAAAACAATTGGGTATAGCAAACGCTTAAATGGTATCATGCCTGATTGTATAGAAGGCAAAATTGTTTCTGATGCAGATATGGCTGATGCAACCGGTTTAATTGGCGTTATTCGTTGTATTGAATATCGCGCCTATCGCTCTCATGGCGGAGAACCTTTTTTTGATCCCGATTATCTACCGATAGAAATGGATGCCCAAAAATATAAGCAAATAAAGTCTTGTCCGATTGTGAACCATTTTTTTGATAAATTGTTTCATTTGCGTGATATGGCATTGACAGAACCAGGGCGAAAATGCATAGGAAAAAGACATGAAGTCATTGTCAATTTCTTAAAAACTTATTTTGATGAAGTTGATGCCCCACAGGTTTGGAAAGATTTATTAGCGCAGTATATGTAAAACCTTCGTCATTTTTGAGTGGTATGTTTTTCTGATTTAGAGAGAGTTAATTCGGCAAACAAAAAAATCCGCTTGAGGTTGTTAGCCTCAGCGGATTCTAATTGATTGATTAAGACCTAATACAAATTCAGCCCCAACCTTCTTCCCATTCATCATCAGGATAACTGGATCCCGTGCACCAATTTCTTCTTTCAAAGGGATGTAAGTATGTATAATAATGCTTACTTACTTCATCAAAAGCACGTTTACCTCGCTCATCAAGATCTTCAACGTAGGTATGACTATACTCTGGGTGGCGACTTAGAAAGAAACGCCACAACTCGCCAAAATGCCTATAATATCCTTCATCTTCAGGACAGCTTGGTTTCTCTCTTGTAAAGGAATACTCGGTACTACAACCACAATTATTATGGCTAGTTTCACTAGATTCACAGCATAAATTACCAATGATTAGCAATACAACAACACCCCCAATAATGCCACAGGTACCCAGTACTGCTATCATAAGCTTTTTCTGCTGCTCGGCAATATCAGACTCATGAATACAAGCCACCACGAATGCTACTATGAGAAGACACACGACAAAGAAGCATAATTTTACTTCAGGCTCCTTAATAAAATCGATAATTCCAAAAGATTCCTTACGCTTATTTTCCATACGCGAAATTTTCTCGACTTTAACGAGCGGAGGTTCTCTCCGGCGAACATTAATTAAATGATACTGATATATGTATTCTTTGCTTACACAAAGAACCATTTTCCAATTATATCTTCATAATTTGATTGTTAAACACAATATTAGACGAAAATTTTCGCAAATGCAAGAGTTTTTTTATAAAAAAATCCGCGGAGGTTATTAGCCTCAGCGGATTTTCTTAAATCAGATCGTTTGTTGTCTAAGCCTTTTGACTCAGGTTGTAATTAACCATATTGAGGGTATTAACCATATCGATGAAGTTTTCGACGGTCTGTTCCCTGCGAAAAGCGAACTCAGTCAGCGGATTATACATATCAACGGATATACCGTAGAGGTCATACAGCTTGTCAAACATATCCTCAATATCCAGCGAATCAAGTCCGAAATCGGTACGAAGATTCATTTTCACGAACTTATCATCGGGTGTCTGCATACCTATTTTGTAAAGGCCTTCATATTCCTTGATAACTTCTGACAAAATCTCACGAACCTCAGTTATACCAATTTTATCCATAAGCACTTAAAGTTTTATTGAATACCTAACTTATGCATTTGCAGGCCTTGTTCGCGTTCTTCGGGTGTCGGCTCGCGGTAGAACAATGACTGTTTCACTCCATCAGAAGTGATTTGCCATTTATCCTTGCCACAGCGGATATACCCTAAGATTCTGAACTTTTCCAGCAATTCCGGCTCAATCTGAGATTGTGCCTCGGCCAAGTTGCCTTGCTGTTTCTGAACCAGATACAGCAAGGCTTCTTTTCTGTTAATTACCATACGCTATAACGTTTAATGTTCATTCACTTGCAGGTATAAACAAGATGCAGATTGCCGCAATGATAAGCGTAACGATACCATAGAGGTTAATCGCCGGTTCAAGACCGTTGAAAATCATCGCACAGTATGCACCGATACCATAGCACACATAGCTGTATGCTCCGCAACCAAGCCACAACGTGTCAGCACCGCTTTTGTGCAACCGCCAGATAGCTAAATAAAGCAGAACAATACATCCGACCAAGATGCCTGCGTGGAAATACCAGACTACGGAAATATAAATACCCATAATTGCCGTCAATCCCACGAGGATATTGCCGTTTCCCTTATGATTAGTCAATCCTGCCCCGATAAAAGCGGGTAAAACAAGTAACATAAAGAGAATGGCATCAATCGTAAGACCTAAGTTTTCGACCGACGGGAACAATCCGCCAATCCAAAAGAGCAAGCTCTCAACGCCGATTATGACCGCGGCGATGACGAGAAAGAGGAGAATACACAACCCAACTTCCTCATCGAACCACTTACTGAAGAAATCTTTAATCTTTCCCATAGCTATAACGTTTTAATGTTTAATACACTGAAAGCAACACATTCAGATTCAGCGATGTCTCGGGTGTAAGTTTTCCGAAATAGTCAACCTCACCGATGAAAAGGTCATCGCCTTTGGGCTGAACGACCAAATAGAGTGCAGCTTGCGTATTCTCTGACGGACAATGCGGTTTTGCGCTGTGGTCTACGAGCGTTGCAAACGTTCTCTCCGGATGGTCAGCACTGGGCGTAATCCATACGTTGCCGTATTTGTTGTAAATCTTGGCGCTCAGATCACGATTATCTTTCGTTTTCTCCACCAAAATCTTGGCCTCATTTCTGGTCGGCAATCTCAGCTTGAAACTGAAGTGGTCGGCCGCGGAAAACTTCTTAGTAATTTCAGCCTTGAGTTCTTGGATTTTAGCTTCCACCTCATTATGGCCTACATTGCTGAAGTACCCAGCCAGATAAACAACACCGCCAATCTCAATACCAACGAAGCGACTACCCAGTCTCTCAATCGGGAATGGCATTGAATACAGATGGGCACTCAGACAATAAACAGTCCCGTAAGAAAGAACGTTTTCTACCGGATTGTCCAGCCAGTTTCGATAACCGTGAGCAAGTCCAACGACTTCTTCAGAAGACACGCCAAAATGGCGCAGTGCCTTGTAAATGTCAAATAATTTACGTCTTGTGTTCATAACGCGTTTTCTCTCGACTTTAACGAGCGGAGGTTCTCTCCGGCGTACATTAATTAAACGATTACTGATATATATGTATTCTTTGTTTGCACAAAGAACCAATTTCCAATTATATCTTCATAATAGATTGATACCCGCTATATTAAACGAAACTTATCGAAAAAGCAAGCAAAATTTATGATTTTTCTTGACTCGCCGGAAATTAGGTGCTATCAACGGCTTAATTTCAAATTGTTATGATATTATTCTAACTAACACAATATATACTTAGTTTAAGGAAATTTGCATTGCGAGCGGCGAATAAGGGGGCATAGGGCGCATCAGACCTTTCCTCTTTGAGGATAAAGGATACTTCCTAGCTGTTTTATATGCACGCGTTATTAGAGGCCTGCGAAAACGCCATTTGAATGCTAAACAGGAAATCTGCCCACCACCGCGCTCGGATGATCCTCTGATTTCTATAAGGATGAAGAGCTATCGCCGAAAATACGGTCTGGGGTGATTCTTGCAAGTAGTGGCGAGCGAAAGCAAGCGTCCGTATGGATGTCAATAACTGTTAACGGGTGACAAGCGGCCTTAAGCATTTCAAGTGTTTTTCCTTAAATTGTCGGGCGGGTTCGCAAATGACCTCCCCAGAAGCAACAGACAATGACAAACAGTTGAGTTGGTTTGGAAGCAACCATTCTCGTAATTTGCGCGTGAAAGCATTCTGTTTTAGTTTTGCGCTTAAGCCTTTGACACGAGTTGTCAGAGGCTTTCTTTTTTTTATAAAATCAATTTTTTGCTTGCTTTTTCGATAAGTTTCGTCTAAAATCGTTTTCAGATTTCAAATTATAATGTTAAATTATTTAAAACTCTCACGAAAAGGCGTGAGTAACTATTGCTTATGAAAAATATTTCAAATGCGGTAATCGATGAGCTTGCAACATTATTGGCAGAGTATTTGCAAGGCTCTAAGGTTGCTTCTTCTCAATCTGTATTACACATCAAAGCTGATAATAGTAACAAGATGGGATACATAGAAGTAGCCAAGGAGAAAATATCCCCTGCTTTATGGGACTATAATGTGTTAGTCGAGTATCCGATAGCTGATGCTTCTACCAGATTTGTTATACACGGTAATAATTTTGTGTGTGAACAATTAGCTAAACGCTACGGCGGACGCATATCAAACGGGAAGTATTGGATACTCTACAATGAGCCCTTAGACAACTACAATCACGGCTATAAGGAAAAATTGCCTGCAGCTGAAGAAATTGTTGGTTACATAGAAAAAATGTCTCAATGATTGTGATTGAACAAGTATGTGAGTAATATTTACAACTTAAAGGCTTATGGCAAGGAAAGAAATGAAAATTACCGGAAAGGTAACAGAAGTTCGCATTCTTAATATGAATGATGTGCTTGTTTTTGTGAAAGTCGGTTCTCCGGAAAACATTCAGGACAAAATTGTTCGTTTCCATATAACCGCTTTCAATGACGCTTCCAGCTGTGGCTGTGCCGCATATAGTAATTGGACAGAGCTCGCCGTTGGAGATCTGGTGCATATTACAAGAATTCATGATTCTGAAGAGAACCTCAATGACTATTCTCTCGATGCAGTGCAATCTGACGTGCTTGATGCCAATGATCTATAAACGCAAAGGCTTATACCATTAACGAAAAATCCCCCGCCGCTTAACCGCCGCGAGGGATTTTTTTTGTTTGACTTTCCTAAAATTTTTGCCTAGTATTTTATTTGTAATTACATTATTATGTCCTTTGTGCCTTAGGCAAGTAGAAATAGAGGACTAGTACCATGGTAGAAAAGTATTTTAATGAAAAAGGCGAAATAGCGTTTCGTCTTTGGTCATTTGCAATGACGGTTGAGTTTTTGAAAGCTAATCCTAATGAAGAAAAGGCTCAAAACCTTAAATCAAAAATGGAGGCATATTTAAATGTCATTGCTGAAAAAGGCAATGCAGAGAACCTCAACGACATTAAAGCACTCATCAACGAGCTTTAGTATCCAATCCAAAAACCATTGCTGACATAATCGTTAGCAATGGTTTTTTGTTGGCTAAATTAGCCCTTAATATCATCTTCTCTTTAGTCTTATTAACTTGTTCTAGTGATTTTTTTGTTTGACTCTGACATATTTTTTATTTAAGGTGGCGGTTAGAAAATCTATAATTATAACAAAATGTATCATTAAAAAATATTATTAAAGTATGGAAAAGACTTCTTTAGCTAAGTACATCGTCGGTTTGGCATTGTTTATCATAACCGGTATTCTTGCCGCCGCGACCATCTATTTTGACGCGTTTATGCCGCTTTTTGAGGGGCTTCAGACGTGGACATACGATGATTATGCCTTAGTGGCTGTCATTACTCTGATTTTCGGGCCATGGTTTGTTTTGTTTTTGTCTCCGGCATTTGTCATCATTTGGGATTATATCGGGGATAAATATGGTAAAAAGCAACATCTGTTAAATGCCGGTTGGCTGATTTTGTGTTGCGCATTTGCTTATTTTGCAGGTAATTTTCCGAATGTTTTGATAAAAATCGGTCAACTGCCTGAAATGAGTGAATTCTCTCTCCAGTGTTATCACTTTGTGATTGTCTCTGCAACTCTGTTTGTGTTGTGTTGGCTTTGTCGCATGGTTGATTATTACAAACACCTTTTGGAATATCTCAAAACACCAATGAGAAAACCACGGGGCGAAAATATTGTAGATACAAACTAAATAATAAACGCGTATGGAAAGAACAGATGAAGCCATTGCTCTGTTTAAGAAACAGTATGGCAAAACTCCGAAAGAGGCAGGTTTTCCGGTAATCGGCATTTATAAGAGGCAGAGTGCTTTTCTTTATGCCGCTTCCGAAGAAGCAATCGAGTCCTACAAAACCGAGCAGAACATCATCCGCGGGATGATATTCTGGGCTTTGTGGCCATTGATCTTGGTAATGATAAACTATTTTGATGCCGTGGAACGGTATCAAGAGATGTTTCATTGGCGTTGTGTGGTAAGCTACGTCTTTCTGGCTGTTTGGCTTGTTGTGGTTGTTACCTTATACATTAAGGTGCTTAAACTGGGCAAGAATTTTAAGTTAGGTAAAAACATTACCTATCTGAACTACTAAA
>JBGUGE010000054.1:0-15605 GCA_045111335.1 Alphaproteobacteria bacterium | reverse complement strand
ATTTTACAACATATTTTACATTAGTTTAATGGCTTGCGGCAAGATTTTTGCACGATTATTCGGAAAATTGACGACCTGCTGCGGATAATAATTTTTGCAGATACTGAAAATAAGTATTGCAAATCAAAATAAAATAGAATAATAAGAGTACATTCGACTTGAATTGTATATGGTGAGATGGCAGAGTGGTCGAATGCGGTTGACTCGAAATCAATTGTACGTTTTACCGCGTACCTAGGGTTCGAATCCCTATCTCACCGCCACTTTATTTATAAGCATTTGTTATATCTACTCTTTTTTATCTCATTTTTAAGCACAAAATTGGTGATGCAAAAGGGTGATACAACAAATGCTTTCTTCATATCCACATCTAATGATAAGGAATCACACCTATTACGCACGATTCGTTGTGCCTAAACATCTGGTGGAGATTGCCAAACGCAAAAACTTCTTCTATTCTTTATTCACAAAGGATTATTACCAAGCACTCCATAAAGTTAAGGAATATGCCTACAAAACAGATTTGCTCATACAATCCTATGAGAGGAAGTATCAAGAGATGTTGAAACTGCGACACAAACACACCAAGGAAATAAGGTTATGTCTGACTTATACTGAGGTTAAGCATATCTTCGTGCAGTGGTGGTTGGATGTGTTGAAGAAAGTTGAACGATACGAGAGCGACATTAAGTCGGGCAAGAAAACATTTAAGGACTTCTGCTTCTATCGCCCAATTCGCTTGACAGATATGGAGCGACTCGCAGATGTTGAATACGAAACACCTGATGGTGAAACAATTTTTGAAACGCTTATAAAGCAAGATGTTTATGACGGATACAAGGTAAGAACCATTGAAGAAGAACGAATCGCCAATCCGTCAGAAAGTGTGAAGTATAACCAACTATACGATTACATACTCAAAGTATTAAATAAGGATATTGTGAATCGTAATGTTGATAGAGAGTTGGTGGATATTTTGCAGGACAATCCCAATGCAATCATTTATGCCTTTGATAAGAATGATTATGAGATTGTTGGCAACAATAATGAAGATTTGCAAGATGTTTTGGAACGACATAAAGGTGATGAGGACTACGATATCGGTGATATGATGTTTTCTTTGGCAGAACTTGCTGATAAAATGCGTGAATCGGAAGAACTATTGCTCAACTATTTGGAATCTATCAAAACGGGAAAAGAATATCCAATCTCTATATATTTTACCACAATACTTGATACTGCAAAGAGTTTGAATAAGAATCATTTGGAGCAAATTGCTGTTAAATCACCAGTATTTGACTACAAGAAGTATTTGCAGATGTGGGAGAAAGAGCAGAAATTGCAGGGTGTGTCGGCAAAAACAATATCTTCACACAAGAATATGTTGCTCCGTATGTTTGAATTGGTGAAGTATAAAGGCGTTGATAAAATCTGTAAGCAAGACATTGAGGAACTTGAAAAGAACTTGAAACTCTTGCCTGCTAACTTCCAACAGAAGTTCAAGGATAGAGATGTGTTTGAGGTAATTAAGGAATGTGCCGATAAAATAAGTGTTCCAAAAATAAGCGACCCAACGATAAGAGGACACATCAAGTTGTTCAACACATTTGCAAACTATTTGTTGCAAGAGGAAATCATTTATTCCAATCCGTTTAGCAGATACAAGATTAAGTATGCCAAAGGGAAAAAGCAGTCCTACGAACATTTTACGGATGATGAGTTGGCAAAGATATTTGATTACAAGACATATCCCCAATGCATAGTTAAAGATACTCCTGCCTTACATCCCGAATTGTTTTGGATTCCTTTATTGGCACTATTCCTTGGTTGTCGCTTAAATGAGTTATGCCAACTTGATGTTGCTGATATTCAAAAGCACAGCGGAATCTATTGTCTGCATATCTCACCAGATGACCGAGAAACTGCCTTAAAGAAAAAGGAAGTGAAACGCACCAAGACTCAAAACATTCGTATTGTTCCAATTCCGCAAAAGATACTGGATTTGGGATTCTTGGACTATGTGGGCGAGAGAAAAAAACATCTGCACAAAAAATTGTTTGAGTTGGCGTATAATTCAAATGATAGATACGGCAAGTATGTTGGCGGATGGTTTGCAAAGTATTTGAACAAGTTGAAGATTCGTAGTGCTACAAAGGTCTTTCACTCATTCCGTCATAACTTGGCACAGAATATGAAGATGCTTGGGTTCGTTGATTCGTATGCTATTGAAATAGGTGGTTGGAGCAAGAATGATAGGCGTGCGTATTCGTCATACAACAACGGAATGATACCATTGGAGCGGTTGAAGTATGCACTTGATAAGTTGGAGTTCCCGATGATTGACTGGGAGAAACTCAAAGTCCGCCCGACAGATATGCCGAAGAAACGAGAATATCACAAGTCAAAGATTAAAAAATAATTGTGCGATAATAGTTCAATAATACTTGAATATTACTTCTTTAAATATCTGTATAATGTTGGTTTAGAGATGTGATACTTGTTCATCAGTTCTGTCTCAACCATTCCTGTTGCTCTATCATCCTTGATTTGCTGAATGATTGCGTTGTTTAATTTGGTCGGGTGTGCCTTGTGATATTTGTTTTTTGCCTGTGCAATACGAATTCCACTCATCTGGCGTTCTCTAATGGTAATGCGCTCTGCTTGCGCTATTGCCGCCATAATGGTGAGTAGTAGTTCCTGTGTTTTTGAGGCGAATGTTTCCTCATTGCTGAATGTCCAACCTTCCTTGATAAATGTTATGGATGCGCCTTTGTCCTTTATCTCTTGGATAATCGTGAGCAAGTCAATCGTATTACGAGCAAGGCGTGATACATCTTCGGTATAGCATTGGTCTTGTGGTCTTAATGCTTTAAGCATATTTTGCAGTTCGGTTCTATTATCCTTGCTCTTACCACTGATTTTTTCTTGGTATATCAAGTCGTATTGGTCGGCATCTTCTAACTGGCGGTCATAATTCTGTGTAATACTGCTACAACGCACATATTTAATCTTCATTTAACTATACTCTCACTATTTAATAACTATTGCGTATCATTATGTTTAGATATTATGATACTATTTAATAATTGTCAAGTCACAAATCGTCTAAAAGCGCCTGTTTTACTGGATTATCTGGGAATCATAACTTTAAAAATGTTAGTATCATTTAAGCATACTTCCTGATACTATAATTCTGGGGATAAATCTTCATTAAAACTTCCCGTAGAGATAATTTTATCATAGCATTTACTCATACAATACTTCAATAATACTTATAAGGAGATAGTGTTATGGTTAAAACAACTGCCACAACCGCCAAGAAAGACAAGTTCTACATTGAGGATTATACGGAAGCAGATAAGAAGAATGTGAAAAAATCTGCCCTCAAAAAGAAAGTAAGAGATGCTTTACGGGAGAACATTCAAAAATCCATTAACCGAGCAAAACACAAAGACCCTGAAAGCAACATCCATAGATTAAAGCGGATATTCTCTCTTAATGGTGAAGATGAGACCATTATTACGATAAGATACGGCACTATTATCTTCTATCAAGGCAAAGTAAGTGCTGTGAGAATCTTTAATGGCAATGATGAGGATTATGATGCCAAGATGAAGATACTGGAACACTTAACGAAAATGATAGATGATAACAAGTGGTTCAATAACCAATACAGCAAGTATTTAAAGATTAAGGAAGGTGCTGACGCAAAATCCGCTAAAACCAAAGCATCTTCAAAAAAGGTTAGTACAAAAGCGTCTGCTACAAAATCTACGACCAAGAAAACTTCTGCGAAAAAGGTGGTAGCAAAAGCATCTGCAAAGAAAACTACGAGCAAAATAAAGAGCAAGAAGAATTAATCTACTATTGTTCTTGAATAGTTGAGTTATAGTTGGAATGTTGTTTAAATGAAATATGGAGTTAAAAATGAAAAAGATCTTTTTAGTAGCACTATTTTTTATGTATGGTTGCAGAACCTACAATCCAAATTTAGTTGCTAATGAATACAAGTATGATACTAATAAATTATCTGAAAATTATAACATCTATGTATATAATAAACCAGATAATTACCATTATGGGGATCCTAAAGAAACTCAAATCGTTTTTTCATCAAATAAAAAGGCGTATAAGGTTAAGTTAGAAAGAGAAAGTGTATATATTGGAGAAAACATTTATAATATGATAATGATGACAGGGTATGTTTTTACTTTTGGTACTTTAGCATTAACAGGTATTCCAATAAAATTTGATACAGAAAAGTATAAAATAAAAGCATCTATCTATAGTGATAATAATAATGTTATAAGATCAATATATTCTGAAAAGGACGCCACAGAAGTCGTTGCTGCTTATTATGGTTATAATGAAAAACAAGCAGAACAAAAAGCATCAGATATTGCTTATTATAGAGCAAGAAATGATATATTTAAGCAATTAGAATCAATTTCTATTGATGAAATCAATAACGTAAATAAAGATGAAAATGCAAAGATTGAAAAAGAAAAATTAGCACAAAAGAAAAAACAACAACAAATAAATGCTGCGAATAAAAAGAAAGCAGAAGAAAGAAGAAAAAAACTTGTTGAAAAATATGGTGAGAGAACAGCAGATGCTATTATGAAACAAGAAATATTCCGAGGGATGAGTGAGAGTGCTTTAGTGGAAAGTTGGGGAAAACCACAAGAAATTAACTCATCTGTGGGAAGTTGGGGAACGCATAAGCAATATGTATATTGGGGCGATTATGTTTATGTTGAAAACGGAATAGTAGAAAGTTGGCAAACTAGTAGATAAATGATTAATATAGCAATACCGCAGAAATAATCTGCGGTATTGCTTTTATATCTAATTTTTGCTTACTTCTTCTTTAATACCACATATGCTTCAAAAAGTCTTCCACTTGCGGCAAGTATTCTACGCCCTTGCTCCTTGTTTTCCTTAAATGAATACGGCATTGACATTAACTTGTCGTGTAGTCTTAAAATACTTTCTGCAATCTTCTGTAATTGTTCTTCAATAGTGTTGTCATTGTTCTTCATTGTAAAATCCTTTGTTGTTTCTATTATTAATAATCTTCTGTAAGTTTTGTTCATCTTGTTGCTTGTGATAAATGGTTAGAAACTCCATTGCTGATTCTCTGTTCAATCGTTTATTTGAGAGCAAATGTATTCCGGCATCCATTCCGTAAATATTTTTAACTCTCATTGAGCAACCAATATCTAACAGATACTGAATTACAAGAGGATTAGAAGATTGCTGGCAACACAAGTTTAACAATGTTTCTCCGTTAGCATTCAAAATATCATCAAGTTGTTTTGCTGAAAATAATTTTGTTCGCTCAATTATTTCATCTAAATTATCAATGTTAATGTGCTGGAACACTTGTTCAAGATATTTGATGTTAAACAAATCCTCATCTTGTTCCATACAGAAAATAAAATCATCATAATCAATAGCAGTATTCATAATAATCACCACTTAAACAGCATTATATCTTTGAAGTAAATGAACATAGATTGGGCGATGTAGTTTTCGTGCTAAAAACATTGGAGTTCCTACATTGCTGACAAATTGAGCATTACAATTATGTTCCAACAATGTTTTAACTATCAAATATCTATTTGGTAAGTATTTTTCTTCTCTCAAAGCATAGATAAGTGGAGTATAATTACGAAAATCCGTAATATCTGGGTTAGCATTGTGTTGTAGCAATAACTTCAAACACTCAACACGACCAAACTTCACACATACGAATATTGGTATATTCTTATGAACATCAGGAGCATTAATATCTATCGTATCACAATGTGATAACAATTTTTTTACAACAGAGATTTTATTTAGAACAATAGCACCTGTTAGAAGTGTTAATATATCAGGATTTTTAGAACGCATTTCTTTTTTCATCACAATTCTCCTATGAATAATTTGTTATACATAAGTATTTATCTGTTGTTGTGATGATATTGCTGATAAATAATATTGAATCACAATTTTCTTTTGAAGTTCCGTTGGTCAAATGACGGAACTTTTAACTTACCCAGATGCTGTAATAAAAATAATTGACAATTGCTGATAATGATGCTCCCGTGACGATGACAACTACAAACTATGAATCAGTATGAGAAGTAGTCCGCTTATTTGGGTAAGCAAGAAGTGCTATCAGCATTGTGTTGGTAGCACTTTTGATTCATCATCACTTCACTGGATTTGATTTACATTAAACTTCATCTTTTCATTACAAATAAAAAAAATATTCTCTAATTTTGTATTATAATATCTTCTTTTATTATATTATAATATTATTATACAACTCTCAAACATCAGTATTCATAAGGGTTTAAGAGGTGTTGAAATTAAATATACATTTTCGTTTTTTGCAATATACACTACCAATTCTAATGTTATTCATTTTCAATACTGGCAATATAGTTTTTCAATTTTGAGAATAACGACAATATAAGTTATTTTAAGGGACTATAAATATTTTTTCTTTTAAAAATGCTGGATTTAAAATCTGCTCATCATCTCCACTAAATATTTATGTAATTTAAATATAGGAGAAAGTAATGAGTAAATCAAAGGCAGAATTATCTATATCAGCACGAGTGTTGCTTGATTATATTGCATTTAGAAGAAAACTTAACCCGACATTTTTTGAAAACAACGAGACAATCGGTTTTAAACTTGACCTTACAGAAGGTACAATTAAGGAACTGATTAATCGTCTAGTTCGTATGGGATATCTTGCCAAAAGTAAGGATAAGTATGGTCGTAGGGTGCTTGAAACAACAGCGTTAAAGCACAAACCATTATTCTATGCATTACAAGAAATCAACAAACGAGGGTTAAAAGAAGAATTGAACCATCAAACCAAGGAATTGGAGAAGACAGAACAACTAGCACAAGATTATTTGAATACCATAGAAGTATGGCGTAATAGGTGTATTGCCGAGCGACAAAAGGTTATAGCACTTGAACAACAAGTTGCTGAATTACAATGGCAATTAAATGCTTTGTCAGCAACACCTACACCTCAAACGGACAATATAACAACTATTGAAGAAGAATACACTTACAATAGTGAAAGTGTTGTTAATGTAGGAAGTATGGATAATGTCGGTAATGAGGGCAATACCAGTAATATTACGGATGATAATGTTGTTCCAACCGATAATCCAAGTACGATGGATGCAAGGGTAATAGTTGATAATCTAATGCGAAAGTTATGCCCAGAAAAATATGAACCAACCAACTGATACAGCACATTTTGCGATAAAATAGAAGATAAATACTTGTGAGTGCTGAACTCACAATCTTCTATTTTATTTTACACACCTCCAATAGTTCATTCTGTTGGAGTTTTTTATTCAGCAACCTTTATCAACCATTTTCAAATGCATTTTTTAATGCTTGACAATGGTGCGTCAAAAAAAAGTTCGGGTAAAGTTAAAAATAATCCTTGGCATTCGCTGCAATACGCTGCAAAAATTGCGAGTAAATGGTTTAAAAATGTCAAAAAAAATTATTTGATAAAACAAAATGTTCTAAACATTGTGAAGTGTGTTTCCCTATCTCACCGCCAATAAATAAACCCCTCCCTGCGGAGGGGTTTATAAGCAAATGAGGAAAAAATGTATTGCCTTGGTCATGAATATAGAGTGGTTTGCTCGCAATCACAGGATAATAAAGTTTGTATTGATATTGTTCCTGCAGATAATGCCCTGCATCAGCTTATTTTGAAAGAGCGTAGACAGCGTGACAGTAGCACTCGGATTATTGCCGGTTCAATCAAACTTTATGACATGGGCGAGGGGAGAACTCCGGAAATTTTGTTTTTGCCGCCGGAAAACGGAGGACTGACGCCGGTTGAATTATCTAAAGAGCAGGAAAATATGTTGCGTCATAAAATAGCCGCGCGCTTTGCGCAAATGAGAGAGCAAAATCAGGAAAGTACTATTGTTGTGCGGCCGGAAATTCATCGGGAATATATTGATAAAATTTGTGCTAAAATGATAAGTAATATCAATATATCCTTAGATGCCGCAGATGCTCCGCAATCCCTACAGGAAGAAAGAACTCAAAAATTTGAGGAACAGCAAAAACACGCAAATGTGACACGGATACAAACACAAGAATATCTCCGTCGTCGTGATGAAAAATACTCTAAATACGGTCTTTCGGCGTTGCAAATTAAACAATTGATTCATCGGGATTATTAAAAAATGGAAGTTAAAAAATATAAAGTGGTTTGTTCGCAACCGCGATTTTCAGATGATGTTTATATAGATATTGCGCCGCATGAAGGGATCATTCACGACCAGATTTTTTTCAGTCGCATACAATTGCATCGTCAAACAGGCGCTCAGCCGTTGGCCCGATTGTTCGGTTCAATTTATTTGGAAGATAATAACGGCGATATCAAGGTCGAGTTTCCCAAACCGCAATCGCGTAAAGATTCTCCGCTTTATCAGGCCGTTATAAAGCAATATATTTATATGGAACCGCAGATTATCGAAACTTATCGCAAAATGCGACAGGCAGACCAAGAATCCACTCTCTTTGTTTACGGAGTTAATCAGATGTTTGAACCTTCGGCCGAAAATAATGCCGAGGCAGAAGCTTTTGAGCGCAAACGCGCACGTAAAATGCAAGAAATAGCGGAAAAAACGGCGTCGACCGCTACACCTTCGAGCTATAAGCAAAAACACATTGAGCGAATTGTGCCGCAAACTCCTCAGGAAGAGGAGAGGCTGAAAAGAGAAGCGCAATTTGCCGCTATACGCGAGCGTCGCATTGCCGGTGAACAAAAGCGAGCACAAGATCCGCTTTCTGCCTGGCAACGCTTTCAAAAAGATTATTCCGGCGATTAACACCGTTTTTTGCTTGCACTTCAACATGTTATATGCTATTCGGTTTGTGAAAATGAATTATTTACAAACTTTTTAAACTTTATAATTATGAAGCAAAACGGTAATACATCTGTTTCTCGCGACCAAGCGTTACGAGAAATGCAAGTGTGGCAAGAAAACAAGTGCAGTATGCTCGGAGAATATGACACACTGTGGGCAATGTTCCGCGCTGTCGTAACTTCCGGCAGTTGGGGAACTTCCGAGTATGGCGGTCCGGTGTGGCTTATGGATTTCAGCTTAGCTAATTTACAGAAGCTGTTTCCGGATAACCCGTGGCTTGAGGCTATGCAAAATGAGTGGGCCCAAGGCAAGATGGAATACGGCGACGTTGCCAAGTCTGAGCAGTTGCGTAAATTTTCGGAGTGGTTTGAATATCGCGCCGGGCACATGATACAAAAGCTCGGTTTAGGCAATGTTCTCGTTAAGTCGGAAGGCTCGTACGACGGCAACCTCTCTTTTTACGGACAGGGTATTTTTCTTGATATTTTGCAGAGTTTAATCGGCGGTCGGGTTGAGCGGGTTCATCACGAATCCATGCTTAAATTCAATTTTTCTTATGCCGAGATGGATACAGTTATGCACGGTAATTTTCTCACCTGCCTGAAGAGCAGAACCATGGTGAAAAAATTTCCCGGCGGCTATGGCTCGGGATTCCACTACTACAAAGATGACCATGTTCACGGAAAATGCTACAAGCTCGAGCATTTCAGCTTGATTGACGGTTATGTGATACCGGAAACCTCTCAGGAAAAATTCCTGATTCTGGTGGTCAACGATCTGATGGAGTGCAAAGCTCAGGGCTATGGCAACAAAGCCGATAAGGACGGATACACTGTTCCCTATCCGCAGATGAAGTACGAGCAATTTCTCGATTTATTTCGCGGTTGCGGCAGTCACTTCCGCCCGACAAGCGACGTTTTTCATTGGTGGAGCAAAGACGGTATCATTGCGGAAATCAAACCGGAATTGCCGCAAATTGATGCCAAGTACGGTGAGTTTTGGCACCGGCAATTTCCGCCCAAACAAAACTGGCGTGCGCTGAAATGAGTATGAGAAAAAACCGCTACGTTTTACCGTAGCGGTTTTTTCTATTCCATACGACTCTTACGAGAGATAAGATAGTCAACTATATCCTGCACCGTATCCGCAGCATTTTCAACATCGCTGTCAGGAACCGAGATGTCGAAGGTCTTTTCGATGTGCATCATAATCTCCATGAAGTCCAGGCTGTCAATGCCTAAATTGAGGAGAAGAGTGTCACGTTGAATGTTTTCTTCCGGTTCTCCGGTTTGATTGGAGAGGATTGTCTTGATTGCCTTTAAAATTTCATCCTCGGTCATGAAATGAAGGCTCATCTTTTTGAGTGCACTTACCTTTTCGGGTTTAGGGTCGGGCTCAAAATTCCGCTTGTTCCGCTTTTTGTGAGACCTTGTCTGGCTTCTGGAGAACAGGGTCGGTTTGATTGCACCGGTGTCTTGCCAATGTTTCATCACCTCTTTCGGGGTAAGTCCCAAAGCCTTTACAAGCTCGTCCACTAATTTCAATTTCTCCATATATCTCCGGTTTGTTTTACGAGGCTTAATTTGACCGGTTTCCTCAAATAAATAATAGCTAACTAAATAAATTTGAATAGACCTTATTCTAACTCCTGTCATATATTTTGTCAAGTTGTTTTATACCTTATGCGGCAGAATTGCGTAGATCCAATCGGTCAGGCGGTTCGGCAAAATCGATAAAAACCACGTTGCCAAACGCATCGGCCACGGAAAGGCAATCAGACCCACATTTTTCTTAAGGCGCTCGGCGATAATTTCCGCCGCTTTATCCGCCTGCATAAAAAACGGCATCGGACAAGTGTTTTTATCGGTAATTCGTGATTTTACAAACCCCGGACAAATCACGCTGACATCAATATTATCCGCCTTTAAACTGCCGCGAAGAGCCTCGCCGTAAGCTTTAACGCAGGCTTTGGTGGCACTGTATGAAGGACAGCTCGGAAGTCCGTGATAACCGGCAATTGAGGCGGTGATGGCAATGGTTTTCGGCGCCGTTTTATCTTTACGCTCTTTGAAAATTTCCGCCGCCGGCGTTATCGTATTCAGCACTCCGAATACGTTGGTGTTAAAAGTGTTATACACGTTTTCTGCGGTTTCTTCACCGGTGGAAACGCCGGCATTCGCCATTACCAAATCAAGCTCAGCCGTTTGATTGCAAGCTTTTATCCATGTTGCCATTGCTTTTTGGTCGCATACGCTGATAATTTGCGGGTAGACCTTAGCACCGAGGGTTTCGCAGCGCGTTGCCACATCATTAAGGCGTTCGGCATTGCGGCCGCTTAAAAACAGATTCTGCGCCCCATGAGCGGCAAAATAAAGCGCCAATGCTTCGCCGATGCCTGAAGAAGCACCGGTAATCAATATATTTGTAAATTTCTTTTGCATATTCGTAAATCCTTCTGGAAATTTGCCGATTAATGTAATATAAGTGAATAAAGTTTATAGTGTATGCTTTTATTTTGCAAGAGGGAAGATATGGCAGAGATTCTGAATCGCTTAAGTGCCGTCCGGCGCGGGGTTATGTTTATTATCGAAGCACCGTCGGGTACGGGTAAAACTACCGTGATTAAAAAGTTATTGGCGCAGGATAAAAAACTGAATTGGTCAGTTTCGGTAACCACCAGAGTGCCGCGAGAAGGTGAAAAAAACGGGGTTGATTATTATTTTATCAGCGATGCCGAATATGATAAGTTGCTTAAAGAAGATGCCTTTTATGAACACGTTGATTCGCAATACGGCTGTCGTTACGGCACGTTACGCTCCGAGGTTGACGGCTTTTTGAATATCGGGCAGGATGTGCTGTTTGATATGGATTGGGAAGGTATGCGTCAAATGAAATCCAAAGCACCGAACGACGTGGTGTCGATTTATATGTTGCCGCCGTCGGTCAAAGAGTTGCGTCGACGTTTAGAGGGGCGCAGCACTGACAGCAAGGAAATTATTGAAAAACGTATGAATATGCTTTTGGAAAAAATGCAACATTGGGTGGAATATGATTATGTGGTAATCTGTGATGATTTGGATCAGACCGTGGATACGGTACAACAGATTTTTTCGGCCGAACGAATGAAGCGCGTACGGCAAGTCGGACTAATCGATTTTGTGCAAAATTTAGTTGATGAGGTTAAAAATGGATAAATTGCCGTTTGCCGATAAATACGGAAGAATGATATATTGCGACGATGCCGAAGCGTTTGTGCGCGAAAAAGGTTATGTTATCGTTAAACGAGGCGGTGAGGTGTTGTGTAACTATGATGCCGCAACCGGGCTGTTTTTTCTTCCGTCGGATAACGAAATAGAGATTAAAGCAGCGCCTACACTGACTTTTACGGCTCTATCATATTTGTATGAAAATAATCATCCGATAAGAGAAACTCAACACTATCGCCTGTATGATGTTAAGGGGGTCGATATGCAGAGTGCGCCGTTGCAATGGTGCAAGCTGTCGGATATATCCCTTAAAAGAATAATGTTTGATTCTACTCAGTTGATAGGCATTAAAAATATTTTGGTAAGGTTGAATGATCATGAAAAAAATTTATGATTCTATTGAGGATATGGTCGGGCATACACCGCTTTTGCGCTTAAATAAACTTAAAAAACGGTTAGGGTACGGCGCCGATATTTTGGCCAAGTGCGAGTTTTATAATCCGATTTTTTCGGTTAAAGATCGTGTGGCACTGAATATGATTAATAAAGCACCGTTTTCCAAAATCAATGCGGATACGATTTTTATTGAGGCAACATCGGGGAATACCGGTGCGGCATTGGCGGCATTTTGCGCGGCTCGCGGCTATAAACTGATTATTGTTATGCCGGAAAATATGACGGCTGAAAAAATTGCGCTGATTCGTCAATTCGGTGCCGAGGTTTTACTTACTCCGGCCGCCGACGGTATGGCCGGAGCCATCAAAAAGGTCGAAATATTAAAAGAGCGTTCCGATAACATCATCGAATTTAAGCAGTTTGAAAATCCGGCAAATGTGGAGGCACATAAGCTGACAACAAGTGTTGAAATATTGGAAGATACAGACGGTGCGGTTGATGCTGTTGTGTGCGGAGTGGGTACTTCTGGCACGCTGACCGGAGTGGCTTCAACCTTGAGAACGGTTAATCCCGATTTATATGTTATGGCGGTAGAACCCGCAGAAAGTCCGGTTTTATCCGGAGGAGAAAAGGGGGCACACCAGATTGGCGGTATCGGTGCCGGATTTGTACCGCCGCTGTATGATGCTTCGTTGGTAAACGAAATTTTTCATGTTACATCCAAAGAGGCGTTTGAAATGACCAAAACAATGGCGCAAACGGAAGGTCTGCCGGTGGGCGTATCGGCGGCTGCAGCAATTTGCGGGGCGGTGAATTTGGCACAACGTCCGGAGTTTGCCGGCAAAAATATTGTCGTGGTGCTGCCGGACAGCGTTGAGCGCTACTTATCGAACCCTTTTTATAAGTACAAGGAGCCGATGGAAGAATAATGAACTTTTTCGCGATTTTGAGCCGCTATGTTTCGCGGCAGTTATTGGTCAACTTCTTTATAGTCCTGTTTGCAATATTGGGCATTATTTTGATGTTTGATACAATTGAAGCTCTGCGCCGCGTTTCCGGTCGTGAAGATGTTACGTTTTGGTTCACGGTACAATATGCGGTTACGCGTATTACTAAAACGGTGGAAATTGTGTTTCCGTTTGTATTGATGGTATCGGCGATGATTACGTTTTGGCGATTGAGTAAAAACAACGAATTTGTGATTATTCGCTCTACCGGTGTTTCAATGTTCGGTTTTTTAAAGCCGCTGATGATAATAACGTTTATTTTAGGTATGGCCAATGTGGCGCTGTTTAATCCGGTGGCGGCCAAAATGTTTGAGTGGCATGAGGTATTGTCTTATCGGTTGCAATCGCATAATCCGAACGCCGTGCTGTTTTCAAGTAAAGGTCTGTGGATCAGAGAAACGGTTGAAGATAATCGGGTGTTGCTGATTCAGGCCAAGAGTTTGCGCCAAGACGACGATAAATCCGTGTGGATGCGCGATGTGACAATTACCGAGTTAGATCAAAATGCGCAAATTAAAAAGAGTTACAGCGCATCGTTTGCTACGCTGGACGGCAGTATATTTCACTTAAAAGATGTCAAAATTATGATTAACGGCGAGCCGATGCAAACACTTTCGGACTATGCTTATGAGACGACGATTAACGTGGATCGAATTAAGGATAATTTTATTGATCCGGAGGCAATTTCATTTTGGCGCTTGCCGGATACCATCAGTTTTTATACCAAAGCCGGATTTTCGGCACGACAACATTGGATGCGTTTTTTGAATTTGCTGGTATCCCCGTTTTTGTTGGTGGGTATGCTGATGTTGGCGGCGGTGTTTATGTTGCAAAATACCCTGCGCGGTTCGGCGGTAATGTGGCGCGTGGTTATAAGTATCGTGACCGGTTTTTCGTTTTATTTTCTGTCACAGGTAGTATATGCTTTCGGCATTAACGGCTATATCCCGATGTGGTTTTCGGTCACGGCTCCGACCATGGTTATTTGGCTGATAAGCGCATCACTGCTGATTCAGGCAGATGAGGTTTAGGCAATTTTAGGCGCTGATTTTTTCTTCTTTTTATGGCGTTCGACCTCCGATTTCAGTTACGCACTGCAGCAACGTCTCATAAAGGCTGTTGACAAATCGGCAAAACGATTTATAATTGCATCGTTTTAATTATATTATTAACTTAACAATTAGCGTATGGACATAATCAACGTTTACGAGACATTGAAAAGTCTTGAAGTTAAGACCACGCAACTACCGACCTTTAATCAGGGGTATGCGTTCTATCTGGAACGGCGTGCAATGGGGTGGATTCCCATTGAAGTACCGTGTCGCTTGGTTTACAGGTATAGAGATACCGTGTCAATGATTATTATGCCGTTTTTGATTCCCAAATATGCAGAGAAAATCTGGGGATTCGAAATTTTCGGTGTTCTGTACGGTTTGAATTATGAAAAAATTCAGGCCTTTACTAATAAGGACGTCGAGTGCCATCTGATGGAGCAAACCGAGCTGTTGTTCGGCAAAGAAAACAGTATCCAACGTCGTTTGGAGCTTCCTATTTTCGATAATTTGGTTTTGCTCAGAAAAAAACATACTCAGGTGGAGGATACGCTGAGCCTTTTGACTTATGCCGGAGTAAAAGTCAAGGATTTCGGGCCAAGTCGCTATTGGATAAGGGATAGGAATTCCGACGATCCGTTAGTGTCCAAGTTTGACGGCAGTAAATATTTGCCGCCGGGGAAGGATAAGATCGGCCGTGTGCTTCCGGTGTTGCATGCCAATACCAGGTTGGACGTGTTCTGCGGCATAGACAATAAGTTCGCGACACCGAAACAGGAGGACTTTGAAAAGTGCATGAAAATGCTTGAGGAGTAATCCTAATGAACAAAGAATATCGCTGAGGTTTGACCTCGGCGATGTTTTTTTTGCCTTATTATAATATTTTTCCTTTATATGGTAAGAATATTAATAATTAATCATAAGAAAAATAAAGAATATTTGTATCGGCCGGTGCCGGGGGAGACTACTCACCAAACGGTCGAACGTAATTATTATAAATATGTTGCACCGGATAAAATGCAAACTCCA
>JBGUGE010000053.1:0-9094 GCA_045111335.1 Alphaproteobacteria bacterium | reverse complement strand
TTGTCATATTCACCTCAACCGTTGTATTGAGCAAAAGGTATGTCACCAGCGGTGTTAATATCGGCGCCAGCATTGTGTTGACGCTGGTGATGGAGACCGAAAGCGCAATATCGCCTTTGGCAAAATAAGTGATAACGTTACTTGCCGTGCCACCCGGACAGGTTCCGACCAAAATCACACCGGCGGTTAAGGCGGCATCAAGCCCGAACAGACGGCTTAAGCCGAAAGCTAAAAGCGGCATAATCGTATATTGGGCAAAAACACCGCACAGTATGTCTTTCGGGCGCTTAAATAGCAAAACAAAACTTTCCGGTTTGATGGTTAAACCCATACCGAACATTATCAGCATCAACAGATAGTTTATCCATGAGGTTGAAATCCATAATGTGCTTTGCGGGGCAAACAAAGATATCAAAGCAATGACCAATACAATCAGTGCCATATATTTAACAAAAAAGTTTTGCACGGTTTTCATCTGTTGCCCTTCACTTTCTCGGCAAAATATATGCTATTTATTTTTCATTTGTGCTATTCTTCAACTTCCACCTGTTTATCAAATAGCTCGTTTCGCAAAGTGATTTGAGTTTCGGTGAGGTCAATCCGTAATTATAATATATCCTTTCCATTGTATCTTGCGCCGATTTATTGTTCTTGGAAAATCTGGCTTTATAAAGAATGGAAAATAATTCCTTATCTTCAATATCTTTTTTAGCTTCTACATCATATACTACCATCAGCGGCGCTAATAAATTAGCATTATAGGCTGTTCTCGTATCATCAAGTTGTGCTTTGCAAAATGTTTTAACTGCTTTTACCACATCTTCCGCTGCCTTGTCCGGGCTATGGTCAACATATGACTCCAACTCTAGTGAATATAATAATTCCGGAAAATCCTTCCAGTTCCACTTATCCCCATAATAACCATGAGCTAAATAAGTGTTGCTGGCAATCTGACTTAAAACTGATCTTCTCTCATCAAACGGCGTATCTTGCAAAATTTCGCCCGGTTTTTCGAACATCAAGTAGGCATTTATTTGTTCGCTTGCCATTTTTTTATCCCACAATTTTTTATAATTTTCGTCACCGGATAAAAAGGCATTTGCCGCTTCTTCTCCCATCAAATCTTTAAGAGACATCTTGCCGCGCATATCGTAAAAGGTTGCATTTTTAAGGGCATCTGTCAATGCAGTATGATCTTTTTGCTGACGGATTTGTTCAAACACAATATCAATTATATCGGTACTTATTTTAACAAACGGTTTTATGTCTTCATCGGTACAATAAAAATGTTCACATGCATGTTCGCATGAAGTATATTTACTCGGCAGAGAAACGAATGCACGGATACGCATGGCATCATATAAAGCCGCGACACACACTTCCGGCGAAGAATACCCGTTAATTTCTTTTAAAACTGCTGCTGCTTTTTCCATACCGGAGATGCTACGTTTTTTATCAAATCTTTCCTCTGAGGTAATATCAGACAGATAATCGCAAACCTCATATTTGAGCTTTTGGACAGCAAGTTCCGGAAAATCTTCAAAAGTACCGGTTTTAATCAGATTATCTATTTTGCCATAATATTCACCGATATAAAGTTGCTGCACTTTTTTCGGAATGCGGTCAAACGCTTGTAATATCAGTAAATCGTCATCATTAGAAATTTTTTCGCGCATTTTATTAAGGCAGAATGGCGCCGCATCATAAATTGCCTGCATCGCTTCACTCGGGTCATAATTCGGATTGTTTTCCAATTGGTCGAGAACACCGTTTCTGAATATTTGCTCGGCACAAGCAGACATATCTTCCGGTCCTTTATTTTGTAAAGCTTCACTTTGTAAAACGGCTAAATTCCACTTTAAGCATTCTGCAGAATCATAATCATCAACCAAAACATCCAATCTGGAATTAAGACGCATTTTAATAGCATTTTCAATATGTTGTTGGTCTGTTTGCGGATTGTTCATAAGCTCTTTAACCGCATTCGCAAAAATTTTCGGATCTTTCTCATGAATAATTACCAAATCGCGTTTTAAATCCGGAGTAATGTCATTTTGTTCTATTTTATCGAACGCTTCATCTATTTTTGAACGGAAATAACTTTTTGATGGCGAATCATACAGATTTTTCTCTATATCAGTCAAATCACTTAAAATTTCTATGGCCGTATCGGTAAATTCCGGATGATCATGAGCGGTATCACCGACAATCGATGCCAAAGTATGAAGATGATCGTTGAACCCTTTTTCAATATCCGGATACTTGAGGGTTTCTTTGAAAAGAGCCAAACTGTCCGGTATGAGTTCAGGGCGCAATTTATAGGCTTGCTCCATATCTTCGTATGTATTCATCAATAAAATATGGTCGTCTTTATTTTTATTCAGAATTGATCTGACCGTGAATATCCAATACTTCGAATCATTACTTTTTTTCAGCTGCTCGCAGAAAATATGCCCGTATTCATGCCGCACATCTTGATTTTGGGTAACAATAAGTGTCAAACAATTCGCTAATCGCTTGTTCGAGCCGGTCAGGCCGTGTGTATCAATTGAGAAAATAACCGGCTCTATCCAATGAGATGCCGCTTTAATTTTATATTCATCATGTTCGTCGTAGATTTTACTCAATACTCTTACGTAAAGTGACTCATATTGTCCTGCATTTTCATAAATTGTATTGCCGACTTTGCGGATGTGCTCGCTCGATACATCTTTGTAGATAGCATCTGACAGGAGTAAGAAGTCGCCGTATTCATTTACCTTGGCTTGCAGGTTCTGCCTTTTTTGCAGATATTCCTGTTGTTTTTTCTCCTTCAAGGCTGCTTTTTCATCTAAGTCTTGACGAACATCTTCCGGCAAATGCGGAATCAATTCTTTAATCAGATTATTAATGCGTTGATAGGATTCTTCTGATTGGGAAGATTCTTTTTGCAGTTCGAAACAAAAATTAATATCTTCGGTGGTTATACTGTCTTGCGTGATATACTTTTCGGCGATACCGACTATGGCATCAAAATTATCCGATGTAATATAACGTCCCGCAATGCAGCCTAACAATGTGGGAACATATTGCGCAAGTTCTCCGTTTCCCTCATTTAATTCAGCATCTATGGCCGAAATAACTCTTTGGGCAACAACATTATTGTTGCTATGTTCCAAAATTTCATGACACAACTCCGGAGATAATTGTTTTTCCGCTTGAGCTAATTGCAATTTTGTAACAGCCCGCAACGCCGAATACTTTTCTTCTTGCAACGGAATGACATAAGCTTCCGAAAGTTCATCGTCTTCTTTATTTTCCTGAAGCAAAATCGGAAAGAGTTTTTCCAACTCGGGAGTTGCCACAATCTCTATATCCGTATTTTCCTTCAAAGCTTTAACAAATCGAGAAAATCTTTTAGCTTCTTCGCTTTCTAAATCGGCATCCGGAGAGCACGCTCTGGATAAATCAATAAGCTCCAGTTGCGGGCAAATAGACTCCCGCTTTTCCAAAAACTCTTTAATTTTACTGGCACTGCATGCGCGTTCATCCGTAAATGAGTCAAAAGAAATGATTTTGGCATTACTGCCCTCTATACCGGAACGCAGCAATTCATGTAAACGGGCATTAACAATAATCGTAGCCTGTTCGACACCGCCATTGGTATCAGCACCTCGCATATCAAATATCATGTTCTTTCTCCTAAGCTATACCGATGAGTTTGAATGCACAGAATATGGTTTTATTCAAACTGGTTCGTTCCAATATCTTTTTTAACCCCAGCGAGGTAATTGCCGCCGATTTATCAATAAAAATATAATTTTCTTCCGGCGTATTCATTTCTTTTTCCAACTCTTCTAAATTATTAACCGTTATAACATCAGAGCGGTTTTGCAAGACGAGCTTCTCTGCTTCCGACGGAGTATAGAAAATTTTACTTCCCATAATGAATGTATGCGGTCTGTACCAAACCGACATTAAAAAGATTTCTTCAATCATTCGGCGCGGTAATATGTTTTTCATTTCCGTCCTCCTTCGGTTTTTTGATGATAAATACTAATCAGCTGTTCCGGTGTATTTGATTCGCGATAAGAAATATTGGTTAAGTGCGAGGCTTTGAACGGCAAATTTCCGTTTAAGGCCATGCTCCTTAAAAATGTGCATACATCCTTTACGGAATTTTCCATACCGTCAATTAATTTCGGATTATTGCGTAAAACTATTGCATTCATAACATCTTGCTGCGTTTCATTATCCGGAAACAACTTTTTGACGGCACTTTCTATTCTGTAAGGCGCCATCTTATCTTTGGTTATATTCACAAACAACGTATTTGTATCTTTTAGATCTAATACATCTTCATCCGATATATCAAAATCCGACATGATAATCGTTTTACCCTGCTCTTTAGAATAGATAATATGGGCCGTTCCCACTCTTTTTTCTCCTTGCTGATCGGCCGAATCCAACGGAACGGCGACCAAAACCGAAGTGGTAGCCACTTTATCATCTTTACCGGCGGCAATTAATTCCGCACGTTTGGGAGGAGCGGAAAATTCATCGGCCGATGCTTTTATACTGTCATACCATAACGATTTTATATTGTTTTCTCTGGCTGTCGGTAATATAAAACTGTCTGCAAACTGGTTGGCCGTAATCAGTTTATCCGGATTGACAGTCATTTGCTCGGATAACTGATCAGATGCCACAAACACTTTTTTCAGCGGTTCTTCAAAAACTTCTTCCACGTTTAAATTTGAGACAATGATACCGCTGTTATTATGCTCGGTTAATTCATCCATAAGCTCAAGAATAGAAGTTTCCGGAAGATCGTTGAGAGGCATATCATCCCCGATTTTTTCACCGTTTAATTCTTTTTGATAATGTTCCTCCAAAGAACGCACCAAAACATTGCGGACTTTGATTGCCGTATATTCCGGAATATCCGTTTTATCAACGTTGTACAGATTGGCAACGGAATCTTCCCCTTCATAGCCGGCAAACGCAAAATTATTCTCTTTTGCAAATCGGAATAAACTGCCCCACAATTCATTAACCGCATTACGCCCTGCCGATTTATCATTTTCATCTAATAAAATATCTAAATTCGCCGGCATAAATAAATCATGTAAACGGTCTGCTATTTCATTTTCCAACAAAATACCGCGATCAAACATAACACGATATCTCTGTATTTCTCGCATTTCTTCTCTGTCATCGCTTACGGTTGCTTTGTTTGCGGTTTGGTTCATCGCTTTCATAATGTTTGTAATGTCTTGCTCTTGCGAAACCTGCGGACGTAAAATTTTTGAATGTTGCAATAATTTAAATACATATCGCAAATCTACCAAAGCCTTGGTTTCCAGATAGTCCTTATATTTTTCCGGTAAATTGGATTCTTCATTGGCAAGCTCTGTTTTTATGAGCCTGTCGGCCTGATACATCAAGGCACCGTAACAAGCACACACATCTTTGATTTCACTGAAATTACGAATATTTATCAGTTGACTTGTCGGGATTTTTTTGATTTCTTTCTTGCTCAAACCGGCGGTTCGGATATTCATCAGCAAATCCACCAGTTCTTGCGGGTGTTCATCAAACCATTCGGGAGCCGCCTTATATATCTGCATTGCCGGAATACCGGTTAAATGTTTTGCCGTTCTGGCAATATAGTCGTCCTGCGTCGGTACCGGAATTGTTTGTACATCAATCCCGGAGGCTTTACGAGATAATGCCGGTTTTGACATCACGTTAATATCATCGCCCATCCCGTCCATTGCATCATTACCGGTTTCATAAAGCATAAATGTCGGAGGCAAATCACGACGATAAATAGTTACATCTTTGTCATCTTCCCCTTTGAGTGTTATTTTATCGACATTGGCATCGGAAAAGAAAGACAAAACATCATACAGTTCCGGCATACGATTTGATTCATCCAATAAAACTATTCTTCCGTAATTTACCGAATTCGGATCCAGAGCTTCCAATAAAGGACCTTTCTTAATAACGAAGCCCATATCATTGCCGCCTTCTCTGACTTCGATGTTTTCCATTTTAATGACTTTATTTAAAATTTCATTGATAAAATCCGCAGATTTATCAATTCCGTTCCAATCTATAGCGGTAATAATTTTACCGTCTCTTTCTTCTTGCATCACGATTTCCGACCCGAATTTTCGCCGCAAATAATCTATCGTTTTCGGATCAAGGCCTTCATCCGGATTTTCGTTTCCGAGCAGAATACGAGCATCAATCAGACGCCGTTTCTTTTCACTATCAATATTAAACGTGGTTTGTTTATAAATTTCTTCTGGATTTTGTACGCGTTTGCATTCAACGTGAATTGCCCCTTTAGGATGCACCAACGCACCGATTTGTTTCATCAAAAAGGTTTTACCGCCGCCCGGTGTACCCAAAATTTGATAGTTATAACTCTTAATTTCGGAGCTTGTACGATACGGATCCAAGCGCAACAACATCTCTTCAAAAATCGGCAACATTCCGATATCCGGCACACACTCACGCATTAAACGTCCGTAAATTTCGTCGGTTGAATCTTTACGATATGTAGGTATGGTGATTTTTGTTTCTTCTGAAGCCAAAAAACAAACTTTTCCATCCCGCAAAACCGGTATCGGATATTTCGGGGTTCCTAATTCGTGATAATGAAGTTTATATAAAGACATTTTTACTTCTCCCTACAAAATCTTGCTCAAAGAATCTTTTATAATTTTTGCCAACAAGCTGTTTGTTGATGCCTTATCCAGTTTTGAATGCTTCATACGCTGAGTCAGCATTTCACAAACTTTCTGCGGCATTTGGCTCATATCGTAAATTTTATCAACAAAACCTATTCGGTTACATCCTTCTCTCCGCTTTTCCAGTATAAAACCTTTAGTATAATTGGCTCCGCCGCTATCTATAAAGAAACTGTCAAACGTCATATACGGGTTATTATCCAATAATGTGGATAATATTCCGTTAACATCACGACGGCCGTAGTCACAGTTACCTCCGTCAGTGATTGAGAAAATATGTTGAAATCCGCTTCTGTTTTTAGGATCTTTGGCCTTGCGCTCGGCAACATCTCTTAAGAAACGCTCAACAGCCGGCGTTAAATGGTCATTATCTCCACCTTGTCCTCTGCGTACGCTGTCTAAATTACAGGCAATTTCTTCCTGACTGTTTTCAGGCAATCCGATAGCTAACGGACGAGGATGGCCCATCATATAAATGTATATATTGATTTCAGGAATTTTGCGCGTAGCTTCAAACAAAATACACCCGATTGTCAAGGCTGTTTCAAACGGAGATCCGTTCATTGAACCGGAACCGTCTATTAAAAGACCGACATCAACGGATGGCACATCCATATCTTGCGAAGAAATTATTTTCGGCTTTTGCTTTTGATTTTTAAACCTTTCAAAATCTTTAATTGATAAAGAAGGATCGTGTAATTGTTTCTTCTTCATTAAATCTATCTGATGCCGAATAGATAACCTGCCGGCTCCCTGAGTCGGCAATAACTCCATTTTGTCTTCTTTTTTATGCGAAATACTTTTTTTGGCTTGTTCCATTTTTTGTTGTTCAATAATTTTTTTCAATAATTGTCGAACCTTAAAAATGGTGACTTGATGTTCTGCTATAATTTTTTCATAGGAATTCAAGTTACCTTTGGCATAAAAACGGGCATCTTCTCCTGAAGATTGTTGCATACCCTCACGTGAAATCAAAGTCGGTCGCGTGTGATAAGCGCCTTGATTAGGTTCGCCCCAATTATCATCGGTTTCTTCATAGTCTTCCGTAGTTTGCTCCTGCGGGGTGGCTCCTTCCGTTTTATCCTGATAATCTTCAAGCGCCAAATTATCAATGCTTTCAGATGCTTTAATCAGCTCTTGCAACTCCTGCGGGCTGATTGCGGAGTCTTCACGTGATTTAGGAAAATCCATACTGTCCAACATATCGGAAACACTGTTGGAATGCCCGGTTTTTCCGAGTTTCTTTTCTTTTCCGGTGGTAATATCGTCGGTTTTATTTGTTTTATGCCCGCTGGTTTGAGTTTTGTTATCGGAATTTGTTGAAGACTGCCGTTTATCGCTGCCTTTAGAACTGTCCGCGCGCTGACCATTTTCTTCATCCACGGCTATCTGATGATCATTACCCGATTGCGGCGAATTGGCGGTATTATGTTTTTGCGGGTTTTTAGATGTTGATTCATTCAGATGTTTGGTACCCAAAAGCTCGCTCAGTCGGTCTGTCTTTCTGGTTTCATTATCTTGCCGGCCATCATGATTTCCCTCTATTCTATCATGTTGTTTTGATATATTCTTCGCATCACTTTGTTTATCTTCCGGTTGTTCTTTTATAGTATCCTTTATTTTATCCGGATCAGAAGTGTCCTGATTACTGTTTATTTCTTCCTTTGCCTTATCTTCCGGATTATCCTCGACATTGTTTTGTCTGCCGACCTCATCCGTTGAACGTGATTGCACCTGAGACAAGCGGTTTTCCGAAGGCGGTAATGTATCCACATCAATATCTGAATTTGTTTTCAGCGCCTCATCTTGGTTGTTAATCGGTGAACCGGCTTTTACGGCCTCAGATTCGTTGGTGTGCTGTGTATTTTCAGGCAAAGAAGACGGATAATTGGCATCTCGCTGACCGTCGGAACCGCCTTGCTGTTGCGATTGATTCTGCCCTGTTGCGCTTTGCTGACCGTCGGAACCGCCTTGCTGTTGCGATTGATTCTGCCCTGTTGCGCTTTGCTGACCGCCGGAACCGCCTTGCTGTTGCGACTGATTCTGCCCTGTTGCGCTTTGCTGACCGCCGGAACCGCCTTGCTGTTGCGACTGATTCTGCTCTGTCGCGCTTTGCTGACCGTCGGAACCGCCTTGCTGTTGTTCCTCATTCTGTTCCGCATCGCTTTGTTGACCGCCGGAGCCGCTCTGTTGTTGCTGCTCTTGATTCTGTTCCGCATCGCTTTGCTGACCGCCGGAGCCGCTCTGTTGTTGCTGCTCCTCATTCTGCTCCGCATCGCTTGGCTGACCGTCGGAACCGCCTTGCTGTTGATTCTCATTCTGCTCCGCATCGTTTTGCTGACCGTCGGAACCGC
>JBGUGE010000052.1:0-4004 GCA_045111335.1 Alphaproteobacteria bacterium | reverse complement strand
ATATCAGTCTGACGATAAAATTAAAGAAAATATGCTTTGCGCCAAGTTCCAAAATCTTTGTCAGATTATGGAAAATATGAACAACAACAGCAACAATGTGGCAACCTCTTGGTCTGCATCTTTAACAAAGAGCGGTCTTGTTTCCCTTTGGGAACAAGGAGGGGGATGTTGTAATACCGGGTGTGCAACTATCATCTGTAAAGCAGATGGTAGCATGCCGACAGCGGTTTACGTTTGTCGTCGTGGGCAACTCAGCAATGGGGAGCATGCTTTGGTTCCGGTACATGCCGGATATTATGTGATTCAATCAAATCACCACCGCGGTGATTTTGAACACAAAATATACAAAATCACCAAAACCCTCACCGAAGAGGGAGAGGCACGAGTAGAGGCCATTCTCGTCAACTCGTTTGACGAAGGAGAGTGGGATAATCCGCTCGACAACCTTGAAGCGGCTGTTAACGCAGCCGAAACAAAGGCCACAACATATCACTGCCGTCACGCAGTGTATGTGAAAGAAAAAGAAAAGAAATAATCTGAATATTTTCTTCCGCCCTTCGGGGCGGTTTTTTTATATCTGCAATTAAATCAACTCTTTCAAACGGGCGATGATTTTATCGAACATTTCGGCGGTCAGAACATTGGTGTTGATGTTGTAGCGCGAGGTGTGATACGAATCAAGCAACACCATATTATGCCGATTGAGTTGATGCTCGGCACCGTGGGCAAATTTGAACGCCGATTTTTTATAGCCGAGCGCCTGCAAAACCGCACCGTGCGACACCGAACCCAGCGAGAGAATTACCTTTAATTTCGGCATGGCGGCGATTTCCGCTTGCAAAAACGGGCGGCAGGCCGCAATCTCATCGGCCGTCACTTTGTTTTGCGGCGGTACACAGCGCACCGCGTTGGAAACCCGCACATTCTCAAGCTCAAAGCCGTCGTTTTTCACCTTGCCGTAATTACCATGCGCCAAGCCGTATTTTTTGAGTGCCGGATAAAGAATATCACCGGCATAATCGTTGGTGAACGGGCGATTGGTTTGGTTGGCACCGTTCAATCCCGGAGCTAATCCTACCACCAAAATCTCAGCCCCCAAATCGCCGAACGATTCGACCGGAGCGTTGTGATATTGCGGAAATTTAATTTTGTTTTGTGCACGAAATTCCACTAATCGCGGGCAATTTGAGCATTCAAATGACGGGCATTCAAACATATTTTTTTCTCCTTATTGCCATCATAAATGCGAAATTTTATACTGTCCACTATTTAAATTTGCTTTTTCACGGTTATATACACTTTGCTATTAACAAAATTTTTGAACATTTATAAATGGAGAAAAAATATGAAAAAAGTATTGTTATTATCCGGTGTTGCTATGTTGTTTGCGGCCAACGCCGACGCATTAATGCCGAACAGTATGCCTGAAATAAAGCCGTATGTCGGAGCCGAATACGTATATTCACGCGCAAAATTGGGCGGAACGGCCGGCGATTTAAAACGTAATTTTAATTCTGCCAAGGCGGATTTGGGTATGGAAATATATAAGAATTTATACACAGAATTTTCATATCAACAGTCGTGGCAAGTAAAAAATAAGAGTTATTATGATACTCATTCGGTAAAGCAGCGTTTTGCCGCTTATGCCTTGGATTTATACGCCAAAATGCCGCTTATGTGCAGTCCGTTCAGTTTGGTGGCAACCGGTGGTATGGCTCTCTATGATGTAACCCAAAAAGGTTTGCCGGATGATGGCTTTATGCGTGTAGGCTATCGTGTCGGCGGCGGTATGCAATACGATATGAACGAGCACTGGTCGGCACGTGTCATCGGACGCTATTCGTATGTGGGCGCAGAGCGCTTGGATAATTATGCCGAAGTGGCCGCCGGTATGCTGTATCGTTTTTAATATATCGGTTGCGATAACATGTTTTGAAAAGAGTGCTTTTTTGCCCGAGCACTCTTTTTTTGCAGGTATTTGTCTGGGGATTAAGCACATATTGCGATTGATTCTTTATTTTAGCCGATTATGATGTGCCTATGTTAGATTTATTTGCACAAAAAACAGAATATACGGTCAGCGAAATTTCCTTTGCAATTAAGCAGTTGGTGGAAACTTCGTTTGCCAACGTGCGGGTAAAAGGCGAGATTTTCGGAGCCAAACGAGCGGATTCGGGTCATTGGTATTTATCGCTCAAAGATGAAAGTTCATTGCTGTCGGCAGTATGTTGGCGCGGCGTGGCAAATACCTTAGCCGTCAAAATAGAAGACGGGCTGGAGGTTATAGCTACCGGCAGAATTACTACTTTCAACGGTCGTTCGTCGTATCAGTTGATAATTGAAAAGTTAGAGATTGCCGGTCAGGGTGCATTGTTGAAACTGCTGGAGGAGCGCAAGCGGCAGTTTTCGCAGGAAGGCCTGTTTGATGCCGCTCATAAAAAGAAAATTCCGTACCTGCCTCAAACCATCGGCGTGGTAACCAGCCCGACCGGCGCCGTTATACGCGATATTATTCATCGTATTCGCGACCGCTTTCCGTGTCGGATAATTGTGTGGCCGACCTTGGTGCAGGGAGAGGGTGCGGCCGCTCAGATTGCAGCGGCAATTCGCGGTTTTAATGCATTGGCTCCCGAATCCGGTAATCGGCCGGATGTTTTAATTGTGGCACGCGGCGGTGGCAGTTTGGAAGATTTGTGGCCGTTCAATGAAGAGATTGTGGTGCGGGCGGTTTATGACTCGGAAATTCCGCTGATTTCGGCAGTCGGGCATGAAACCGATACCATGCTGATTGATTATGCGGCCGATGTGCGGGCACCGACGCCGACCGGTGCGGCCGAATTTGCAGTGCCGGTAAAAAATGAAATTTTCAGCGGGCTGTTAACCACCGATTTGCGCCTCAAAAACGCCATGTTTCGCCGTTTGAACGAGTTGACGCAATATATTGAAGCGCTGGGGCGCGGTATTCCGTCTTTAACCCAAATTGTGCTTGAAAATCAGCAAAAAATCGACGATAGAGGTGAGCGCTTGAAGTTAGCCTTTGAAAATTTGCTCAAAGATAAAAATAATTGTTTAAAATTGACGAATTTGAAACCTTTTTATATTAAAAACATCATTAAAACGAAATGCGAAAATCTGAATAATTTGGCGTTGCGTCTGGATTCCGTTTCAATCGATTCAGTTTTGAAACGCGGTTTTGCGTGGGTATCCGACAGCAAATTTCATACGGTATATGATACGAATACCGCCAAAAGTTCGCAAAATTTGCATATTCGTTTTGCCGACGGAATAGTGAAAGCCCGAATTACGGAGAGAAGTTGTGCAATTCAAGGCGATTTGTTTGATAATCTGTAGTTTTCTCGCCGCGCAAAGTGCGCAGGCGTTGGAAATTTGCGGCGATTTGAAACAGGGCGAGCTGATTTTGATAAAAGATACTTCCGCTCGAAAAATCTTAATAAAAAATAATTTGGGCGCAAAAAATTATCAGACTGCGGATGACGGTATATCCTTGGTGGCTTTGCACCGCGATGCGCCGACAACGGTGGAGTTTGATGTTGTGCCGGATGCCGACGATGTTGCGCATTATAAAATTGAGGTGGAGCCGACTGCATGGGATATCCAACGCATTAACGGGGTGGCTCAATCAAAGGTAACGCCGACGGCGGCGGCAGATTTGGCTGAAATCAAACGTGAACAGCAAGATGTCGGGCGTTCGGTTACACATTATGAGGCCGGAGATGCTTGGCGCAACGGTTTTATTTTGCCGGTAGAAGGCAGAGTCAGCGGCCATTTCGGTAATCAACGTATTTTTAACGGAACACCGAAAAGTCCGCATACCGGCACCGATATTGCCGCACCGGAAGGAACATCGGTTAAGGCTGCGGGAGACGGTAAGGTGATTTTGAGCGGTAAAGACTATTTTTATACCGGCAATATGGTGATTATCGATCACGGACAAGGGTTACAAACCATTTATGCACACCTTAAGGAAGCAAAGGTTAAAGAGG
>JBGUGE010000051.1:0-6527 GCA_045111335.1 Alphaproteobacteria bacterium | reverse complement strand
GAAAAAAATATGAGCACCATCAGCCAACGGGCACAAAATTGCGACAGCGTCGTTATTAACCTTGGTTTTAATGATTTGTACGGCGGTGCTTCTCCGGAAAAATTGGCAGAGCAATATGCTGATAAAATCAATAAGTTAGCTGCCGAAATGGAAGCTCAGGGTAAAAAAGTTTGCTTTACCACGGTTAATCCGTGCGGCCCGAATTGCCCGAATAACGAAGCGCTTAATCGCAAAATCGCCGAATTTAACAGGGCTATGCAAGAGCGCCTTTCGTCCGATGTTAAGGTAATCGACACCCATTCTTATGTGTTGAAGCATTCCAACTCCAAGGTATACGGAGGCGGTGACGGAATACATTATACCGGCTATTTCTATGGAGAAATCCAGCGTTTTATTGAGGAACAGGTTCGTTCGGACTCTCCTCAACCGAGCCGTCAGGCCACTCAAACCGCCACCAAACCTGAACAGCCAAAGACAAATGCGCCGCAACAGTCACAAAAATCGTCTGAACCTACGACACAGCCGAGGGCGCAACAACCTACGACACAGCCGAGGGCGCAACAACCGGCGGCACAGCCGAAACCGGCAGAGGCAAAGTCGACTACGGCCAGAACCGATAATGGCAACGTTTCAACCCGAGATAAAAACAAAATGCTGTCCATGTTGGGTAATCTGAACACTATTAACGGCAAGAACAAACAGGTTGATATCGATAAAACCATGGATGCCTTAACCAAACAATTCGGACCGGATGCCTCCAAGGTTTTGGCTAAGGCGATGATGGCACCGCGAACCATTGCCACAAAGCTGAATCTTCGTGATGAAAACGGCAAATTGCTCACCACTTCGCGCCAAGTCATTCAAAAACTTTGCGAAATGGAAGATGAGCAACAAAAGAACAACGTTATCGCCATGTCTACGGCTAAACGTCGTCGTTCGCGCTGATGTTGTATTGATGATTAACAAACGATGCCGGTATCTGATATCGGCATCGTTTTTTTACACTGAAAGCTTAAATATTATTCCCGGCCGCCGGATTTTGCTAAAAGCTGCTGCTGATTTGTTTTCGGCTTGGCGGTATTGGTCTGGGTTTTGTTCTGAGTTGCAGCCTTTTGTTTGGCCTTTTGAGCGTTGGCTTTCATCTCGGCGGCCGTAGCCTGTTTTTGTGCCGGGGTCTGTTTTTGAGCCGTCTTCGGCTTGGCGGCCTTACTTACCTGCCGTTGCTGCTGTTCGGCATAAGCTCTGGCCTTTGCAACATCTTGTTTTACCTGTTTTTTGGTGGCATCTTCTTCCTGACAACTGTTATAAACATCCCGACCGGCAATTCCGACATCAATCGCCACGCTGGCCGCCGTTCCCAATCCCGGCAAGGTACTGGCCGCACCGGAAGCAAGCTCCAAAGCAGCTCCGGTATAATCGAGGCTTGTCAACCTCTCAAGGGCATAATACATTCCCACACCCAAACCGATAATCGGAACTTTTTTCAACACGGATTTACCGACTGCCTTGGCTGCAGCGCTGCCAACGGTTTTGGCAGCCGCTTTTTGCACTGCCTTGCCGGCCGTCGACTTTGCCACCGCCTGCCCTGTTTTTTGCGCAACTTTTTTAACCGATTTCACCGTCTTGCTCTGTCCGACTTTTTGGGTGGCTGATTTGGTTACTTCTTTGGTTTTCTTTACCACGGTGGAATTACTTACGCTCTGCTTGGCTTTGCTATAAGCCTTACCGACTTTGGAATTGTTAAGCTGTTTGCTACCGTACTCGATTACGTCATCTATTGCTTTGTTTACCTTATTATCGGCATTTACAATCTGCTGTTTAATCGATAAAGGATTTTTTCTTGCCAGCTGTTTTTCATAACTTTTCGGCACGGTAACTTTGACTTCTCCGGTAGCTTCATCAAGCATAACATTCATATCTTCCAACACCGAATTTCTGAATTTGCCTTTGATTTGTTTCAACAGTTTTTCGCCGCTGAAGTTTTCATCCATTCCGGCTCTGTAAGTCAGCTCGATACCTTTCTCCGTATATTGCACGAATTTCGGCGTTTTATCGATAATTCCGTTGATTCTCATTGCGGCTCTCTCGGAAATCTGGCCGCTGACTTCGCGATACGCGCGTTCTGTTTGCAAACCGTATACCTGACTGAATTTTTCTATCGGTTCATGACTGTATCCCCTAAAGTTTTGCTGATACTCTTTCAGCAAGACTCCGCCCTGTGCGCGGCAATAATCATCGATATAATCCGGATGCATATAAAATTCGTGGTTATACATCATTAAAGCGGCAAAATCTTTCCCTAATTCCGGATGCGCCATTATCCCTTTCTGCAACAATTCAATTTGCCCGTGATTACCTACCTGAAAATGCACATGCGCGGCTTCGTGAGCCGCCGTGCCGATAGAATTATCGGCAACCGATGCCGTATTCATCCTTATTGTGGCCTTACCCTTCGTTCTTACATTGGCATCACCGCGAGAAGCGCCTATATCTTCATTTATTTCACAATTTACGTTCAAACGTTGTTCCGGCAAGTATTCGGTGGTGTTTGCCGTAATATTTTCAACTGTTTCCGTCATCCCCTTGACCAGAACTTTTCGGTCATACATATAAGTTGCCAATTCCTCCAAATCATTGGCACTCGCACACACGGTATTCCTCTGCATCAATCGCTTAACGCAATCCATTTCCTTAGGCTTGAGAGTACTGTTTTTGAACAGCTTATCCAGCTCATCTTTACACGAATAATCAAAGCACTTTTGATTAAAATATACTACTTTATCTCCTTCGGTCAGCGCCTTGGCTTCTTTAATAAATTCATCGGCAACCCCTTCTGCTCGCAGCTTTTGTTCATATTTCCAATCCGGCCAGGCGCGAACATCATCAACTTTTTCATACACGGCGTACCAATCATCAGCTTTCCATCTCTGAATTTGCCGTTCATCCAAACCGGCCACCCACGCTTTGAAATCATCGATATGCTCAAAGTCCGGCACCTCAACCGGATAATATTTTTGTGTTTTAAACGCTAACCTGGCGGCATCAATATCTTCGGTTGCCAGCTGTTCTCCGGCCTTATACGCCAATCCTTCGATAAACTTCAATTGCTCCGGCTCAAACCGATAATTTCTGTATAGTTTAATAAATTCTTCCGGACAATTTTTAACCATTTCGCTGCCGCTGCCGTAAAAAGAACGAAATTGGTCTATTTTATGATACATATCCACCCATTCTTCGGTGGTCCATTTTTGAATAGCGTTTTCATCCAAACCGTGCACCCACGTTTTGAATTCATCGACATTTGCAAAATCAGGCACTTCCGAATGTTCCGCAGCCATGGATAATTCTCTTTGTTTGAATAGTTACTGTTGCTGTTTTCAGTGTACTCCGATATCGCATAATTTTCAAGCATAATTGCGTTAAATTTTTGTTACATTTTACCGATTTCCGACCGCCGTAATATCTTGAAAATCCTCTGCGGCGTGCTTATTTCATTTATGAAAAACAAAGGAGGAATTATGAAACAGGATAAAAGATGCAGTATTTGGCACTTGGTTGCCGGTTTGATTATGTTGATTTTTGGTATTGTGATATGGGCGCATCCGGCCGCATCGCTGTTGGGAATGGCCTTTTATTTGGGCTTAATGCTGTTTATGCTCGGCTGCGGTTACATTACGTTTGCGCTTACCGAATATTCGGGTTGGTATATGGTTATCGGCCTGTTCGACGTATTTATGGGATTAATTTTTATGACCAATCTCAGTCTGACGGCAGAAACGTTGCCGATATTTTTTGCACTGTGGATTTTGGCTTCGGGAGTCATACAGATTGCTTCAGGTTTTGAGGCCTATAAAATCGATATGCCGTGGGGATGGTCACTATCGAGCGGTGTCGTCGGAGTGGTTTTAGCGTATTTTATTCTGACCTCGCAACAATTCGGTGAATGGGCGTTGGTTTTAACCGCCGGCACTTATGTGGTGATTTACGGGCTGATCAGTATATCGGAATACTTTTATTTTCGGCATTATTGCAAACTCGCCGCCGAAAAAGCTTAAAAAAAGGCGTAATTTACGCCTTTTTCTTTTTCTTATCTTCTTTTTTCTTTAAGATTTCCAAATCGCGTTCGGTGGCAATTTTGTTCAAGATTGTTTTAATCACCGTATCGATTTCCCTCCCTTCGCGATAGTCCGCCGGCAGTGCAAAATTTACCCGATTATCTTGCAACAATTTGATAGCCTTAGCCTTATGACGACTGTGCGGTTTATACACGGCAATCGCCGTACCGCTGTGATTTTTCACCATTTTCATCGACGGGATATCGGTCATTCCGTCGCCAAAATAAATGATACGCGAATACGGAATGCGACGTTCTTCATCCGGCATATATTCGTTGACGATTTTATCATCAAATTTGCCGAGCCCTTTATTGATTTTAGCCAAATATTGCACCTTACCGGCATAATTTACCACTCGAGCCGGCCACACCGCCTTGCCGTCTTCGCCATAGGCGAAAGCGCAACCGTAAACATCTTTGAAAAACTTTCTGATATCGCAACCTTCAATAATTTCTTCATATCCCGATGAGATGATATAGTGTTCGATATCCAAATCCAAGAAACGACCATAGCGATTAATACGCTCAAACCATTCTTCCACACCCTTAAAAAACACAATCAACGCACCGCAATACGCTAAATTTTCTTTTGTCAGATTAAATCCGCGCTCTTTGGCAACTTTGGTAAAATAATACATGCTGCCGGTAACCTGGTCCACCCCGTTTTGCGCTGACCATGCATTAGCCGCACGCCAAAAATCGGCCGGTTTCATACCGAGCTCCGGAATCAGCAGATAATCCTGCATATATGTGGTACTTAACGTTTCATCAAAATCGTACACCAACGCAACTTTTGTTCGTTTCATATTATTCCCTCTTGCATTTTATTATTAAATAATATACAACAAACACATTAATAATTAGTCAACAACATAAAAAAGGAACAAAAAAATGGTCGCAAAAACTATGGAACAATTGGTGTCTTTATGCAAACGCCGCGGTTTTATCTTTCAGAATGCCGATATATACGGCGGTATGCAAGGCATTTATGACTACGGTCCGCTCGGCGTTGAACTCAAAAACAACCTGAAGGCCGCATGGTGGCGCGCCATGGTGTATGAGCGTGATGACGTTGAAGGTTTGGATTCAGCCATTTTAACCAATCGCAAAGTGTTGCATTATTCCGGCCATGAAGATACTTTTTCCGATCCGATGGTGGATTGCAAAAAGTGCAAGGGACGTTTTCGCGCCGACCAAATCGGCGGCAAATGTCCGGTTTGCGGCTCCACCGATTTAACCGAACCGCGCCCGTTCAACCTGATGTTCAAAACGCAGGTCGGACCTGTGGAAAATGATGAAAACATCGCTTATCTGCGTCCGGAAACCGCTCAGGCAATTTTCACTCAGTTCAAAAATGTTGTTGATTCGACCTCGCGCAAGTTGCCATTCGGTATTGCCCAAATCGGCAAAACTTTCCGCAACGAAATCACCCCGCGCAACTTTATTTTCCGCGTACGCGAATTTGAGCAGGCGGAATTGGAATATTTTGTATATCCGGGAACCGACGTCGAATGGCACGAAAAATGGAAAGAGGCTCGTGTCGAGTGGTGGAAACAACAAGGCTTGAAAGAGGAGCATATCCATATTTATACCACGCCGAAGGACGACTTGGCTCACTATGCCAAAGCTTGCTACGATATAGAATATCAATTCCCGCACGGCATGGAGGAGTTGGAGGGTATTGCCAACCGTCGCGACTACGACTTGGGTAACCACACAAAGAATCAGGAAGAATTTGAGCTTGAAGCTCATGTGCACGAAAACAAAGAATCCACCACCAAATTGTGCATCCAGGACGAAAACGGCAAGTGGATTATTCCGTTTGTGGTCGAGCCGTCAATGGGTATTGACCGCGGTATGTTGGCAATTTTAACCGAGGCTTATGAAGAAGAAGATTTGGGCAACGGTAATATGCGTACGGTTCTGAAGCTCAAAAAGCACTTGGCACCGATTAAGGTAGCGATTATTCCGCTGAAGAAAAACAACGAACAGATCATGGCCAAATGCCACGAATTAAAAAAGAACCTGATGAAACTCGGTATCGGCCGCGTGGCGCTTGAAAACACCGGCAACATCGGTAAGGCCTATCGCCGTCATGACGAAGTCGGCACTCCGCTGTGCTTAACCGTCGATTTTGAAACGATTGAACAACAGCCGGAAAGCGTAACCATTCGCGACCGCGATACCATGGAGCAAATCCGGGTGAATACCGCCGACTTGGCCGATTATCTGCGTAATTATTTTCTGTAATATTCAGAAAGCAACTATAGCAAAATCCGGCAAAATTAAACTTGCCGGATTTTTTATATGGCGCTGATATCCGTTTTGCAACTCTTGACGCGCATAATCGCGATATTCCTGATAGCCCTCGTCCCATGCCTCTTTGAAATTTATATGATTATCCATTTTATTT
>JBGUGE010000050.1:0-2001 GCA_045111335.1 Alphaproteobacteria bacterium | reverse complement strand
CTGTTGCCGCCATCTCTTTCTTTTTGTTGAGAAGCGGTTTCAGCCACAAATAATACGGACGCAACAACATATTTTGATACGGCAGTTTATAATATCTGCAAGTATCCATATTGTAGGCACGGTTCGGCAATTTTATCATCTTGCCCAAACGCTTGTTTACCTTTTCATCACTCCAACGCATCATACCCGAGCCCGGAGTAAACGTCATTTCCCCAAAATATATCTCGCCCGTATCCAAATGGTACAAATCAACCCGCACAAAACTAAATCCTTTACACAGCTTTTTCGCCAAGTCCAGCATTTCTTGTAGCTTTTGCGGACGCTCTACTTCGCCCTCATAAAAAACGTTATCCCACCATTTTTGCTTGTGCCAGTTCTTATCATAAAACGATACTTTATGACCGTGTTCTTCTCTGTCCGATATTACTTGAATGTATTTTACTTTACCGCCAAAGCAATAAAACTTATAATCATTTAATTCTTCCGTATGCTCGTTTGCTATAAACTGCTCTATGATTATTTTCGGTTCTATATCCCGGTATTGCAATTCATAGGTTCGATAAGCAAAATTATCTTTCATCCACTTGTCTAAATTTGCTTTTACCTCTGACATATTAAGCTGCGACTTATCTTTTACTATAATGTTATACGCACAGCCGTGATTGCACTTAATCACAAAACTTTTCGGCAATGCGGCAAAATCTATTTCTTCAAAACTATCATAAACCCCCAACAGCGGTATCAAATATTTTTTGCCTATCTTTTCTTCTACCCAGTCCCTTACCAAATATTTATCTGCAAGCTGGGTCTTTATCGGCGTCGAATCATACAATTTAAGCCACTGTATCTTTTCATTAAATGTCTGCGGATTCTCCAAATTTAACAAACAGCAGCGGAGTCTCTCATACCACGCCGTCAAATCTTTTTGATACGGCGCCAGATGACGACCTTTTTCTTTATATTTTTTACCCTCGGCAACCAGCTTCTTTTCAAGCTGCGGATAATGCGCCATTATCCGATTAAAATCTTTCCAAAACAGCTTCTTACCCCTATCGTTAATGTTGGTCAGACCGAATTCCTGCGTCCCCGGAACATAATGGGCCGCTATATCCGGATTTTCCACTACCCGAACTTTAACATTATTCATTGCCGCCTGCAGCCAAAACCACTGATCATCATTGGTCGGAGCCAATTCTTTTATCAAATCTTCGTTTAAGATGTCTTTGTAGAAACAATGCGGCGGATATAACACGCCTCCCAAACCTACCAATTTGTTCAAATAGTTTGCACCTTTATGATAGTCGCGGCCGCCGGATATTGTTCTGAAACCTTGGTCATAATAAAATTTGGTAACACGATGACACTGAATGTCTCGCGGATATTGCAAATAACTCTTATACAGCTTTTTCAGCCAATCTTTGCCGTATAAATTATCATCATCGGCCGTTACTATTATCGCTTCCGGATATTGCTTTAAGGTCGGTATCAGTTTTTTATAGCTTCTGATATCGTGATACCAGTCTATTGTCAAACCCTTGTTGCATAAATTCAGCAAACTTTCCGGCAAATCTTGCTCTCGATTCGGAAATTGTTCCGGTGCCAGCCACAATATCACCCTATCCGCCTTAACCGACTGATCCAACAATGTCGATATTGTTTGCGCTACCGCCTCTATCCGCGCCGGAAACGACGTCAACGATACTATTATTTCCGGCTGATATAAGCGCGACAAATTTATTTTAATTGAGTCAACCAACAACGAGATATTTTCATTAACCTTAAACTCCGGAAGTATTGTGTTTATAATAAATTCTTTAACAGTATTCTTCATTTTATCCGTACGTTTAACCGTCCAGAACGCAGTTGATAAAAAAGCATTTAAAAATGTTCTCTTATACTTATCAAACAAACCTTTTTGCTGCAAAATATTGGCTATACCTTTATATGCTTGATAAAACACTAAAGGATTTTTATCACGATTATTTATTAACGAATCATGAC
>JBGUGE010000049.1:0-11202 GCA_045111335.1 Alphaproteobacteria bacterium | reverse complement strand
AGGCGGAAAAGATTTTGCGACAAGGTTTGTCTTTTGCGGATATCTTGCCGGTTTAATTGTATTTTTACCTTTTTTATGCTATCCTGTTGCCAAAGTTATGAGTGAGGTTCAGATGAACAAATATGTATTTTTTACGGTAACATTATTGGGAATTATCTTCGGGATAAAACAGGTTGCGGCTCATCTCCCGATGTATGGTGACGACGATGAATTTAAGCGTTGTACCAAAGTTTCAACCAACTGGAACAAATGCACCCATGAAGAAACTCTGCGTACGCTTGATGCGGTTAAGCGCGAATATCGTGAAATTTTGGGTAATCCGATTATTTTAGGCTGGCACCCTCAACCGGAAGAAAATACGCAAATGTTACGTGATATGTATGAAAGCTGGACCGCTTTTCGCAACCGGTTGTGTTTGCTCTCGTATCAGGCCAGCAAGCGTTTCAAACAACGCATTGACGAGCGCTATTCGTGTAATTTATACTACATGCTCCATCACCATGCTCATCTGAACAGTATTTTGCAGCTGATGCAAAACAAAGTACCGGATAAGCGTGAGGATTTTCACTTTTTGGATATAGCCGAGCATGACGACGAATATCAAACCTGCCTCGGCAAAGAGACCGAAAACGTTTGTCTTAACAAAGAATTGGCTCGCTCGTCCAAAGCGGTTAAAGAAATGTATAAAAAATTCATAGAGGACAAGTTTGTCGGCAAATGGAATAACGGGCCGAGCCTGCAACAGGGCAACTATCGCGATATGTATGACAGCTGGATTGCCTATCGCAACCGGTTTTGCTCGTTGGCAACATGGGCATATAAACACGCTTACGGCGATAAAGCACCGGCTATTGAACAATGTTTGTTGATGCTGAATAAGGAAAAAACCGAAACCATGAAAAATTTAATGACGGTAGCGCATGATGCGTTGCATAAACTTCCACCGCAAAGCAACGGTATTGTTACGAATCCGGAAGGAGACGGCGGAGAAGAGGTCGGCAAGAGCATCACACCGTTAGAAAAGCGCATTGACGCGGGTGATTCAGTCACCGATGATACATTGGTTGTGACTTATCCCAAGCAAAAGGCACCGGTACAAACGCAACAGCGCCCGTCAAACGTCAATATTCCGGCATGGGCAAGGCAAAAATAAATATACATACTCGAAAGTATAAAAAAAATGTTGCATTTCTGAATTTTATCTTTATACATACTGTAGAGTATAAATAATTTTCAAGGTAGGACTATGCGAAGAACAAAAGAAGATGCCGAGCAAACAAGATTATCCATATTAGCTTCTGCCATGGATATCTTTTATGAAAAGGGCTATTCAAAAACCACTTTTGACGAGATTGCCAAACGGATTAATTTAACCAAAGGTGCGGTTTATTGGTACTTCAGAAACAAACCGGATATTGTTGCGGCACTGATTAATGACTTTGCTGAACGCTATATGCTTTTATTGCACAATTTTTTGGAGCAGAATCCGGTTGTCAGTTTTGAGCGCATTATCAAGATGCAACTTTTTATTAACAAGCAAATCCGCGAAGATGCTCTTTTTTATAAGTTTTTGTTTTTCGTAACCTGCCAAATGGAATGGAGTGAGGCGATTATCAGCAAGATTCAGCCGTCTGTCGAACAAACCAAACAAGTTACGCAACAACTGTTTCTCGACGCATTAAATACCTTGCAAAAAGAAAATAAAATCAAGGCCGATGTGGATATTGCCATGATAGGCGAGATTTTGATGACACTTTACGGCGGCCTGCTGGAAGCGGCGTTTACACGGCGACTGACGCATGATTTCGATATGGCGGTTACAACCGGATTCAATTTAATTTTTAACAGTATAAAAACAGAAGGTGCAAAACAATGAAAATAAAATATCCTGATTTAATGTTTATTGCAAAAAGACTCTTAATCGGCCTGTTGCTGATTTCCGTCGGTTGGTATTTGAAAGGACGTTTATCTCCGTCCGGAGGCATGGGAATGTATGGCATGGGCGAAGTTTATATTTTGGCGCAAAAGGCGCAAAACAAGGATATTTCATCGTTTAACAACAAAATTTCGTACATTGAAGCCATCAATGAAGTTAACTTGCTGTCACAGGTCACTGGAACGGTTGAAAATATTTTGTTCAAAGAAGGAAGTTTAGTTAAAGAGGGCGACGTTTTGTTGGAAATCGACCCGTCAAAATATCAGGCGGCATTTGATTTGGCACAAGCTCGTCTGGATGCCGCGCAGGCCAATTTGGTAAAGGCTGAGCGCGATTATAACCGCCAGGTTAAACTGAGCGATGAAAAGTTTGCCTCCAAAGCAACCTTTGATTCGTCCGAGAGTGCATATTTACAGGCTAAAGCGGCAGTAGAAGAAGCAAAAGCCAATTTGGACGTAGCCACCATTGATTTGGATAACACTCAAGTGCGTGCCCCAATCAGCGGAAAAATCGGTAAAGCACTCATAACCAAAGGTAACTATGTGGTAGCCTCACAAGTGGTGTTGGCTAAAATCGTACAGGTAAATCCGGTGCGCATCAGTTTTTCGATGACGGATAAAGAATACGCCACCCTTAAAAAACAGCACTACAACAAAGATGATTTAACGGCGCGCATAACATTGGCCAACGGTGATATTGTTACCGAAAAAGTGGTTGATACGTTTTTAGACAATGCCGTTAATCCCAACACGGCAACTCTGTCGGTTTATGCCGATGTGGGTAACGAATCAAGTGCATTGATTCCGGGCAACTACGTGCAATCGGCGATTTCCGATAACAAACCGCAGTATGCGATTACGATTCCGCAAACCGCCATCAACTATGATAAAGACGGCGCCTTTGTTTATGTGGCACGCGTTGATGCGGAAAAAAGCCAGGGAAATGACTTACACGGTGTGGCCGAACAACGTCGCGTGGTGTTGGGCAATACGGTTAATGATTCGGAACAGGCAATTACAAGCGGTCTTAGCGAAGGCGATATGATTGTGGTGCAGGGCAACATTAAAATCCAAAACAACTCACAAATCAAAATCGGCGTCTTAGAACAATAGGCAGAAAGGTAAGAGAAAATGTTTTCAAAGTTTTTTATTGAAAGACCGCGTTTTGCCGTAGTAATTGCGATTGTTATGGCATTGGCCGGTTTTGTTTCGGTATTTTCCATGCCGATCGGCATGTATCCGGAAATTGCTCCTCCGGAAATTATGGTTTCTACCAACTATCCGGGAGCCAGTGCCGAAACGGTGGCCAACAATGTTGGTATTCCGCTTGAAAAAGCGATTAACGGTATTGAAGATATGCTGTATATGTCGTCCAGTTCTTATAATTCGGGCGCATATCAGCTTTCTATTGCGTTTGAAACCGGAACCGATCCGGACTTGGATCAGGTTAAGGTACAAAACCGCATTCAACAGGTAATCAGCACTTTGCCGCAAGAAGTTCAAAGCATGGGTGTAACGGTGCGTCGCCGTTCGTCCGATATTTTGGCGTTTTTGCAAATTACCTCGCCTAACGGTACCTACGACAGCAACTTTCTTAATAACTATGTAGAAAACAACATCAAAATAGCCTTAAGCCGTGCTTACGGTGTGGGCGAAGTGAATATTATGGGTGCCGCTACCTCAATGCGCGTATGGATTGACGCCGATAAGGTAACCGCCTTAAATATTCCGATAGCTACAATTAAATCGGCTATTCAGAGCCAAAACGTGCAACCGTCGCTGGGTTCGGTCGGTTCGGCTCCGGGTGACGGACACCAGGTTTTGGTTTATTCGCTTGAAACCAAAGGCCGTCTGAATGATCCGAAGGATTTTGAAAACATTATTGTTCGTACTGCCGAAGAAGGCGGTTTGGTGCGGCTTAAAGATATTGCCCGCGTGGAATTGGGTTCGGAAAACTATCTGTTTAACTCGCGTGTAGACGGCAAACCGGCAGTGGCGATTTTGATTAATAAATCATCAGGTGCCAACGCCGTTAATGCCATGAAGGCGGTTAAGGCCGAGCTTAAAAAATTGGAGCGGTTTTATCCGGAAGATTTGGATGTTGAAATATTCGTTGACACCACCGATTTTATTATTGCCTCAATTGAAGAAGTGTTTTTCACATTGTTTTTAACCTTCGGTTTGGTGGTCTTGGTGTGCTATATTTTCTTGCAAGACTGGCGTGCGACCTTGGTGCCGTCAATAGCCATTCCGGTTTCTATTTTGGCAACGTTTGCCATCATGAAAGCGCTCGGCTTCAACCTCAATATTTTAACCCTGTTCGGCTTGGTGTTGGCCATCGGTTTGGTGGTGGACGATGCCATTGTGGTGGTTGAGCGTACGCTGTATTTGATGCAATCGGAAAATTTAACTTCCAAACAAGCGGCTACAAAAGCTATGGAACAAGTATCGTCGGCGGTGGTTGCCACCACCTTGGTTTTGCTCGCGATTTTTGTGCCGATTGCGTTTATGGGCGGTATTACCGGTAAGATTTATCAGCAATTTGCCATTACCATCAGCTTTGCCGTGACCTTTTCGGCGGTCAACGCGTTGACTTTGTCGCCGGCCCTGTCGGCCACTTTTCTGCGCCCGTTTGAAATCAAAAAAACCGGATGGCTCGGCTGGTTCAACCGCTTTATTGCAAATTCAACCCAAAAATATTTGGTGGTAATCGGTTATATCGGCCGCAAAATCAGCATCATTGTCTTTATTTTGGGTATTTTATGCTTGCTGATAGGTGCGTTTTTCAAAATGACGGCTACCTCATTTTTGCCGGACGAGGATCAGGGTGTTATCATGGTCAATGTTCAGTTGCCGGAAGGTGCTTCAAGTGTTCGTACCAAAGCGGTAAACGATAAAATTTTGGCAGCGGTACAGACCGAGCCGGATGTAAAATCGGTAATCGGTCTTGAAGGCTTCAGTATTATGGCGGGGCAAGGCGAAAACGTAGGATTTGGTGTGTTGGCGCTGAAAAATTGGGAAGAACGTAAGCGTAAAGACCAATATTCAACCAATATCAAAAACCGTTTGGCGGCAATTGTCGGAGGTTTTTCCGAGGCCAAAGTACAATTGTTTGAAATGCCCGCTATTCCGGGGTTAGGTTCGACCAACGCTATGGACTTTAAGATTCAATCCATGGAATCGACCGATATGAACGAGTTGGAAAGTGTTGTCAACAGCTTTACGATGCAGGCGATGAGATTGCCGCAGATTATGTTGGCGTATTCCACCTTTAATGCGCAAACTCCGCACGCTTATATCGAGATTGACCGTGAAAAAGCAGAATCGCTGGGCGTGGCGATCGGTTCTATTTATTCATCACTGCAGACCTACATCGGCTCTAACTATATCAACGATATTAACATCGGAACGCAGGTCAATAAGGTGAAAATTCAGGCAGACTGGAAATATCGTAAAGATTTGAGCAGTCTGGATAATATTTATGTACACTCGAGCAAAGGGCAAATGGTGCCTTTAGGCAGTTTGATTAATATTAAAACGGTGTTATTGCCGCGCGGTATTAACCGATATAACCAATATCCGAGTGCGACTATTAATGCTATGACGGCCGACGGTTTCAGCTCGGGCGAGGCCATGCAGGCGCTTGAAGATTTAGCCGTGCGCACATTGCCTAAGGGCTATACCTATGCTTGGTCGGGTGCCAGCTTGCAAGAAAAAGAAAACCAAGGGCAAATTTACTTTATTATTGCCTTTGCCTGCCTGTTTGCCTATCTGTTCATGGTGGCGCAATACGAAAGCTGGATGATTCCGTTGGCGGTTATGCTGTCGGTTACTGCGGCGACGCTCGGTGCGCTTCTCGGTTTGTTTGTAACAAAATTGCCGCTCAGTATTTATGCGCAATTAGGTTTGGTTTTGCTGGTCGGTTTGGCCGCTAAAAACGCCATTCTTATTGTGGAATTTGCGCGCGATTCCCATAATTCCGGTACTCCGATTTTGAAGGCTGCGTTATACGGCACTCGCGAACGTTTCCGCGCCGTGCTGATGACTGCGATGACCTTTATTTTGGGTGTGGCACCGTTGGTATGGGCCAGCGGAGCATCGGCAGGCAGCCGTGTTGCTGTGGGCGTTCCGGTATTCTCGGGCATGATTATCGGTACGGCAGCAGGCTTGCTGTTGATTCCGTTGATGTATGTGCTGATTCAAACCATTACGGAATTTAAATTTAAGAAGAATTAAGATGACGAATCCGCGGCTCGGCAGCGCTAAAATCATTCAAAAAATATTGGAAGAAAAAGTCTTTTTCGGAGATTTGAAAAAACAAATTCCCGAAAAAGACTTGGCCTTCTGCAATATGCTGATTTTAACAGTGTTGCGCCGTCTGACCGCCTTAAAGCAGATTTTAAGCGGTTATTTGAACAAGAAAATCCCGCACAAACATCGCTTGGCGGAATATTTGCTGTGGGGCGCAATTGCCGAAATTTTATATATGGAAACAGCCGAGTATGCCGTAATCAACGAGACCGTTAAAAATATTCGCAACTCCTGTGATAAGTTTTTAGGCGGATTGGCCAATGCGGTTTTGCGCAAAGTTTTAACCGCGAAAGACGAGCTGCGCAAAAAAGCCGAAGCAATCAGTCCCCTACCCGATTCGTTTGTGGAAATTTTAAGCGGTTATACACCGGAACAAATCCGGCTGACCGCCGGGAGTATATTTAAATTTCCGGCGCTGGATCTTACGGTTAAGCAAAATCCTCCGGCATGGGCCGAAAAGCTTGATGCCGAACTGCTGCCCAACGGCAGTTTGCGGCTGTGGAATGCCCCGAAAATTCACCAAATTCCGGAATATAGTGCCGGAGCATGGTGGGTGCAGGATGCGGCGGCGGCTTTACCGGTGGCGCTAATGGGGGATATTGCCGGCAAAAAAGTTATCGATTTATGCGCCGCACCGGGAGGAAAAACCGCACAGTTAGCGGCAAAAGGCGCTAAGGTTACCGCCCTTGATATTTCGGAATCGCGCCTTGAAACCTTAAAACAAAATATGTGCCGGCTCGGATTCGACAATGTAAAAACACAGGCGATTGACGCGCTTGAATATTTGCAACAGGCACCCGAGCAATTTGATGCTGTTTTGTTAGATGCTCCGTGTTCGGCCACCGGAACCTTCAGACGGCACCCCGAAGTGTTGCATATTAAAACCCTGCAAGATATCGCCGAACAGGCAACTTTGCAAAAAAAATTGCTTAAATCATGCGCAGATATTTTGAAAATCGGCGGCATTTTGGTTTACAGCGTGTGTTCAATCAGCAAACAAGAAGGCGAACAACAAATCGAGAGTTTTTTACAAAACAATCCGCAATTTAAGTTGTTGCCGGTTACGATGCCGGAAATTTCGCCATACGGACAATGGTCGGAATCGCCGATTTTACCTGACGGAACCGTACGCACTTTACCATATTTGCAAAACGGTATGGACTCATTTTTTATTTGCAAAATGCAAAGAATAATTTAACAATTTATCCGTATACTTATTCTCAAACTAAGGAGAAAAATATGGGATATATGCTGTTAAACATTGTCGTTTTTGCGCTCTTCGGCTTTTTGGCGATGTATTTTATATATAAACCGGTTCTGAATAAGTATAATCAAACGCTTGAGTTCAAACCGTCAATGTTGGTATTTCCGTATATTTTCGGGTTGTATGCAACGTGTGCCGTGGTGGCATATTTTGCGGTAGATACTGAAGATTTTGTTGAACCGATTTCATTGTTGCGAATATTTACTCCGCTGATTTTTGCCGCTTTGATTTATGCGTCAACGCTGATGTTTTCACTCAAAGTTATTTATGCGATAACGGCTATAGCCGTAGGTATTACCGTATGGTTACAACCGCTCGGAGTCGGTAATGTCTTCCCTTACGCGCCGGTGTGGGTAAGGCTCGGGGTATTTGTTTGGGCGCTGATATTCTGTTTTTGCACCCGTATTATGAACATTTTGCCGCATACTTTTATTTTGCCGCATATCATTATTTTAGGCGGCTTGATTATGTTGGCGCTGATCGGCGCTTCGCCGTTTTATATTGCCGTTTGTGCGGCGATTCTGATCGGTATTTCGGCGGCTTATTTGAGTATGAACTATTTTAATGTGGTAATAGATTTGGATGACGGTGCGTGCGTTGCCATGAGCTATTTGGTCTGCTCTTTGTTATTGATGAATTTGGGTGAGTTTTGCTTCCCGTCATGCGTAATTTTGACCACTGTTTTTTGGGCCGAATTGGTGGTGGCGCTGTATAATCGCTTTGTTGTTACTCATCTTGGTAATCTTAGCGAAAACTCCAACTATTTTTTTGCGGCGCAACGCCATACACTGCAAACTTTAAGCTCCGCCATTTTGAAAATCGGTATTGTACTGTTGCTTTTATCATGGTTTCAACTGTTTTCGGTTAATCCGTATTCTCTGCCGCTGATTGCTCTGCTGATTGTACTCTGGCTTGACGGTGCACTCGGTCGGCGGGAAAATACACCGCATACGCTCGCCGAAATCAATCGCAAATTTGTTGCTGACTTAAAGCAAAACGTACAGGAAATGAAAGACTTTTTTAATCCCGATAAAAAGGACAAAGAATAAGATGCCGTTGAATAATTGTTTGGAAAATATACGTCGCTTTTTATCTGCCGACAAGAAAGAAACACCGCAATCTCTGTTTCGGGTTACAGTGGTGGCATTTGAAGATAAGTGCAACTTAAACTGCGGTCGACGCTTTGCCGATATATTGCAGAAAAATCCGCTGTTTGACGTGCACTTTTTTGCCGAAACCTTCCCTAAAGGTTTTTTGAATTTACAGGGGCGCAACTTTTTTGATTTTATCGACCGCGGCAACCAAATTTTGAATTCAACGCACTCCGATATTGTAATTTGGGGTTATGAAGAGAACGCCAAAATCCGGCTTAATTTTCAGGTTGCCGATCAATATCTCATCGGCAACGGGCTTTCTTTTTCATTGTTAGACAGTTTGTTTGTGCCGCTAAATTTCTTTACTTCGCCGGAAACATTTTCCGAATCTTTACTGTTAGTGATTTGCGGCATTATCATCGCCGCCGTACCGCCGGTAACTAATGACCAAAAGAACAGTCGAGATAAGCTGTTGACCGACATTATCCGCCTGTTGGCGGCAGATACGTCGCCAAAGGAAATTTCTCGTGAATTTATGCCGTATATTATGAATATGCTCGGCAAAATTTATTTGTGCAACAGTCAAAAATCGCTGAGCGAAAATGACATGGAAATTATCCGTAATCTGTTTGACAGTGCACTTAAAAACAAACAATACATGCGGCTGCCGATTTATTACGGTTGCATTTATAACAATATGGCTCAGCTGTATGAAACGGCCTATAAACAGGCGCAAATTGACGGTTCTCCGTATTTACGGGAGGCAATTTCATTTTATCAAAACGCCCAAAAATACCTTAATAAAAATTATCCGTATGACTATGGTTTGATTGCTTATCACTTGGCCTTGCTGTATTTCGATTTTTGGAAATACACTACCGATTTGCAGGCATTGCGTGATGCCGTAACCCAACTGCGCGAGGCTGAAAAAGTATATTCTCTGGCGCAATTTCCGCAATCGTGGTGCCATATTGAAGGATTGCTCGGCTACTATCTTACCTCGCTCGGTATGACCACCGCCAGCAACGAAATCATGCTGTTGGCCATCAACAGTTATCACAATCAGCAAAAAATTTACGAGCAACGCGTTTACCCGATGGAATGGGCCGGTATTCAGGAAGAAATCGGAAACATTTATTATTTGCTCGGCAAGCAGAATGATGACGATAATTTTATGCTTGAAGCACGCAATTATTTTCAATCGGCGCTTGAAATTTATCAGCAACTCAAGGCCAAAGATTACATTGCCGAAACCAAACGCAGACTGGCCAAGGTTCGTAATTACATCGACTGAACTTGAAAACCGCCGCGACAAGATTATCTTTTTTTAAAAGGAGAAAAATATGCGTTGTATTGAACAAGACAGTTTGAACCGTCGCCGCTCGGTTTATGGGTTGAGCGGGGTTTTGCCGGTTTCCGAAAATTGCTTTATCGAAACCATCGAATCGTGCGTTTTGCATTGTCCGACACCGTTTAATGTGCAATCGGCTCGGGTGGTGGTGCTGTTGGGTAAAAAACACCGGCAATTGTGGCAAAAAATTTGGGAAGAGCTGTCTGCCGTGATTACGGATAAACAGGTTGCCGGAGTCCGAAAGAAAATCGATGCCTTTGCGGCGGCTTACGGTACCATTTTGTTTTTTGAAGACCGCAATGCCTTGTTGAAACTGAAAAAACAATTTCCACAATACGCCAAAAATATGCGAATCTGGACGCAACAGGCTAACGGCATGCTGCAATATATGATTTGGCAAACGCTCTCCGAAAACGAGATCGGCGCTTCATTGCAACACTATAATGAGCTTATCGATAAATCAGTCAACAAGATGTTTGATTTGCCGAAAACATGGGAGTTAGTAGCGCAAATGCCTTTCGGCAGTATAGAAACCGAACCGCCGGAAAAGACTTTTCTGCCGCTTGAAGGGCGCTTGAAAATTTTGCGCTGATTATTGCTTATTTGCCGCCAATTTCATACCGAGCCGATTAGAAAATTCCGCCACACCTTTGGTAATCATCACCCCGATTAAATCGGTGATAATCTCGATATCTTGCTCAATATTTTCTTTGTCGGCCTTAGAAAATCCGGATAAAACGTGATTAACCACGTTATCTTCACTTTTACCTGCCGGATGTCCTACTCCGATGCGAATGCGATTATAGTTCGGCGTAATGCACGAATCAATGCTTTTAATGCCGTTATGTCCGCCCGAACCGCCGCCGAGTTTGGCTTTGATTTTATCGGTCGGTAAATCCATGTCATCATGAATTACCACAATATTCTGCGGCAGAATCTTATAAAAATTTGCCGCCTGTACCACGCTGTTGCCGGAAAGATTCATATAAGTTTGCGGTTTGAGCAAATAAACCTTTTCGCCCTCGATATTTCCTTCGGCAATCAACCCGCTGAATTTAGAACGAAACGGCGAAAAATTATAGCGGCGATGAATTTCATCTGCCGCCATAAATCCGACGTTATGGCGGGTAGCCGCGTATTCCGCTCCCGGATTGCCGAGACCAACCACCAAAAACATTTTCGCCTCTTATTTACGCATAAAATCAACGTGAATCGGTTGATCGGAAACAGGGTGAAATTGAACATCC
>JBGUGE010000048.1:0-18824 GCA_045111335.1 Alphaproteobacteria bacterium | reverse complement strand
AAATATTATAATAGTTATATGTTGTTTTGAATGCGGCCATGGCGGAATTGGTAGACGCGTAACGTTGAGGTCGTTATGAGCTAAGCTCGTGGAAGTTCAAGTCTTCTTGGCCGCACCAATTCAAAACTGACTTTGAAAAAAATCAATCAAAGGAGAGCTTAATATGCTGCGTATTTATAAAACAGAAGACGGCGGAAAACTTGTTAAGCTCAAAAGATTCAGCAAAGTAACTCAGGCATGGTTCAGTTTAACCAATCCGACCGGTAGCGAAATCAGTAAGGTTTCGGCGCTGTTAAAGGTCGATTCTGATATTTTGCGTAACTCCTTGGATGCCGACGAGCGCTCGCGGGTAGAATTGGATGAGGGGATTTTTTCCACCATCGTTAATTTGCCTTTGCTTGATGAAGACGGTAACTTTGATACGTTGCCGTGCGGTTTGGTGTTCAGCGGCGAAAATTTTTTGACGATTTGTTCTAAAGACAACCGCATTTTAAGCTCGTTTAACAAAAACACCGCCAAAAGTTTTGATACACGCGAACGTACTAAATTTATGCTCTCGATTCTTTATAAAATTACGCAGTTTTATTTGCGCTATTTGGCGATTATTAACCGCAAAACCGAGCATATTGAAGATTCACTCAAACAAACCACCCATAACGAAGAGCTGTTTCAGCTGATGGAAATTCAAAAATCGCTGGTTTACTTTACGACCGCTCTGCGCGATAACCAACTGGTTTTGGAAAAGATTTTGCGTATGACCAAGTCACCGGCCAGCTCTAAGCTGTTAGCCTTTACCGAAGACGATACCGACCTTTTGGAAGATGTTATCGTAGAAAATAAGCAGGCTATCGAAATGGTGGATATGCACCGCTCGATTTTAGAGGGCATGATGGATGGTTTTGCCTCGATTATCAACAACAACTTAAACCAGATTATGAAGTTTTTGGCCGCCATCACGATTGTGCTTTCAATCCCGACCATGCTCGGCACCTTCTGGGGGATGAACGTCGGTGTGCCGTTTTTGAACCAAACCGTCGGATTCGGGGTGGTGATAGCGCTTTCGCTGTTGGCGACATTGATTGTGATTTTATATTTCCGCAAAAAGGGAATGTTTTAGAAACCTATTGACAAAAAACAAAATCAGCGCTATAATAACCATACTTATTTAAGGATTATGGTTGATGTTATGGTGATTTTTGGGTCTATGTTTTTGAGTTCTGCTCAGATTCCGATTTAAAATGGGACTGTGATAAAAACTTATTCTGAAGATAAGTGTTGTTTCGGATGGGCTTTTGCCTTGTTTCCCCGGAATAACGAAAATTTTTATTTACATCCCTGATTGGAAACTAAGGGTGCCAAAATTATTACAACTATGGCAACAAAGAATTTCAAAAACAATGGAGTTTGTGGCATCGTAAAGAATTTCGGTGCGCGCGTGTATGGGCTTGGCAAGTTGATGGTCGGTGTGCTTCTCGGTATAGGAGCCGCTATTCTGTGGACGGCAGTTTGCTTGCTCGGTTTACTGATCAGTCCGCTGTGGTTTCCGATTTGTGCCGTTAAGGCCCCGGAAGGCACAGCAGTAAGTATTAACAGTTCTTTCTCCAAGCATAAGGGGAAGGGATTGCTGAATTACTTCTACCTGACCTATCTGCTGGTGATCCGCATCTGCGGTTGGCTCTATGCTCCGCTGATTAAGATGCTTCCCATGAAGTATCGTGCGGAATTTATCCGTAACGGTAAGAAGCGTGTGGACGAGTATCCGACCAAGGTTCAGGTGGCTTATTATAAGTCGCACTGCGATGAAAGTAAGCAGTCTCTTCTTGGAAGCGGCGTATTCACTCCTCCGGTTCGCGCAACCATTTGGCAGGATCACAGTGAGTGGGAGAACTGGATTTTATCAGGTCTGACACTTACCAAAGGGCAAATCATCGACATGATTAAGGCTGGTGCAACCAACCTGCTGTGGCTGTACTTCAAGAACAACACCCCGAGCAAGGAAATGTTGGTTATCTTGTGCGACCACGCCGGTCAGGGAAATGGTTCTGCCCAGGATGTTCTGTTAAGACTGGTTCGCCAGCAAAGGCCGACCAAAGACCTGATTGCTCGCATTCATGCAACTGCACAGGCGCGCTTTATTGAGCATGTCAACGAGATTCTCGATGGCTATGCCGACATGGACGCCGTCAACTTCAGTATTTCTGAGGTTTATGGTGAACTCTCGGACGAAGAGAAGCAGAAAATCGTGGACGAACGGTGGGCGAATTTCTGTAAAGTGAAGAAGAGCATTTCTTTATCCGCACAGAAAAAGATGAACCACAATCAATTCAAAGCGTTTATCGCTTCAGGTCATCTCTTAGAGTACTATGCTCTTTTGCATTTGCTCCTCAACATAAACAATGAGGAGTATCTCAAGGAGGTGATTTCGACCGAGCTGGAACACATCCAGGATAACAGGATCCTGTCTGCTCTTAAGGCGGATTACTGGCGATACAGTTGCTACTTGGCAGTGGTAAGCGAAAAGAATGCCGCCTAAACACTCTTAAAAAAACAGAAACCCTTTACCGTGATGGTAAAGGGTTTCTTTAATTTACGCCCTTAACTATCTAAATTTTCAGTAAAATAGGCGAATTTATTTGCGGCTTCTCCGCGGCTATCGTAACGGCATTGCGGATTGCCGCGGCGGCCCGCTCATATTGCATTTCGTTCTGATAATGCGCAATCGCTAACGGGGTGTGCGCATCAACATAGTCGCCGATTTGCACAAAATCGGTGTATCCGGTGGCTAAATCAAGCTTTTGCGACGGTACACGCCGTCCGCCGCCGAGCTCAATAATACTGACTCCGACGGCTCTTGTATCCATTGCTTGTACATATCCGCTCGTTGCGGCATAAATCGGCTTGGTGTGCGCCGCTTGCGGCAGATAGCGGTCACGGTGTTCGATAAAGTCGGACGGAGCGCCGAGGGCGGTGGCCATTGCGGCAAATTTTTCAAGTGCTTTACCTGAAGTTAAAACTTTTTCAATATGCTCGGCCGCCTCGTCATGAGTTTGAAAGCGCCCGCATAAAACCAGTAATTCACTACATAAGCGCCGCGTAATTTCATCAAGCCGCGGATTAATATTTTTACCCTCAAGATATTCAAGTGATTCTTTAACTTCCAATGCATTACCTGCTGTTTTTCCTAATATTTGATTCATATCAGTAATAAGTGCGCAAGCTTTGGTACCGGCTCCGTCGGCAACATCGATAATTGATTGCGCCAACGCTTTGGCATCGGCAAAATTTTGCATAAATGCTCCGTTACCGCACTTCAAATCCATAATCAGGTATTGCAACCCGGCCGCCAATTTTTTGGAAAGTATGGAGGCCGTAATCAGCGGAATCGATTCGACCGTACCGCAAACATCGCGGATGGCATAGATTTTTTTATCCGCCGGCGCCAAATTGCCGGTTTGGCCGATAATGGCGCATCCCACGGCTTTAACGGTTTTGCGAAACAGCGCGTTGTCGGCCTGAGTATTATAACCGGGTATTGCTTCGAGCTTATCGACGGTGCCGCCGGTGTGCCCCAAACCGCGACCGGCAATCATCGGCACATAAACATCGCACGCCGCCAACATCGGTGCCAACATCAGGCTGACCTTATCACCGACGCCGCCGCTGGAATGCTTATCGACAATCGGCTTATCATAGCCTTCCCAACTCATTACATCGCCCGAATCGCGCATTGCCAAAGTTAACTCGATGGTTTCCTGCTGATTAAGGCCGTTTAAGAACATTGCCATAGTCATGGCGGCGACTTGCGTGTCATCCACCGTGTGAGCTCCGATTCCCTCTATAAATTCACGGATTTCGGCGGCGGATAAGGCATTTTTATCGCGTTTGCGGCGGATAATTTCCTGCGCTAACATTTCTACTCCTTTTCCATAAACTTCTTAATCAAAGCGCTGAGTTTGGCGGTGGCTTTACCGACTTGTCGCAAAACATCGGCGTGATTCGGTTTATGTAAATCCAGACCGGTCGCTAAATTGGAAATTACCGAAATTCCCATGACTTTCATGCCGAGATGCACCGCCGAAATTACCTCCGGTACGGTAGACATACCCACGGCTTCAACATTGAACATCTGCAACATTCTGACCTCGGCCGGAGTTTCATAATTCGGACCGGTAAGCATCATGTAAACTCCTTGAAATACCGGTGTTCTCTCTTCTTCTGCCACCTGCATAAACAAATTGCGCATATCCTCATCATAGGCCGCACTCATATCCGGAAAATACGGTTCCTCGCAAACCCCGATAAGCGGATTGGTGCCGCTCATGTTGATATGATCGGCAATCAGCATAATACTTCCGGCCGGCATATGCATACGTAAAGAACCGGCGGCATTGGTAACAATCAGCCGTTGTACGCCGAGGCTTTTCAATAACTTGATTACCTCGTAAATCATACGCACATCAATACCTTCATAAAAATGAAAACGCCCCTGCAGGCAAATAACATTATGTTTGCCTAATTTGCCTATGCAAAATTGTCCCTTATGGCCGCTTACGCTCGGAGTCGGAAAGAACGGCACATCGCTGTACGGGATTATCAGCGGATTCTTAACGGCATCAACCACATTGCCCAAACCCGAGCCCAAAATAAGCGCGGTATCCGGCACAAAACCGTCAAGACGTTGTTTTAAGTATTCATACGATTTTTCAAGCATTTTTGACCTCTTTTGCATTAAAATTATGTGGCAATAAATCGGCTAATCGATAAGTGCGGATATTACCGTGCAAATCGGCACTGTGAATCGGCGTTTCGGCGTTTCCGAACTCGGCGATTTTTTGCAAACAGTTGCCGCACGGTACAATATCTTCGGTATCGGCCACAATCAGAATTTCGGAAATTTCGGCGTGCCCGTCGGCAACCATGGCGGCAATCGCACCGGCTTCGGCACAGGTTCCGCACGGATAGGATACGTTTTCGACATTGCAACCGCCGTAAAGCTGGTCACCGCTCAATACCGCTGCTCCTACCTTAAATCCGGAATACGGTGCATAAGCATTGCGGCGGCATTGCATTGCCAAATCATAAAGTCGGTTTTTGTAATCCATTTTTTACCTCTTAAGTCGAAAAATATGTTGATTTATTGTACGAATATTATACATTAAAAGTCAAGAGTATCTTAAAATCAATGGGAGAGGCGTTGATGAAAAAAATAATTTTGATATCGTTGGGCGTGATTGTTCTGCTGATTGCCGGCGTAGGTATTTATGTTTCGATGATGGACTGGAACCAGCATAAAGAACGGTTGGCAACACAAATTTCGGCAGTTATCGGTAAAAAGGTCGATTTTTCCGGAAACTTAAAAGTTTCGTATTTTCCGCATCCGGTAATTTCGGCGCAATCGGTCAACATTATTAATCCGCAAACCAATGATACTTTAGCTAAAATATCGCAATTGGAAACGGATGTGTCGCTTCTCTCTTTGCTCAAAGGCGCACCGGATATTCAAACATTGTATTTGGTGGGAGCCGAGTTGTGGGTAACGCTTGATGAAGAAGGCCATAATAACTGGCTGCAAAGGAATACCTCCGAATTTGAGGAAAACAGCGCGTTTTTGATGCAGACGGTCAACATTGTCAATTCCGATTTGCATTTTGTTGATAAAAAACACGACATGCAATTCGATATTACGGCCTTTACTGCGGAAATTAAGGCAGAAACGGTCAACGGACCGTATCGTTTGGACGGTAATTTTATGAAAGGTGAAGAGCGCTACGGGGTGGCATTTAATGTTGATGCGCTATCGCAACTCGATGACATCAATATGATGTTTGTTGTTTTGCACAAAGGTTCGGACAGCTATGTTCGTTATGACGGCTCATATAATATGAACGCCAACACCTTAAAAGGATTCGTTAAGGGCGATTTCCAACGTACCACCGATTTTATCAATCAAGCAACCGGTAAAACCTTGTTATCCGAGATATACAACGAACCGATGCAGTTTTCGGTAGACGTTGATGCGGATAATCAAAAAATAAATTTATCGCATTTGTCGGTTGCGTTCTCTAAGTTTTTGACCGGTTCGGGCGAAGTTGACATCATAAATCCCACCGATGACGATGAACGAGGGACGATATCGATTAAATACCAGATGAGGGATTTGGATTTCAGACCGATATGGGCTCATCTGAAGGCAAAATTCGAGCAGTACGGGAAAGACAAAAATTTCAAGCCGAATTGGGCGTATGATACGGATTACGATGTTTCAATCGTACGGATGATTGTCAGCGATAAACCGGAAGGCGTGTTTGAAAACGTCAGCATTAAAGGGCAGATTAAGGATAACAGCTTCAGTATTGATGATTTTTACGCCGGTTGTGCCGGTAATGTCGTTTTGAATATTACGGGAAATTTAACTTCACAGGACGGGGTTCCGCATTGTTCGGCCAATATTGTTGCCGACGGACGTAATTTCCGCAGTATGATTAATTCGTTGGGCTTTAATTTGGATGCGCCGATTCAGGGAGCATACCAATCCGGTAAAATAACGGCCAGCCTGCACATGACGCCGGAGCGCTGGCAGATTGAGGAGCTGTTGTCGACTTTGGATAAGTCAAATTTAAAACTTTCAGCCGATGCCACTCCGTTGAACAATACCTATGATATCAGTATCAGCGCGGATAAGGTTAATTTGGATAACTATATCTTTGCGCCGGCTCAAGATGCCCCGAAAGATTTGGAAACTGTGCTCAAGCACGATTTATCCGGATTGGCTCAATTGCAAAATAAAAATATTCATCTGCAGGCAGAGATCGGTGATGCAACTTTTCGCGGTATGCCGATGAAAAATTTGCAACTTGATGCCCAATACGATAACGGTCGTCTGACCGTGACAAAAGCCGCGGCGGAGGATATTCAGACAAGCACGATTGATATTGCGGCGGTGGTGCCGGACGTTAAGGTTTCGGAGCCGAAAATCGAAAGCCTGACGTTTAATGTACAATCGCGGGATTTAGCGCCGCTGATTAAAAAATTTGATGTACCGTTGCCGGAATGGCCGTTGTTTACGCAAAAAAATATTGTGCTTGACGGCAATTTGGATGGTGATTTCAATAAGATAAACCTTAATCTCAAAACCTTGTTTGACGGTGACAGTTTCGATTATGCGGGGAAACTGCAAAACGCTGACGGCAAAATCATTTATGACGGTGATTTTGTGGTAAAAACCACGCGGCTCGAACAGTTGTTGAATAAAATCAACATCAATGGCGCCGATAAGTCGTATCGCGGAGTGTTGAACGGCAAGGCGCATATCAGCGGTCGGGATGAAAACTTTGTTTTGGAACAGGCGGAATTTAAAATCGGTTCGTCGCAATATACCGGCAGTTTGACCGTTAAAAAAGAAAAGAAAATACGTTCGATCAAGGGTGAAATCAATGCCACCGATTTGAATTGGGGACAAATTATTCGCACTCAGAAAGAGAAAAATGCCGTATTACCGCAATCATCAACCGGCGATACCTTTATTGCAAAGCCGAATTTCAGCAAAGAATTATTTGATTTTACGCCGTATAATAATTTGGAAACGGATATCAATCTGAGTGCACAAAGAAGTACATATCAGGATTTTTCCGTTGACAGTCTGAAATTCCGGATTATCGGTACCAACGGGGTGATTTTGCTGCAAAATATTGCAGGTAAATCCGGTGACGCCGACTTTTCCGGCAATATAAAAATAGAATATGCCCAAGCTCTGAAAATGAGCGGAACTATCTTGTGGAATAAGATAAAATTCAATAATTTCGGCGGCAGTACATACGCGCTTGCCAGCGGCGATACGCGACTTAATCTTGATTTTGAAACATCGGCGCAGTCGGTGGACAGCATCTTTGCTTCACTTTCCGGAACCGCTAAAATCAAGGTGACGGGTTTGTCCGTTAAAGGTATAGACTTGGCAAAAATCAAAGAAGATTTGCAAAGTCGGCAACACTCCAAGGGTTTATTCCAAATGGTGCAGAAAAACCTGCAATCCGGTTCAACCGCCTTTAATCCGATTGATGCCGATGTTTTGCTCAAAAACGGTATTGTTTCGTTAGATGGCATAGCGCTGAAAAATGATTATACCGACGCTACGCTGAACGGTAACATAAATCTGCGCGATTGGCGCCTCAATACCACGATCGGCATTAAATATCCGCAATTAACGGATACTCCGGCGTTCAGTTTTGATATGACCGGAGCCATCAATAAGCCGATTATGGATATATCAATCGGCGATATTGCTCGCAAATATGACGCATATTGGGACAGTGTTGCGCAAAAGGAGCAGGAAGAAAAAGATAAAATCAAACAGGAAATCAACAATCATGTTGACCAGCTTAAAAGACAGATTACGGGTTTGATAGGGCGTATAGATATTTTGGCGAATTCGGCCGATAAGTATGCTCAAAAGCAAGTCATATCCGAAACGGTTTTCAAATATGGAGCCAAAAAGAGCCGCATGGATGAAATGCGTCAGTATTTGCAAAAATTTACGGGAGATTTGAATAATCCGAATATTTCCAATGAAGATATCGTGCAGATTGAACGACAAATTCAGATTTTACGCCAAGAAATCGATATCATGAATGAAGAGATTAAAACATTTTTGGCAGATGATACCAATCTTCGTTTGGAAAACACATACTCTGGAATTAAGCAGGAAAATGATAACTGTGCGCAAAATATTGAGCAGTTGGATGCAGTGATTGCAGCGAATACCGAAAAATTGGATAAGATGAACGCCAAACAATATTTAAGCGACAGCGAGGCATTAAATAAAGAACGTAAAGTTGCCGTCAGCGGCATCAATATCGCACGGGGTATTTATAATACCTTTACCGAGCAATACGAAAAAGTTAAGGCCATGCCGAACAGTCTTGAAAAAACCGATGCGGTATTGGCGCTTGATGCTTATTACACGCAACTTAAGCAGCAATGCACGGTTGTTGCGCAAGCTCGTCAGGCGGCCGAAGATGTTATGTCGGGAATTTTAAAGGAGCGTCAGGCTGTTTACGATCGTGAGCAATTGGCTGCCGAGAAAAAACGTCAGGCTGAAGCGGCAGAAGATGAGGGGAATTTATTGGCGGAAAATAAAGAGCCGGAAACCCCTGTCGTTGCCGTACCGATGCAATCCGATGTTTTGAAAGAGCCGGTTGCGGCGCCGCTATCGGAAACTGCAACTGAGGTGACGGCCAATCCGGTGATTGAAACACAACCAACGCAAACCGATGCGGCTCAACCGGCGTTGCAACCGATTGCCGATGATGCATCACGGACTAAAGCACCGAGCGGCAAAATAATCCGCCTGTATGAAACCAAGTCGCAACCGCAAGAAGCGCCTAAACCGGCTTCCGGACTGTTGCGACCGGTTGACGGAGCGGTACAAAAGCCGAGCGGTACCATTGTCATTAAATAATATTAAAGGAGAAAGCAATGTATAAAAAACCAGAAGTTTGTATTCTGCCGGTGGCCGGATTATCGACGCGCAATCTGCCGACTACCAAAGTTTTACACAAGGGCTTTATGACTTTAGATAACAAGCCGGTTATTCAATATGCGGTTGATGCATGCGCCGAGGCCGGTATTAAGGAAATTGTGTTTATATACAGCGATGACGCGTGCCGTAATATGTTCGCCAAATATTACGCGCCGGCACCGGAGCTTGAAGCACATTTGGCCGCCAAGAAAAAAGATGACCTATTGAACATCGTACGGGATATCATTCCGGCCGGCATGAAGTTTTCGTTTGCCTGTCAAAACGAGCCGAAAGGAAACGGCCACGCCATTCTGATGGCAAAAGATATTGTCGGAAAACGCGATTTTGCGGTAATGTGGGTGGATGACGTGTATATCAACTTGCATGGTGACGGTGTGTTGAAGCAACTCTGCGATATTTATGAAGAAAAAGGCGGCATTGTGGAGAATATTATGGAATGTCCGCGTGAAGAAATGGTACGCTACGGCGCCTTAATCGGGGCTAAGCGTGACGGGAATGTGGTGCGCGCTTCGGGTTTGGTGGAAAAGCCTAAATTAGAAGAAGTGCCTTCAAATTATGCCTCGATGGGGCCGTACATTATTCCGAACGAGGTTATGGATATTTTGCCGGAAGTCACCAAAGGCTCCAACGGTGAGATTAACCTGACCGATGCACTGAATTTGGCGGCGGTGCGCGGTATGCCGATTTATGGCGTTTTGACCAAAGGACTGCGCTTTGATTGCGGTACCAATGCCGATTTGCAAAAAGCCAATATCAAATTAGGGCTGATGAACAGCGGTGAATTGCGTGCTTATACACGCAATCTTTTGGATACGATGGATATTTAAGCGGCAAATACATTTGTTGCCGAGAACAAAAAAAGAGCTTCGATATTTCGGAGCTCTTTTTGGTAAATCATTTTTGTGCTTATTTTTTCGGATTAATCAACACGTCTTCAAGTTTGAAATAAGCAAAGTCTTCCGGACAATTAATCTCAAACGATTTGCGAACATGCGGTGTCATATCCTCGGCGTCGGCCGAACCTTCCGCCACAATATCACCGGTTTGGGTATAAAACACCAATGTAGCCCGAATACGCTCATAAGTGTTATCCGAGTCGTTTTCAATCAGGCCGCAGGCGGAGCCGTTACACTTTTTCAAATCATAAACCCGCAGACCTTTATAATTGAATTCGTTGGAATTTATATAGCTTTTTCCCGACATCAGGGCTTTTTCATTTACCCCTGTCGGCACTACGCAATAAATACCGATGAGAGCCACAATAAGAATTGCCAGCCGCGGGATTTTATGCCCCTTAACCATGACGTATTTACCTTTGATATGGTTAAAATAAACAGCCTTAAACAGATAATATACCTCGCGCAACGACGCTCCGGTTTTACCCTGTCGCAACAAGCTGAAAATATTTTTGAAGTGAGTCCAACAGGTTATGGTTGTATCAAACGGTTCCTTTATATTACTCATGATATGTTCCTCTAATGTTTACATTTTCTGAAATAATAGCGCAAAAATCTTGATAAAATGTTAAAAAACGAAGATTTCGACTCTACCTTTCAGGCTACATATCAAACAACGGTATACCGCGCGTTAAGCGAACCCGCTGCGTTTCAATCGTTGTTGCCAAGTTAAGTTTGCCGCTCTTTATAATACCGCGCAACTGGTCACCGGTAGACGTATCCGGATTGGCAAACACATAATCAATCTTCGGCCGTTTCGGTACGCCGACCAAAGTTTGGTGCAAAACCCCCAAGATACCGTTACCGACCAAATCGTACGACATTTCTTCGGAAATACCGCTGGCAGCGGCATATTTTACCACCGAGTTAACCGCGTCGGTCACGGTTGCGGCGTGGATTGAAGACAGTACCAAGTGACCGGAGATGGCGGCACGCAGAGCTTCCGAGGCTACATCCGGATCACGAATTTCGCCGAGATAAACATAACGCGGCTTTGAGCGCAACATGGATTTAAGACCGAGTGACCACGAACCGTTCGGCGGGGTCATCTGCTTACAAATTCCGAGCTCTCCCTGATTGGTATGATATGTTCCGTCCAGCGGCATTTCAACCGGATCTTCAAGTGTAAAGGCGTAGCCGCCCTCGCGAACCAACCACTCTCTTAAAAGTGCGGACAATGTGGTGGTTTTACCCGAACCGGTGGTACCGGCGCACAGCAACAGGCCCGAAGCATTACTCAAAGATATCAGATAGCGCAACAAACGTTCATCAATACCGAGAGTATTGATATCCGGTATGGTGTGCGGCATTTTGCGGGCGCAGAACTGCTCACCGTCAATCGTAACCGTACGTTCCACACGGTAGTTGCGACCTTTGTAACGCACCAGATAACTCGGGTTATTGCCGTCATATGTATCTTTCAAAACCTGATAAAATTCATCATAATCATCAGGATGTGTCGGAATTAATCCGCTCGGCGTCTTTTGTCCCCAAATGTATCCGGTACCGTCCGGAATGATATAAATATCCGAAAATTCCGTATCATTAACTGTTGCCATATCTATAATCCTTATCAAAAATTAAAACTGAGTGTATCGTAAAATCTTTTTTGCAATTATGCTATATTCGCGAGAGTTATCCACAGAAAAAGCATAACAAAATCGGGGATCAGCCCTTAAAATATCATTAGTATCTCAAAGGAAACTACCCCGGAGGAAAAATTAAATGTTTACGCTCGGTTGCTCAGGTGGTAGCTTAAAAAGCGTAAATTTAATAAAGTAATACAAGAGAGGACTAATGAAAAAACTTTATTTAATGACGGCTCTCGCCGCTATTTTAGGCATTAACAACGCCAATGCGGCCGGCTATCAACTTAACGAATTTTCTACAACCAACTTGGGTCGTTCATTTGCCGGTATCGGCGTGGTCGGCGATGACTTTTCGGCTATGGGTTATAACCCGGCCGGTATGACCGCGCAAAAGCGTTCCGGTATTCAGGCCGGTCTGACTATGACCGAAATTGCTGCCAAAGCCAAGAGCGAGCAGGGTACCGATAAGATGGATTATTTTGTACCGCTGCCGAGCGCCATGGGACAATATAATTTGAATGATAAGTGGTTCTTCGGTTTGGGGGTTTATGTTCCGTACGGACTTTCCACCAAATATAAGCACGACAGCCACGTGGCGCAAAACGAGCCGGTGGGCGTGAAAAAATCCGAATTGGAAGTTATCGATACCAACTTCTCGGCCGCCTATCGCTTTGATATGGGCTTGTCTTTGGGTGCCAGCGCGATTTTGCGTTACATCAAAGGTCAGTTGACCAGTAATATCAACAATATGCCGTTGGCTCAAGCGGGCGGATTGCCGGCTAACGGCTCCAGCGACTATCGCGTTAAGGGTTGGACTCAGTCTTGGCAACTCGGTGCAATGTATGAATTTGATAAAGATACCCGCATCGGCTTGGCCTATCGCTTTAAGAGTACTCAGCACACGCACGGTAAAGAATATGTATATATGGAAGTTAATACGCCGTTAGGTACAAAAGACATATTCGGTCGCTATGAAACCATGGCTGACCCTGAATTGCCGGCCAGCTGGATTCTTTCCGGTTATCATAAATGGAACGAAAAGTGGGCAACCGAAGCCACTGTTAAATATATTCAATGGCATCGCTTTTATGAATTCCCTGCACATTCTTACGCCGGTGACCACAGCGTTCAATATCGCTGGAAAGATGCGTGGACCTTTGCTCTCGGTCAGGAATATTATGCCAACGAAAATTGGACCTTCCGTGCCGGTACCGCTTGGGATCAGTCACCGACCGCCAACAACAATTTCCGTACCAACCGTATTCCGGATGCCGATCGTATTTGGCTTTCGGCCGGTGCAAGTTACACCACGGGTAATCACGAAATTGACTTAGGTTATGCCTTCCTGACCATGATGCACGGTCGTGTTCGCGACTCGATGTATAATGACTTAGAGGCGAAATATCATAACCACAGTAATATGTTCTCGCTTACCTACCAATATAAGTTCTAAAATTCGTATAACGGGTAACTACTTGTTAGCGGGTTGGCTTATGTACCTTTTATTGTACACCGCGCCAACCCGCTAACTGCGTATTTACCGCGTTCTTCGAATTTTTTAATTTTGCCCGGCAAAAGTTTTCAAAAATTTAACTAAGTTGCATTATCCTGATACACGGGAGAATGAAATGCAGTTTTTAACACCTGAAATTATTGAAGATTTGGATAACGTCCGGCAGATTTTATCGGCGTCCGGTGTGGCGGTACATTCAATAGAGCGCCTTCCCGGAGGTTCGCGCTCGTTTGCCTTTGTTGCCGACAATCTTGTTATGCGTTTTCCCAAAGCCGAAGTGATTTGGAACACCATGCGGCGTGAAAAACAGATTATTGACGCGGTTTATCCGTTTTTAGATGAAAAACTGCCGCATAAAATTCATAAAACAGAATTGGTGGAAGAAAATTATCCGTTCTCGCTTTCGTTGCGTTTCAACGGCAAAATCTGCGATAATCGCGGTGCCGGAAAATATACGGCGAATTATACAGATTTGAGCGCACCGCAACAAGAAAATTTGGCGCGGCAGATAGCCCGCTTTTTTACGGAAATGCACGCTATAGATTATGCCGCTTTGCCGATTCCGCCGGTTGATGCTTCTTTGGCTGAGGCTATGGAAAGTTGGGATGTTGCCGCACGGGCAGATTTTGATTATGATAAAGCTAAAGCATCTTTGTTGCAACACACTTCCGGAAAAATCAATTTAGATGATTATGCCACGGAAAACTCCGAAACTAAAACTGCCCTGTGTCACAATGATTTGAGCGGCAGTAACTTGCTGATTAATTCCGACGAATATGGCGTTTTGGAAGGAATTGTCGACTTTGGTAACGCGCGCGTAATTCCGATTATTCAGGACTTTTTTCCGCTCTATAAAATCAGCCGCAAATTGGCGCTTGATACGCTGAAAATTTATAACCGGCTGGCCATGCAAAGCATATCTTCAGAGCAAATTGACGGTTTGGCGCTGAAATATATCGGTTACGGTTTGAGCAAATGCCAAAACGAACCGTCGGCTTATTTATTGAAGTTGCTTACCCCTTTTTGTGATTGATTTTCAAAAACAATCGTGATACCTTATGAACCATAATTATTTACGAGGGGAATTTTATGTTTAGCCTGAAATTTTTGTGCGGTGTTTCCGCTTTTATATTATGGTCAGGTGCCGCTTATGCCGACAACGTGAGTTTGTATCCGGCCGATAAATTGAATTTTCAAACTAAAAACGGTGGCGAATTTGTGTACGGTGTTGACGGTAATCCGTTTGAAGGCGCCGTTATTTTGCCGGATTCGGCGGGGCATGAAACCACATATCTGTATAAACACGGGCAAAAAAACGGAGTTGCCACCACTTATGCGGAAGATAAAAGAATTCTCTCGGAAACAGCTTATAGCGACGGCATGAAAAACGGGGCTGAGGTCGGCTTTTATCCGAACGGAGAGCCGCAATATCAACGTATTTATAAAAATAATATCTTAAACGGTGCGGAAATTTTATTTAATGAAAACGGCAAACCGCAAAAACAAAGCCATTATGAAAACGGTATTCTGAACGGTGCCGTCAACTATTTTGATGACAACGGCGAACTTATTAAAAGCGAAACCTATAAAAACGGCGTCAAAGATGGTGCCGAACGGGTGATTCAAAATAATTCGCTGATGGCTGAGGATAATTTTGTGGCAGGTCGGCTTAACGGCACTTCCAAAAAATACAATACCCAATATCTGACCGATGAAATCGAGTATATTGACGGTTTGCGCGAGGGCTGGCACAAGCATTATGAAGAGGACGGTACGGTTGTCGAAATTCCGTATCATAATGATATGAGAAACGGTGCGGCTTCAATATATTGGCCGAATAAGGCGGTGGCGCAAATCACCGTTTATGCTGACGGTCGTAAAAACGGTTTTGAACAAAAATTTCGACCGGACGGTTCGCGCATTTCTATAGCGAATTACAGTAACGACAAGCCGGAGGGAATTGCCCGCTATTTTGATGAAACAGGGAATTTATCGGAGATTAAATATTATAAAAACGGAGAGCAAACAGCTGCAATTAATTTGAATAACGCAGATAAAACGGCGCAAATTTATCAGAGCTATAAGGAGGGTAAACTCGGTACGTTGCTCAAGCAGCGGAACTTGTGGTATCGGATTTTGTGGCTCGGCCTTAACACCGAAAAAGCGGATATTGTTGAAGGTTTGGAAAAGGCAATGAATATGTATGCTTTTGCCATTGATGATATGGAAGTTTATAAACGTTTTTCCGGTGCCGATTTTGAGGCTCAAACCCAAGATTTATATTTCGGTCTGACACCGTTTATGTATGCGGCGACGGTTGCGGCACCGACAACCCTTTTGCAAAAGTTTGCCGCTCAATCGCAAGCGGTTAACAGTGACGGAGAAACTCCTTTACAATATTGTGTGCGGCAAAATAATGCCAAGAATTTTGATACGATTTTGAATATATTGCCGGCAACCGATGGTAAAACAATGACAGATTTATTATTTTATGCCTTGCAGAATAATATTCAATCAAAAATCGTGATGAGCCTGATTTCCGGAGCCGATGTTTCGGCAAAAGACGATTCCGGTAATACGGCGCTTGATTATGCGGTTAAAAACTCCGCATCGCCGGAGGTTATTACGGCCCTGTTAAATGCCGGAGCCGATATCGGTCAACCGCAATATCACATTGTTCTGACCGAGGCTCTGCGGCAAAATCTTCCATCGGAATATATCAAGCTGTTGCTGAGCAAAAAAGTTGAACCGGTCGCGCTTGATGCCGAGGGAAAATCGGCACTGTATTATGCCAAAAGCAATCATTATCCGGCCGAAATTACGGATTTGCTGGTGCAAAACGGTGCGGTTTGGAGTAACGCCGATAAACAGAGCCTGATTAAAGATGCCGTAGCAGAAAACAGTATTGCTGCGCTGCAAAATTTCAATCTTCCGACGGATGTATGGGATAACATTACGGATGAAGGACAAAGTGCGTTGCAATATGCGTATGCTTTGGCGGCACCGGACAGTGTTTTGCAATATTTAGCCGAAAACGGCACTGATATTGATCATCGTGATTCCAACGGCAAAACGGTTTTGCATAATGCGCTGGATAAAAACGATAAAGTTGCGGTGCTGAAATTTTTGGAATTAGGTGCGGCCGTAAATATTATTGATCACTATGGAAAATCAGGCCTTTCGTATGCTTTGACGGATGATACAATGGCAGAAATTCGCACACCGGTTTTAGCCAAATTCGGTGCCAATGATGCCATGTCGATAATGCCGAATACCGATATGCCGTTGTGGAAATATATATATACTTCAGGCAATTATGAAGTGCTTAAGTTCGTGTTTGATAAATCCGAAAATCCGCTGATGTTGACGGATGAAAAAGGCAAAACCGTTACGGATTTGGTACGTGAAAATCCGGATGATGTGCGCCTTGCGGATTTGGTTTCAACTTATGTCGGCAAAAAAGACAATACCGCAATTCGCGAAATAGTGTTGGCGCGCCAAACGGATTTGTTACGCAAGGCCGAAATCAGCCCGGAAGATCTCAATGCCAAAGATGACCAAGGTGAAACTCTGCTGACTATGGTCATCAAAAATTTTGAGCGTCCGGATATGGATTTGTTACAGGTTTTGCTTGAAAAAGGAGCTGATGTTAATTTGGAAAATTCCGCCGGACAAACGGCTTTGGATATTTGTGTGTTGGCAAATCAGGAAGAATGTGTTGCCAAATTATTGGAACATGGCGCCGATGTCAACCATATTGTCGATGACCACACGCCGCTGATGAATTTGGGGAGCAGTCAGATAAAAATTACAAAGCTGATTATCGAACATAATCCTGATATTACCCACATAACCAAAAACGGGGAGACAGCGCTGATGGCCGCAGCTCGAAATATGAACAAGGCTTTGATTGAATATTTGCTGAGTCGGGATGCTGATGTAAATGCCGAAGACAATGAGGGGAATAATGCTCTGATGTATGCGGCGCGTATGCGTAATATGACAAGACAGCCGATGTCAATGTTTTTGCAGAATATGGAAGATGTAATGAAGTTGCTGATTGCTGCCGGTATTGATGTTAATAAGCAAGGTGAGGGCGGAGAAACGGCGTTAATGATAGTAGCGCAAAGCAATTCTGAAATATATCCGGAAATCAGGGAATTACTTGTTTCAAGCGGTGCCAGAGAGAATATTAAAGATCAATACGGCCGAACAGTTGCGGATTATTTGCCGGCTGATGCAAAAAAATAAATATTTTTTAAAATAATGCTTGCATTTAAAAATGATTTGATATATTAACGTATCAGTCAAGGCGCCCGTAGCTTAATTGGATAGAGCATCTGACTACGGATCAGAAGGTTGTGAGTTCGAGTCCCGCCGGGCGCGCCAATTTCCAAACTCCCTTGAAGGGAGTTTTTTTTATGCCCGAGGGACCGAACGAACGTAGTGAGCCGGAGGAAAGCAAAATATCCGGTGGATATTTTTCTGACGACGGGCGAAGTTCCCCGGCAAGCAAGGAAGCAAAAGCGCCCCACAGCGAGCCGACGGGAACGAGTGACCGAAGCTTAAATTTTCTATAGAAAAATAATAAAAGTAAATTTAAGCAAGACGAGTCCCGCCGGGCGCGCCAATTTCCAAACTCCCCTGAAGGGAGTTTTTCTACAAAAAAGCCTGTCGGCAAATAACCGACAGGCTATATATTTTTCAGATTGTGATTTTAAAATTACAAATTGGAGAAATCAACCTTAACGCCAACACCCATGGTGGAGCTGATTGAAATTTTCTTCAAATATGTCCCCTTCAAAGTAGAAGGTTTTGCTTTTAAAATCGTATCTATAAACAGTTTAGCATTGTCATAGATTTGATCGTTACTGAATGATGCCTTGGCAATACCGGCATGAACAATACCGTTTTTCTCAACACGATATTGAACTTCTCCGGCTTTGGCATTTTTTACGGCAGTTGCAACATCTGTAGTCACCGTACCGAGTTTCGGGTTCGGCATCAAGCCTTTTGGACCCAATACGCGAGCCACACGACCAGCCATACCCATCATATCAGGAGTTGCAATACATCTGTCAAAATCAACCTTACCGGCCAAAATAGAATCAACCAAGTTTTCGGCACCGATAATATCAGCACCGGCAGCCTTGGCTTCATCTGCTTTTTCGCCCTGGGCAAACACAGCCACGCGAACGGTTTTACCATTGCCGTGCGGCAACTGGCAAACA
>JBGUGE010000047.1:0-9067 GCA_045111335.1 Alphaproteobacteria bacterium | reverse complement strand
GCGGCCGTCTCTCATATCGGCAATTTTACCCAAAACGTCGGCCTTGCCGAGGGTGTTTTTGTTCTCTTTAGCCTGCAGAATATCAGCCACTTTTTGATCGTGTACCTTCATTTCGGCTTCGGTTTTAAACACCTTACGCTTGCTGTTGGCGTATTCTGCCTCTCCTATTTCTCTAAAAGTAATATACCCGATTTTAGAAACATCATTGTCGATAATTTTGGAGGTTAGCACGCTGTTTAAAACTAAATCTTTAGCATTTTCACCGGCAACTTTTTGCAAATTCTCTTCCAAATCGTATTTAATACAATTATGGCCTTTGAGTGGTTCCACACAGTCAACGATTTTATTGTTCTCGACTTTTAAATAAATCCCGTCTTTGCTGACATATCCATAATTATCCGTCCAGACCGTGCAAAGATTATAACATCCGTTCATTGTCTTTTCCATCTTTCTACTCCTTGTGCGGTGTTTTATTCTGTCGCATATAGTACCACTTAGCTCGACTTTTGTCAAGTTTATTTTCATTCGTACAGCAAATCGAGCAACTTATTTACGGTCTTTTTCAAAATCGCAATCCGCTCGTTATACGACGACAAATCGCGGTCGACAAACAGCTTTTGATCCGGTCGGATTTTGAACACCCCGAACGAGCGCGCCACCAAATCGATCAGCTTATCCGCCGCCGCAAATTTATTGTTATGAAACGCAATCAAAATTCCCTTAGCGCCGGCATCTACTTTGGCAATATTGGCACGATAACAAAGTTGCTTTATTTCAATGGTTTGCAGCAGATTTTCCACCTCCGGCGGAATCGCTCCGAACCGATCGATTAACTCCTCACGCATATCTGCCAGTTCCTCAGTATCTTTAAGCGCACCAATCCGGCGATACAGCCCCAAGCGCACTCCCAGATCGCGCACATATTCTTCCGGAATCAAAAGCGGTACACCGGTTGTAATCTGCGGTGCCCAATCAGAATTGGTAAGCACGGCATTCATCTCGGCATCATGACCGGCTTTTTGGCGCTGAATTTCTTCATCAAGCATTTGATGATACAGCGCAATACCCACGTCTTTGATATGCCCCGATTGTTCGGTACCGAGCACATTTCCCGAGCCGCGAATATCCATATCATGACTGGCAAGCGAAAATCCGGCGCCGAGCGTATCGAGTGCCCGCAAAATATCGAGCCGCTTTTGTGCCACCGGATTAAGGCGCTTTTGCGGCGGAACCGTAAAATAACAGTAGCCGCGAATTTTTGAACGCCCTATTCTGCCGCGAAGTTGATACAGCTGTGCCAACCCGAACATATCGGCACGATAAATAATCATGGTGTTAACCCGCGGCATATCAATTCCGGACTCGATAATTGTGGTTGAAAGCAACACATCATACTTTCCGTCGGCAAAATCACCTATAACGTCCTCAAGTTGCTTTGCCGGCATTTGCCCGTGCGCCACCGCTATTTTCATCTCCGGTACCAATGTGTGCAACGTTTTTTCCATTTGCGGAATATCGGAAACTCGCGGACACACAAAAAAGCTCTGACCGCCCCGAAATTTTTCACGATAAATTGCCTCTTTAATCATCACCGCATCAAACGGCATTACAAAAGTACGTGCCGCCAACCTGTCTATCGGCGGAGTGGCTATAATACTGAGTTGTTTAACTCCGGTCAGTGAGAGTTGCAACGTACGCGGTATCGGCGTTGCACTCAAAGTCAGCACATGCACGTCTGATTTAAGTGCCTTAAGCTTTTCTTTATGTGCCACTCCGAAATGCTGTTCCTCATCGATAATCAGCAACCCCAAATCGGAAAATGCAATATCTTTTGCCAATAACGCATGAGTTCCGATAACAACATCAACCGCGCCGGATTTCAGCCCTTCCTTGGTTTCGCGCGCCTCCTTGGCCGTCGTCAACCGCGATAACATCTTAACCTTCAAAGGAAAGCCCTGCATACGTTCAATGAAATTAATATAATGTTGCCGCGCCAACAGGGTGGTCGGAACAATCAGAGCCACCTGCGAACCCGACATAGCCACCGTAAATGCCGCCCTTAATGCCACCTCGGTTTTGCCGAAGCCGACATCGCCGCACACTAATCTGTCCATCGGCTCACCGGCGCCCAAATCCTGCAACACGTCTTGAATGGCGTGCAACTGGTCATCGGTTTCGCTAAACGGAAATTTGGAGCAGAATTCATCATAAACTCCACCTTGCGTAACAAAACATTCGGCAGTTTTGAGATGACGCTCGGCGGCAATTTTAATCAGCTTTTCGGCAATGTCTTTAATTTTTTCCTTAACCTTGGCCTTTTTAGCCTGCCATGCCGAACCGCCCAACACATCAAGCTGTACATTTTCATCATCCGAGCCGTAACGCGACAAAACATCGATATTTTCTACCGGAACAAACAATTTATCATCATGTGCATACACAATTTTCAGACAATCGTGCGGTGCCCCGCCGGCCACAATATTTTCCAACCCCATAAAGCGTCCGATACCATGCTCGATATGTACCACCAATTCACCCGCCGAAAGTGCCGAAACATCGGCAATAAAATCTTTTGACGTTACCTTTTTGGCTTTGCGATGCTGACGTGCACCCAAAATATCCTGCTCGGAAATCAGGCAAAATTCGCGGTCGCGAAAGCCTTGCGCCAAATCCGCCAGCACCAACGGTATTTTTTTGAGCGCCGCCAACTTAACCGCCTGTGCCCAATCTTCGGCGGTTACCACATTTTTAATTTCATGTTCGCTCATCAGATTGAGTAAACGCTCGCGCGAACCCTCGGCATAGCAACAAATAATGCGATTAAGCCGCGCATTTTCGCTCAAATAATCCTTAAGTTCGGCGTACACCGCCGCTCCGCTTACATTTTTGGCATGAGCAAAATCGCGCCCCGGAATGGTTTTCATATCAACAACATCATCTGCGGCGGGCGCTGATATCGCCGTAAAAAATGCCGCCTTTTTGGTATGCAATTTTTGCATAAATTCATCGGCGGTCAAATATAACATTTCCGGTGCAATCGGGCGATACGCCTCATCTTCAAGTTTGCCGCGACGCGCACCCAGAGCCTCTATACGCGCACTATAATAATCAAAAATCCCTTCCGTTTTGGCTTTCAGTGCCTCATCAACATTGCGTCCCACAGCCACCGCGGCATTCGGAACATAGTCAAACAGCGTCGGCAACACATCATCATAAAACAGCGGCAACCAGTTTTCCATACCGATATATTTACGTCCTTCGGAAACCGCTTCGTAGATTTCATCATGCATACCGTCGGCACCGAATAATTCACGGTATTTTTCGCGAAAACACCGAATGGTATTGGCATCCAAAACCACCTCACCCGCCACCTGAAAATCATATTCTTTAAGCTCCCCCAAGGTACGTTGCGTCACCGCATCAAAAAAGCGCAATCGTTCCACCTCGTCGCCAAACAAATCAATACGCAACGGGTGTTCCATACCGCTCGGAAAAATATCGGTAATATCACCGCGCACCGCGTATTCTCCGGGTTCCATCACCTGTTCGACACGAGTATAACCGTTAATCGAAATATAATGCAGAAAATCATCAAAATTAAGCGTGCCGCCGACGGAAATCTTTTTTTGCGCATTACGGAATATTTTTGCCGGCGGCAGTTTTTGCAACACCGCCCCCAGACTCGTCACAATCACTACCGGTTGCTTAAATTCTCCGAACACCAACTGCGAGAGGGTGGCAATACGCTTGGCCGCCACACCGGCGTTGGGAGAAACTCGATCATACGGTACGGTATCCCACGCCGGAAATTCCAACACCACATATTCCGGATGCATCAAACGCAACATTGCCGCGGTCTGCGCTAAAGTATTGCCATCGGCAGCAATATAAATCAGCGGCCGTTCGCTTGCCGCCATCAAAGCCAACACAAACGGCTCGTAACCGTCGCATACCGATGTCACTTTTTTGCCGCACAGCGCGTTAAAATCTTGTTGCATATCTCCTTCTTTCCGATTTACAAACCCCTCTAAAATATATACAATACTGACATTATCGCAACAAAAAAGAAGAATAATCAACATGCGCCCGAGTATTTTATATCCGCTGTTTGCCCCGATAGATACCCTGACCGGCATCGGCAAGCGTTATTGTGTGCTGATGAGCGGATTGTGCGGCGATAAAGTGATTGACCTGTTATGGCACCTTCCGAGCGGATTTATTGACAGACGCTGTAATGTACCGCTGGCACAGGCGGCCGACGGCAAAATCTGGACCGGCAAAGTGCGGGTGGTAGAGCATGCCCCGCCCAAAACCAAAAAACAACCGTACCGAATTGCGGTTGAAGATGCCACCGACCAACTGATTTTAGTGTTCTTCAAGGTGTTCGGCGACAGTATCACCAAACAATTTCCGGTGGGAGCAGAAAAAATTATCAGCGGCAAAATCGAAATTTTTAACGGCAGCCTGCAAATGACGCATCCCGATTATGTTGTTGATGCTTTGCGGCCGGAGCTGATGCCGCTGATTGAAACGGTGTATCCGCTGACCGCCGGTGTTACCAACAAAATGCTTAACCGGCAGATTATGCAGGCGCTTGAGCGAGTGCCGAATTTACCGGAGTGGCAGGATGAACATTTGCTCGCACGGCAAAAATGGCCGAGTTTCAAAGCGGCACTGTGGAATGCACACCATCCGCAAAATTTTGCCGATATTGAACCCAACGCCCCGTCAAGGCAACGTTTGGCTTATGATGAATTGCTTGCCAACCAGCTTTCACTTGCCATTGTGCGCGGGAGGCTTAAAAAGCAAAAGGGACGTTCGCTTGCCAATAAAGGCATACTTAAAGAAAAACTCTGTAAGGTGTTGCCGTTTGCTTTGACTAAGGCGCAACAACGCGTAATTACCGAAATTGAGAGCGATTTGTTCAGCGATTATCGTATGTTGCGATTGTTGCAAGGTGATGTCGGCAGCGGCAAAACCATTGTAGCGCTGATAACCATGCTTGACGCGGTGGAATGCGGATATCAGGCAGCGATTATGGCTCCTACCGAAATTTTGGCCGAACAACACGCCGAAACCATTACCGAATTGTGTAATAAAATCGGAGTCAAAACAGCGTTGCTAACCGGAAATATCAAAGGCAAAGCGCGCAAACAATTGCTTGACAACTTGGCCGCCGGCAATATTGATATTCTCATCGGTACCCACGCCTTATTTACCGAAGATGTAACCTTCAAAGATTTAGCGTATACGATTGTGGACGAACAGCACCGCTTCGGTGTTAAACAACGCTTGAATCTGTCACAAAAAGGCAATCTCTGCGATGTATTGGTAATGACCGCCACTCCGATTCCGCGAACGTTGGTGTTAACTCAATTCGGTGATATGGAGTATTCGCAAATTGATGAGTTGCCGGCCGGACGCAAGCCGGTGGCAACCACGGTTATGCCTTTGAGCAAAATCAACAATGTGGTTGAGGCGCTGAACCGCAAAATCAGCACCGGAGCTCAGGCCTATTGGGTGTGTCCGTTAGTGGAAGAGTCCGAAAAGATTGACCTTTCCGCCGCCACCGAGCGCTATGAAAGCTTGCGCAAAATCTTCGGCAATGCCGTCGGTTTGGTTCACGGCAAAATGAAAGAAGCCGAAAAAAACGCGGTAATGGAAGAATTTAAGCAAGGTCGGATCAAGCTGTTAGTTTCCACCACCGTAATCGAAGTCGGAGTCAACGTGCCGAGTGCCACAATTATGATTATCGAACACGCCGAACGCTTCGGCTTGGCGCAACTGCACCAGTTACGCGGAAGAATTAAGCGCGGCAGCGAGGCCGGCAGCTGTATTTTGATGTACGGTTATCCGCTGAGCGAAGTTTCACGCACCCGCCTCAATACCATAAAACACACTGAGGACGGCTTTATTATTGCCGAAGAAGACCTCAAACTGCGCGGTGGCGGTGAAGTTTTGGGCACGCGACAATCAGGGTTTGGCAGCTTTCGTGTTGCCGATTTGAGCGCACACGGCGATTTATTATTAACCGCTTGCAAAGACGCGGCTTTAGTGTTACAACAAGACCCGAACCTGAAATCCGAGCGCGGACAGGCCCTTCGCACCCTGCTCTATTTGTTTGAGCAAGATACGGCCATCAAAACCTACAATGCCGGATAATTCCGAACAACAAAAAAATCCTTTTTTTAACGACCGACAAGGGCATTGTTTTGATTATTTCAATACCTGATTGCCAAACTCCGAAAACGTTGTTCTGTACGCCTTAAAAACCCGAAATCGAAATACGAGCTCATTGAGCATCTGCGGATTGCCGAATAATTGCTATTACTCTGTCCGTCACATCAATCACGTAGTTGGTGTTAACCGCCACGGATTTGTTAATAAAAATCGTCGGGATATTATCTTCTGCCGCAATCTGCGCCAACGCCTTATTGATATTGTTGAGCGCACCCTGTGTTTCTTTAGTATATGCCTCGAGCAACTCATCGCGCTTCATTTGCAACGGCTTAACCGAAAGGTTCATTACCTTGTTTTTAACTTCTTCTTCCTTAATATCTTTGATGGTTTCCTGCGCTTCTTTGACTTGTTCATCAAGGTCATAAATATCTTTTTCAAACTTATGCGATATTTCATGCAACCCGATTCCCTCTATGGCGCCATCCAAATCAAATACATAAATCTTACGGTCATTATCAACGCTGTCCGAAAAAGTGTTATCCATGTTGCCGATGGCTTTTTTCAGGCTGTAAACCTCCATACCCAAAACACCGATTGCAATCGCCCCGAAAATCACCGTAAAGGTTAAAATCATCGACAAACGCTTATATTTTTGCAAAAAATCCTGTGCACTTTTCTGAGCCGTATTTTCTGCCGCCGGCTTGCTGTTAAACGCATTTACATTGCCGCCGCTCAACGAATTTTCCGTATATTTATCCATTTTCTTTCCTTAAGCAAGATATAGGGAGGGGATAAATCCCTTCCCTATATTTTGAGTTAACCGTCCGCTTAGAACGAATACGTCAAACCTACACGATATACCGTAGAATCAGCATCGCCTAAAGCCACACCGGCATTCATCATCAGGTTGTTGGTAAACCAGTGGAATGCACCGATGGCCACCGCCGGACGAGAATCATATGCACCGGTACCGATAGACAGCTGCGTTTTGCCTTCTGCACGCGAGTTAGGTGCCAAGGCCGTCATAGCAGCCAACGACGCCATACCGCTACGCATCTTGCTACGCAAGTCGCTGATTTCTTTTCTGTTTTCATCAACAACGTACGACAGCTTGTACATATCGGCATCCAATACTCTAACGGCATCGGTCAGATTAGACGTTTCGGAAACAAAGAAGGTCTTTTGCAAATCCTTAACATTACCGACTGCGCTGTTAACCGCGGCAATGTTGGCATTAACCGATTTATTGGCGCTTACGCCGTTAGCCGGAGACTTGCCCAAATCAGCCGACGTACCGATATTAGACGCAACTTGCGTAATGGCAGTTGCAACATCTTTGCCCTTGATTGAACCCTCGGCATAGCTGACGCTGCCGGTATTGGTCATATTCTGACGATTACCGATGGAATCATCTAATGCCACCAAGTGTTGTTCTACCGTGGTACCCTTAGCCAAGTTACCCTTAGCATCGGCGCCGCGCTTGTCATTGAGCTTATGAATTGTACCCAATGTTGCATCTAAGTTATTCAGAGCCTCAACCACAGAGGTCGGAGCCGTATCGGTACCGTTCGACAAATTCTTGAAATCAATCTTCAGGTTCTTCAAGTTACCGACAGTATCATTGAGTGCCACAATATTTTCATTAATGGTATTCTTTGAACTTACACCATTATTCTTAGCAACTTCGGAACGTTGTGAAATCTTATTCAGACCGTCACCTTCACCGACATGGCTGTAAACTTGCGACACAGCATCAACCAAGGTTTCAACCTTCAATGTGCCGTAGGTTACGCCCTTATCGTTATTGATTTTGGCAGACCACTTGTGAGTCGTATCATCAAACGTACCGCCCATGGCCGCACGAATACTCTTAACGTCTTCTTCCGTATTCTCTAAGTGCGTCACGCGGGTATCCAATCCGGAAATAGCCGTATCATGCTCGGCAATCTTTGCCGTGTTGGTGGCAATTGCACTGGTATTGGCGGCAATTGCCGTATCATGTGCGGCTATCTTTGCCGTATTGGTGGCAATTGCGCTGGTATTGGCGGCCACATCGCTGGTAAGCGTATCAATTTTCCCATTCTGCGTTTCAATAGCGGCTCTGTTTGCCTCTATTTGCGCACCTTGTTGAGCAATTGTCTGTGCTTGCTGAGCAATATCAGCCGCATTTTCGGAAATACGCTGACTTAACGCCGTATCAACTTTCTTAACCGCCTGAGCCGTTACCAACTGAGTTTTCAATTCATCTTCGGTAGCGGATGCGCTGATGGTATTGACTATGCTCTTAACCGGATCGCCGTCACCAAAGGCAAAGCCTTCCGTCTCCGAGAAAGTTGTCTTGCCGGTGGTCTGCAACGCACCGTTAACCGTCAGATTACGAGACCCGCCGGTTGCGGTTGTGCCGATTGTAACGTTATCATTAAAGTTGGCCTCACCGTTTACCGTAATCGTCGAGGTAGTGATGCCTCCGGATGCGGTTAACGCACCTGCAAAGTTAGCCGAACCGTCTTTACCGTCAATCGAAACCATAGGGTTATTGCCGTTGTTCATTACCAACTTCTTACCGTCAATTTCGGTGGTATATGTACCGGCATCGGCACCCGATGAGATAATATTCTCAAACTTCTGTACCACTTTGAAGGTCTTGGTACCTGTAATATTTTCCGCACCGGCCTGATGGATAAATCCGCTTTCCAAGTCGGAAACATACGATTTAACCGCACCCGACGTAATCAGGTTTCCGTCAGTCAGAGCCGAAGCATCGACATCAACATCCTTAAATGCACCGGCCTGTAACCCCTTAACCGCAACATCGGTTGCCGCCGCACCGTTAATGCTGACGCCGATTGTACCGTTGGTAGAACCTTGGGTAATCGTTACGCTGTCA
>JBGUGE010000046.1:0-10586 GCA_045111335.1 Alphaproteobacteria bacterium | reverse complement strand
CCACAGTAAAAATAAACCACAAACAGCTCAAAATCAGACGGTGCTTATATAAATACGAGCGGGCGGCTTCAAGCTTATCGAAGGGTAATTTATATTTTTGCGAAAACAGTATCCACAAGACGATTGCAATGATGGCACCGACCATCGCCGTGTTTTGCCAATAACTCAAAATCAGGCGGATTTCCGAATCAAACGGCATATTCAGATGAAACATAATCTGCTCATAGGTCACCGGACCGTATTTGCGAATAATCCAATTTGCGGAAGAAAAAAACATAAAACCGCAAAAAAATATCAGTAAAGGCATAAGATAAGCATCCCTAAAGGTTTTACACACTCAATTAATACAGATAAAGGTATACTATATCAAGTATTTTCTGTATTATTTGCAACGGTTGTATATAAGTGTTTATTTAAACTCTATGCACTTTTTCTTCGGGTTATAGGAAATTGTCATTTTGCCGTGGCATAACTGTTCGGCATATTTCCCGAAGATTTCATAGCGCCAGCCGTGCAGAGTTTGACTCTGTTCCGGTTGATTAAGAATAATGTGACGCAAATCTTCATCGGTAGCAATCAAACGGGCAATAACTCCGGATTCCTGACTCTTTATTTTAAGCAACAGCTTCAGAATTTCGGCCAAACTTTGTTCATGATTCGGAATATTACAAACGGTTTTACGGTCGGCACGACACATTTCTGAAGGCATCGGATTTTGGCGGGCAATATCCAAAGCCTCGATAATTTCAGCCCCTAAACGACCGTTGGCAATTTCGCTTTTTAGGTTGCGAACGTGCTTTAAATCTTCGACGGTTTTCGGAGCAGCACTGGCAATATTGAGTAAAACTTCGTCTTTCAAAATGCCGGAGCGCGGAGTATTAAACTTTTGCGCCCGTCGTTCGCGCCATTCGGCCAAATATTTAAGCGCGGCCAAAAAATGCGGCGAATGAACATTGTGTTTGATGCGCATCCAAGCATCTTCCGGCTTAATGCAATATACGTTTTCATCACACAGTTGACAAGTTTCTTCGCTGATCCAATCTTCCCGATGATGTTCCTGCATGTATGATTTGAGGTATTTATAACAATCAACCAAATACGTTACGTCGCAGATGGCATATTGCAGTTGCGATTCATCAAGCGGACGCAAGCTCCAATCGGTGAGGCGTTGTGATTTATCCAAATCAATATGGGTGATTTCACGTACCAGATTGCCGTAACCGATATTTTCGGTAAAACCGCAAACCATGGCGGCAATTTGTGTGTCAAACACATTTTTCGGAGTGTGGCCCGTCAGATTATAGAATATCTCAATATCCTGTTTTCCGGAATGAAACACCTTAACAATATTCGGATTTTGCAAAATATCAAAAAAAGCCGATAAATCTGCCGGAGACAGCGGATCAATAATTGCCGAATCGCCATCGTATGCCACTTGTATCAGGCACAGTTTGGGATAATATGAGTGTTCGCGAATAAACTCGGAATCCACGGTAATATAATCCTGTGTTTCCAATATCTTACAAAAATCATTCAATTTTTCGGTCGTATCAATTAAATGCATCGTCACACCTCCGTGTTTCAGAATAACAAACAGTGTTTAATATTTTTTTAATTTGGGGTTGATTTTCTCTCATTTTAGCTTTAGAACAGAAAGACAATTGTAATTTTTTGATAAAGAGGACAGAATGAACGAATATCGGACGCATACCTGCGGCGAGTTGCGGGCAGAGCATATCGGGCAAGAGGTGAAACTTGCCGGTTGGATACATCGTAAGCGTAATTTGGGTAATTTATGTTTTATTGATTTGCGTGATCATTATGGCATTACGCAATGCGTGTTTGACAGTTCGTCGGATTTATTTGAGCAAATTAAAGACCTCCGAGTAGAGAGTGTGGTCGGATTTATCGGCGAAGTGGTGGCGCGCGAAAGCATCAACAAAAATATGCCGACGGGTGATATAGAAATCAAAGTGCGACAGGTTGAAGTTTATTCCGAAGCCGATGTATTGCCGGTACAAGTTTGCGGCGAATGTAACGAACCGGAAGAATTGCGCTTGAAATATCGTTTTTTGGATTTGCGCAGAGAGAAAATTCATAACAATATTTTGCTCAGATGTAAAGTAATTTCCGAAATGCGCCGACTGATGGCAGAACAGGGATTTAACGAATACCAAACTCCGATTCTGACAGCTTCGTCGCCGGAAGGTGCACGCGACTTTTTGGTACCTTCACGCTTGAATCCGGGAAAATTTTATGCTTTGCCGCAAGCACCGCAACAATTTAAGCAGTTGCTGATGGTATCCGGTTTTGACCGCTATTTTCAGATTGCTCCGTGTTTCCGTGATGAAGATCCGCGAGCTGATCGTTCTCCGGGTGAATTTTATCAGCTTGATATGGAAATGTCTTTTGCCACTCAGGAAGATGTGTTTAAAGTAATTGAAAACACCATGGGGGCAATTTTTAACGAATTTGCCAACGGCAAGTCGGTTACTCAAGCGCCGTTTTTGCGTATTCCGTTCCGCGAGGCAATGTTGAAATACGGCAGTGATAAGCCTGATTTGCGCAATCCGTTGGTAATTGCCGATGCTACGGGATTTTTTAATAATTCGGGTTTCGGCGTATATGACAATAAAACCGCGGCCGGCGAGCAAATCAGAGCTATTAAAGCGCCTAATGCCGGCAATAAACCGCGTTCCTTCTTTGATAAGTTTGATGCTTATGCCAAGGAACAGGGTATGGGCGGCATGGCTTATGTGGCTTTTGCCGACGGCGGAGCCAAAGGTATTGCCAAGTTTTTTGATGAAGCTAAGTTGGCCGAATTAAAGCAGATGTTTGAGCTTAATGACGGTGATGCCGTGTTCTTTATGGGCGGCGCCGCAAAAACCATCAATAAATTTGCCGGCGTTGTTCGTAATATGATAGGCGAAGCGTTGGATTTGTATGATAAAAATTCTTTCAAACTTTGTTGGGTGGTGGATTTTCCGTTTTATGAAGAAAACGAAGAAACCGGTGCCGTTGAATTTTCGCACAATCCGTTTTCTATGCCTCAGGGCGGTTTAGTGGCGTTGAATACAAAGAATCCGTTGGATATTTTGGCTTATCAGTACGATTTGGTATGTAACGGGGTGGAGTTAGCTTCCGGCGCGGTGCGTAATCACAGTCCGGAAATTATGTATCGGGCGTTTGAAATTGCCGGATATGACCACAGTGTGGTTGATAACAAGTTCGGCGGCATGATTAACGCGTTTAAATACGGAGCTCCGCCGCACGCCGGTTGTGCTCCGGGGATTGACCGTACGGTAATGTTGCTTTTGGATGAACCGATTATCCGCGATGTGATTCTGTTCCCGCTGAACGGTAAAGCTCAGGATTTGATGATGCAGGCACCGAATACGGTGACGGCCGAACAGCTGAAAGAATTACACATTGAAATCAAACTTTAACTTTTAAGGTCGGCTATGCAACGGTCGACCTTAAAAAATGTTGCAAAATAAATTTAATGGATTATTATCAGATACAGTTTTGAACGCGCTCAAGGAGAAAAATATGAAAAAAAGTTTATTAATCGCGTTTTCCGTTTTATTTGCCACACAGGCACACGCTTCGTTGCAAGAGTTAATCGATAACGTTAAGCAAAATAACAAAGCAGCTGTGATAGAGCTGTTAAATAACGGGGAAAACGTTAATTCTGCCAACAAACAAGGTAATACGGCTTTGCACTATGCCGTGGCGCTTAATAATGCCGAAATGGCAAAGATTTTGTTGGAGTATGGTGCCGACATGAATGTCAGCAATATTCAAGGTTGGACCCCTTTGAAGATTGTGGAAAAGAAAAAGGTTGAAGATGTGGCCGCCGTATTGCATAAGGCACAGGCCGAGGCTTATGCCGAAGCTCAAGCAAAGGCACAAGAGGCTATGGCTCAAGCCCAACAACAAGCCCTTGCTGCTGCACAGATTACGGATTTGGCACCGCAACCTGAGGTAAAAGCTGAGATTGCACCGGTTCAGGATACACCGACAAGCGCCAATCCGACGCGCTCAGAGCAAAATATCGAGGCGGTTTATAAGGTTTTGGAACAAGCCAAAGCGGCCGTAATCGAGGCTAAAAACATTCAAAAAGAAACTGCCTTGCGTAATCAGGAGTTGGAAAAAGCTCTGTTGGTTTTACAAGCTCAGAATGCTGTTTTGACCAAGCGTGTGGCAGAATATGAAAATGCCGAACGGATGGAGCAGGAAGCCGAGTTGGCAGCAAAAAAAGCGGCTGAAGAAGCTGCCGAAAAAGCGCGTAAGGCGGCTGAAGAAGCTAAGGCTAAGCAAGCTGCTCGCAAAGCCGAATTAGAAAAAAACGCACCGCGTCCGGTAATTAAAAAGCCGGTTTATAAGCCGCGGATGTCGGATATGGAAAAAGGGCTTTATGCCGGTGATGAGGAAATTGTATATTGCTTAAGCTATTTTGGTAATGGCGAACGCTCAAATATGCGTCAGGCAGCCGGATTTTTTGCCGCCTCGGCCGGTATTAACGAAGCACGCTACAATCAGATTGCCCAAGCGGCGGATGCCTATTTCAATGCGGCTGATGTCAATGGTTTGAGCAAGCGCAACGATGAGTGCTCGCGCCTGATTACACCGTCAGATGCGGCAAAACAAAATCAGATTATTCGCAGTCTGAACCGCTCGTTGCGATAATCAATCCGATTATTTACAAAATCCCTCGATTTTCGGGGGATTTTTTTTGCCGAAATAAAGTGGATAAAAAGCAAAAAATACTTTTTATCCGAGGGTAGTTTTGCTATATTTAATCAGTTTAATATAAAAGAAAATTTAAGAGGTATAAAGTGACTGAAGAAATTCAAGAAACACAGGAAATAAGTGTGGTAAAAACAGACAATATTGCCCCGACCATGATTTCGGAAGAAATGCGCCGCAGCTACCTTGATTATGCCATGAGCGTAATCGTATCGCGTGCGTTGCCGGATGCGCGTGACGGTATGAAACCGGTGCACCGCCGCATTATTTACGGAATGTATGAAAACGGTTATGATTCAACCAAACCTTATCGTAAATCGGCGCGTATCGTCGGCGATGTTATGGGTAAATATCACCCGCATGGCGACAGCTCTATTTATGAGGCTATGGTGCGTATGGCACAGCCGTTTTCGATGCGGGTAACGTTGGTAGACGGACAGGGTAACTTCGGTTCGATGGATGGTGATGGTGCGGCAGCCATGCGTTATACCGAGGCGCGTTTGGCAAAAGTTTCCGCCTGTCTGACCGATAACTTGGATGAAGATACCGTCGACTTTATGCCTAACTATGATGAATCTTTACAAGAACCGACAGTATTGCCGGCACGTTTTCCGAACCTTTTGGTTAATGGCGGCAGCGGTATTGCCGTTGGTATGGCAACCAATATTCCGCCTCATAATTTAGGCGAGGTAATTGATGCCTGTTGTGCTTATATCGATAATCCGGATATCAGTATTGAGGAACTGATAAGTATTGTTCCGGGGCCGGATTTTCCTACCGGCGGTTTGATTTTGGGTTACGGAGGTGCCAAGCAGGCATATTTAACCGGTCGCGGTTCAGTGATGATGCGTGCCAAATGCTCAATTGAAGAAATTCGCAAAGATAAAGAAGCCATTATCGTTCACGAAGTACCGTATCAGGTAAATAAGGCCAATTTGGTGGCACATATTGCCGAATTGGTTAAAGATAAACGCATTGAAGGAATTTCCGATATTCGCGATGAATCCGATCGCCAGGGTGTACGTATCGTAATCGAAATCAAGCGCGACTTCCAGGCCGATGTGATTTTGAACCAGCTCTATAAATATACCGAGTTACAAACCAGCTTCGGTATGAATATGTTGGCGATTAATGCCGGCCGTCCGATGATGATGAATTTGCGTGATATTATTTCAACCTTTATCGAGTTCAGAGAGGAAGTAATTCGTCGTCGCACCGTGTTCCGCCTCAATAAGGCCCGTAACCGTGCCCACGTTTTGGTGGGTTTGGCAATTGCCGTAGAAAATTTGGACCCGGTAATTGAACTGATTAAAAACGCACCGACCCCGCAAGATGCCCGTGAACAGTTGGTGGCACGTGAATGGCCGGCCGGCACGATTGAGGATTGGGTTAAGTTGATTGATGAGCCGGACAGAAAGGTGGAAAACGGCATCTATCGTATGTCGGAAGACCAGGCTAAAGCAATTTTGGATTTAAAATTACAACGCTTGACCGGTTTGGAACGCGATAAAATTCACGAGGAATTGGTAGATTTGGGTGCAGCAATCAAAGAATTCCTGTCAATTCTTTCCAGTCGTGAGAAACTTTACGGTATTATGCGCGATGAATTAGTGGCGGTTAAAGATGAGTATGCTACGCCGCGTATGACTGAAATTCAGGATATTGAATACAACCAAGATATCGAATCGTTGATTCAGCGTGAAGAAATGGTGGTTACCGTAACCGAAGAGGGATACATCAAACGTGTTCCGCTTAATGCGTATAAGGCACAAAAGCGCGGCGGTAAAGGTAAGTCTGGTATGACCACCAAAGATGAGGATTTCGTGACGCGTCTGTTTGTGGCCAGCACCCATACGCCGGTGTTGTTCTTCTCCAGCCGCGGCATTGTGTATAAGATGAAGGTTTATAAACTGCCGCTCGGTTCGCCGACCTCTAAGGGTAAGCCGTTCATCAACCTGTTGCCGCTGGAAAACGGCGAAAACATTACGGCAATTATGAAACTGCCGGAAAATGAAGAGGAGTGCAAGGGTGTTTCGATTGCATTTGCCACCGCCAGCGGTAATATTCGCCGCAACAGCCTGATGGACTTCGTCAACGTTCAATCCAACGGTAAAATTGCAATGAAGCTCGACGAGGGTGATAAGTTGATTAATGTGGCAATGTGTGATGAAAATAACGATATTATGTTGGCAACCCGCCAAGGTAAATGTATTCGCTTCCCGGTGACCGACGTTCGCGTGTTTGTCGGACGTAACTCCACCGGTGTTCGCGGCATTAAATTGGCCGCCGGCGACGAAGTTATTTCAATGACCATGCTCAAGCATATCAAGGCGCCGATTGAAGAACGCGACGAATACCTTAAAGTTGCCGGAGCAATGAAGCGGATTGATGCCGAAAGCGGTGAGACCAGTTGCATTACGGCTGACCAGACCGGCTTGTTAAACTTGCTGAGTTTGGATAAGTTTGAAGAAATGCAAAAGATGGAAGAATTTATCTTAACCGTGACGGTAACCGGCTACGGCAAGCGCTCTTCGTCGTACGAATATCGCGTGACCGGTCGCGGCGGTTCGGGTATTGCCAATATGGAAATGTCACCGCGCAACAAAGAGGTTGTCAGCTCGTTCCCGATTACCGAAGACAAGGATATTATGATGGTGACCGATGGCGGTAAGCTGATTCGTATGCCGGTGAATGATATCCGTATTGCCGGCCGCAAGACGCAGGGCGTGATTTTGTTCCGCACTGCCGAGAACGAAAACGTGGTTTCGGTAACCAAACTTGATGCCGATGAAGGCGCAGATGCGGAAATCGATGAGGAAAACGATAACGTCATTGATGCCGAGGCTGAAATTGCCAACGCTGCTGAGGATGTAATCAACGAGCCGCGCACCGACGAGGCCGACGCCTAAAAACGGCTGAAATCAATAAAAAAAAAGCGCCTTGCAGCAGTGCAGGGCGTTTTTTTGTTTGAAATTATGTTACCGACTTAATTATTTGATTTTTCACCTCTTTTTATAGCATAACGTATCAACGCATTTTTTTCATCTTCATTGATTGTTTGCGGAACCTGATTACCTGATTGTACAGTCATAACTTTGCCTCTGTCTCCGTTTTTCATAACAGTTATAGCAGCATTTGCATTTTGTTTCATACGTTCGCGCAAACTTTTCTCACCTCTGTCGGCGGATTGTTCCCATTCATCACTAAACGCATTATATGCCTGATTATTTGTGTTTAGGCCGCGAGTATCATTCTTTATTGATTGTCGCGATAAATCAATATGGTCGTCCATAAAGTCCTGTTGCCCCGTAATCTGTTCCCATGATAAAAAATACATGTTATCCTTATCCTGATTTATGTTATCCAAATAAGAATTTTGAAACAAGAAACATTTTTCCATGGTTGTCGGTTTTCTGCCGCTTTCGCGTCTGAAAGAATCGGCAGCAGCCTCTTGAACTAAAACCTTGCAATAATCAAACGCAATGCTGATATCATTATCTAATTTTGTGCTTCTTTCTTCCGGATGTTCCGCAAAATATTTTTTTGCGCTTGATAGCAGTTCATCATCATAATCTATATTGGCCGGAGCTACAAAATATCCTTGGAAACCGTCACGTCCCGCGTTTTGAATTGATTGCAGTTCGTAACTGATTTTATTTCCGTCTCTGTCCGTAAGTGTAAATTTATCTTTGGCGAACCCTTTTTGGTCATTAACTTCACTACCTAAGTATTCGGTATTTGCAATTAATTTTTTGCTTTTTCCTACCACATATCCCATATCAGTTACTCCCAAAATTTATTCTTCATACCTGTAACAAGCATAAAGATAAATCAAACTAAAGTCAACAAGATATTGAGATCGGCTCTGTTTTTTTGTGCCGACAGCATAATAAATCGTTTTCCAATAAATGTCAGTCTCCGGTTGACATTTTGCGTTTTTGTTTTTACGATATAGGCAATTTTAATGATATTTTGAGAGTTTACTCATGAAGAAGTTTATATTGATTGCGGCTGCGTTGTTGATATTACCGATAACGGCTCAGGCCATCTGGTTTTGGAACTACGATGAAGATGCCGATCAGCCTAAAGACAAGTATTGGGGAAACCGGCACAGCCAGTCGTTTTATGCGGTTAAACGCGAAATGCTCGACAAGATTTATTATGATCAGCGGATAACGCTGTATTGCGGTGCCGATTTTACCATGAAAAAGAAGATTATCCGCCCGCGCGGTTTTGCCTTACCGGATTTAAAAAATGTCGATTTTGACGTTTATGATATTGACGAAGAAGAATTGCAACGCAAAGCCGAACGTATGGAATGGGAACACATTGTACCGGCGCAAAACTTCGGTAAAACTTTTCCGGAATGGTATGAAGGCAAAGAGGCCTGTGTTTCAAAAAAAGGCAGAAAATTCAAAGGCCGCGCTTGTGCCGAGCAGGAAAGCGAAGAATTCCGCTATATGTATACCGATATGTATAATCTGTATCCGGTTATCGGTGCCGTTAATTATTTGCGTTCCAACTTTAATTTTACCCAGTTTACCAAGCCGATACACCCGACTTTCGGCGCTTGCGGCGGTATGGTTATCCATAAAAACAAGGTTGAGCCGCGCGATGCGGTAAAGGGTCTGATTGCACGCACTTATCTGTATATGCAGAATACTTATCCGCGTTATCGTATCAGCGAAAATATGGCGGCTCTGCTCAATGTATGGAATAAGCAATTTCCGGTAACGCCGTGGGAGTGCGAACGTGCCTATCGCATTGAACAGGTGCAGGGTAACGCCAATGAAATCGTTAAGCCGCTGTGTATAAAGGCCGGAATGTATGGCGACAGACCGAGGAATAAATGGTAAACCAGTTTTCAAGAACGGAATTGTTGGTAGGTGCTACCGGAGTCGAAAAATTGCGGCGCGCACGAGTGGCAGTGTTCGGCGTAGGAGGTGTCGGCGGATATGTGGTCGAGGCCTTAGCGCGGGCAGGGGTCGGTGCACTTGATTTAATCGATAACGATACAGTCAGTCTGAGTAATATCAATCGGCAGATTATCGCACTCCATTCGACCATCGGAAAAGCTAAAGTCGAGGTGGCGGCCGAGCGTGCCAAAGATATTAATCCGGATATTAAAATCACAACGCATAATTGCTTTTATCTGCCGGAAACCAAGGAGCAATTTGACTTTACGCAATATGATTATGTGGCGGATGCGGTTGATACGGTGGCGGCCAAAATTGCCATAGTCGAGCAGGCTTATGCCGCAAGAGTGTCGATAATCAGCGCCATGGGAGCCGGCAATAAATTAGACGCCGGCGCGTTTAAGGTGGCGGATATCAGCAAAACTTCGGTATGCCCGTTGGCAAAAGTTATGCGTAAAGAACTGCATCGACGCGGGATTAATCACCTTAAAACGGTTTATTCGCAGGAACCGCCGTTATCGCCGCTTGCAAGCGATGAGGTGAGTACCAAACGGCAAACTCCGGGGAGTATTTCTTATGTGCCGCCGCTGGTCGGACTGCTGATGGCCGGTGAAATCATCAAAGATTTATTGCAAAAAGGAGAGTAAAATGCCTTCATGGGAAATTGAAGATAAAATCGGCGGTGCGGTTTGCGGAGTTGATGAAGCCGGACGCGGCCCGTGGGTGGGACCGGTGGCCGCCGGTGCGGTAATGTTTTTATGCCGCGAGATTAATCCGGAAATTTTGGCGCAAATTGATGATTCTAAAAAACTGACCGCAAAAAAACGCGAAAAGTTGTATGATTTATTGATAGAAGAAGCGCGGGCAGGGCGTTTGACCTACGGAATAGGTATGGCAAGCGCTGCGGAAATCGATACGCTT
>JBGUGE010000045.1:0-3876 GCA_045111335.1 Alphaproteobacteria bacterium | reverse complement strand
TGAAGTTATGGGGATTCTTCAAACCTGCTTAAATAAAAATTGTCAGGTAATAACTATAAAAGAAAATTATCATTTAGGCAATGATATTCAGTCCCAAGTATTAGCCTTTGCTTTTGGTCTTTCAGCCCAGATTGAGAGAAATCTTATCAGCCAACGCACCAAATCATCATTAGAAAACCTAAAAGCAAACGGCAAAAGGCTTGGTCGCCCGTATGGAGCAGAAGCCAAAAGATTAAAATTGTCAAAAAATGCTAAAAGAATCAGAGAATTATTAGACAAGGGTATATCTAAAAATCAGATTGCCAGAATGATGGGCTGTCAAAAAATGACATTAAGAAGATTTTTGAAGCGTATGGGTTGGTAATAGTAAAGCCGTGAAACTACTCACGGCTTTTAATGATTAGGCTTTAAGATAACTATATACTGTCGGTCTGGTGATTTTAAATTGCTTGGCTATTTGAGCGATTGCTACCCCTTGTTTATGTAGGTTGTTTAATTCCGCCACCTGTTCATCAGAGAGTTTATTTTTACCACCTTTATATTTTCCTTTGCTTTTAGCGATGGCGATTCCTTCTCTTTGGCGTTCCAATATAATGGCTCTTTCAAGTTCAGCCACCGCTCCAAGCATTGTCATCATCATTTTTTGATAAGGGTCTTGTTTTTCATTACCATTAAAGGTCAAATTTTCTTTATGAAATATAATCGTAGCACCTTTGGAAGTTATTTCTTCTACCAGATTGAGTAAATCTCTGGTATTTCTCGCCAATCTATCCATAGAATGAACATTAACCACATCACCAGAACGGATATTAGAAAGCATCGCTTGTAATTCAGGTCTATTTGTATCCTTACCACTTATTTTTTCTTCATAGACACGGTCGCAAGCAACATTTATTAACTGTCTATCTGTATTCTGGCCTATGGTTGAAACTCTAATATAATTAAAAATCATTGTCATATCTCCTGTAATGTAAAATCTATATTTAAGATATTACTTTACAAGTGTAAAATTGTCAAGTAAAATAATTTAGATTTTACACTTTTTTAGGTGTAAAATGTGGGTATAGCCTGATTTTATGGATGTTGATGAGTGAAAAATTAGATTGACTTTATTAACAAAACTATGCTATTTTTATAAAAAATGAATTGAAATTAACGCTTATTTTATATAGGTAAATCAATGTGTTATGAGCGTAAAAGAGTAGAATCCTATACGCTCCGCCACTTGAAGCACCCTTAGGGGTGCTTTTTTTATGCGGAGAGTATAGGACTCGAACCCTTGAAAACTGAAAAATATCGCAAAATTGCATAAAAAAATACCGCGCCGGACTTATTGGTCCGCATCGCCACCAAGTGCGACAGGCGCGGTAATTTTCAAAGATTTTATTTTACATCAGAAGTGCAATGCGGGCAACGGGTTGCTTCCAAAGCAATATCCGAGCAGCAATACGGGCACTTTTTAGTAGTAGGAGCGGCTGCGGCTTCTTCCTTAACCATTTTAGCCTGCAAAGTATTGACTGCCTTAATCAGGATAAACACGGCAAATGCCACAATGATAAAACTGATAACCGTGTTCAAAAACGCACCGTATTTAATGGTAACGCCTTCTGCCAGTTCAATCGCCAAATCCGAAAAATCAACTTTGCCGAGCGCCCAGCCTATCGGCGGCATAATTACATCTTCAACCAAAGAGTTAACGATTTTGCCGAAAGCGGCACCGATGATGATACCGACGGCCATATCCATTACATTGCCGCGCATGGCAAAGGTTTTGAATTCATTAAAAAAGTTTTTAATCATAATTTTTTGTTCCTTTCTATCGATAAATTGGAAAATCGCGGCACAGAGCCACAATTTTTGCCTTGGTTTGAGCAATCACCTCATCGGCGTTACCCGATTGAGCCAGCGCGTCAATCACATCGCCGATGCAGTTGCCGATAAGCTCAAATTCTTTTTGTTTAAACCCGCGGGTGGTACCGGCAGGGGTACCCAAACGCACACCGGAAGTTATGCGCGGCGGTTGCGGATCAAACGGAATTGCGTTTTTGTTACAGGTAATGTTGGCGCGCTCCAACGCGGTTGTTACCACATCGCCGGTTAATCCTTTGGGGCGCAAATCCACCAGTACCAAATGCGTATCGGTGCCGCCGGAAACCAGTGCCAGACCGCGTTTAACTAACGTTTCGCCGAGCACTTTGGCGTTTTTGATTACCTGTGCGGCATATTGTTGAAACTGCGGAGTTAAATCTTCTTTAAAACACACCGCCTTGCCGGCAATAACGTGTTCCAAAGGTCCGCCCTGTGTTCCCGGAAATACCGCCGAGTTAACTTTTTTATAGATTTCTTCGTTGTCGGTCAAAATCATACCGCCGCGAGGTCCGCGCAGAGTTTTGTGGGTGGTGGTGGTAACCACATCGGCCCAGTTGAGCGGGTTAGGGTGTACACCGCCGGCAACCAAACCGGCAAAATGCGCCATATCCACCATCAGATACGCGCCGATTTTGTCGGCAATCGCGCGAAAACGGGCAAAGTCAATTTGCCGCGGATAAGCCGAACCGCCGGCCACAATTACCCGCGGTTTATGTTCGAGAGCCAGCTTTTCGACCTCATCATAATCAATCAACCCCGAATCTCTGCAAACGCCATATTGTATTGCATTAAACATTTTGCCGGAAAGCGAAACCTTAGAGCCGTGGGTTAGATGTCCGCCGGCATCGAGGCTCATTCCCATCAGCGTATCGCCGGGTTTCATCAGCGCCACATACACAGCCATATTGGCTTGAGAGCCGGAATGCGGCTGTACGTTCACATATTTGGCGCCGAACAATTTTTTGGCGCGTTCCTGAGCCAGCACTTCGATTTCGTCGATAAACTCGCACCCGCAATAATAGCGATGTGCCGGATATCCTTCCGCATATTTATTGGTCAGAATCGAGCCCTGAGCTTCCATCACCGCGCGTGACACGATATTTTCTGAGGCAATCAGCTCCACTTGTTCTTGTTGGCGGCGCAATTCTTTATTTATAATCGCGAAAATATCCGCGTCTTCTGTTTGTAAACTCTGTTCAAAATCCATATTTTACTCCATCTCGTCCAATTTTTCCAAACGACGTTGGTGTCTTCCACCTTCATACGCCGTTTGCAAAAAAGTATCAACCCGTTTAATCACGTCATCAACAGCCATTGTGCGACCGCCGAAAACCAAAATGTTAGCGTTGTTATGCGCTTTGGCGAGTTTAGCGGCATCTTCCGAATAGAGAAGGGCGGCTCTGATACCCTTATAGCGATTAGCGGCAATAGAAATGCCGATACCGGTTCCGCAAATCAGAATCCCCAAATCGGCGCGGCCGGAAAGGATTTCGTGCGCCATTTTTTTAGCATAATCCGGATAATCTACGGAATCGGTCGAATCGGTTCCCAAATCGAGCAAATTGAGATTGGCATAATGTTTTTTGAGCGCCTGTTTAAGCTCGAATCCGCCGTGGTCTGAAGCGATAGCAATTTTCATAATTTCCCTCCAAAATTTGCCTAAGTATATAATATATAGCAAAAAATTCGCCACAAAAAACGCAGTTTTGCACAAGCGGAATAAAAAAATAAAATTTTATAAAAAAAAGTGTTGACGTTTATAAAAAAATATATATAAATGTTGTGTGTTGAGTGAGTTTGGTACTCCGCGTAGCGAACTGGCCGGTTGGCAGAATGGCTCATGCAGAGGATTGCAAATCCTTCTATATCGGTTCAATTCCGGTACCGGCCTCCACTTATTATTCCGACTTAGCTCAGCGGTAGAGCAATCGGCTGTTAACCGATTGGTCGTTGGTTCGAATCCGACAGTCGGAGCCAATGAAAACCTCCCGAAAGGGAGGTTTTTTT
>JBGUGE010000044.1:0-26539 GCA_045111335.1 Alphaproteobacteria bacterium | reverse complement strand
TTATAATCCTCGCCGTTTTTAATATATTTTAACCAAAGTTACATAAAATACGCGCAAGGAGTGCAAGATGAAAAAGTTTGCTTTGATTTTGGGAATTGTTTGTTTATGGAGTGGCTTGGCAATTGCCGGAGATAAATCCACATCTGGATTGTATGATGATGCGGAATATTATGAGCATATAAAACAATCGGTCAAAAAATTTAAGGATATACTGAGAACCAACAATCCACAGTTAATTGCGCAAAATGTAATTTATCCGTTTAGTTTGGGAGGAGGCGTACCAAGTGTTCACAATGAACAGGAATTCATCGAAAAATATGACCTTATTTTACCGGAATATTTGCGGCAATATTTAATTAATTCTCCTGATGATAAATGGGGTAGTGGGCAAAATCTCGGCGGTATATGCTTAAATTATTGTCCAGATGCGCATTTAACCTATGACGGAGAAATGCTGTCAGTTAAAGACAGTGAAGAATTAAAGCGATATCGGGAAGAATATATCGCAAAAGAAAAGCAAACGATTCACCCAAGCCTGAGAAATTATAACTATAATCTATACACCATGGAAACAGAAGATTGGCTGATTCGCATTGACGATATGGAGGGGCTGTATGAAGTATCTACCCAGATAGATATTCCGAATATATACCGTTTTACGGCATGGAAAAAAGGCAAAACGATTTCCGATAAACCGGATATCGTTATTGACCAAGGACATACTGAAAAAGACCCCGAATTTAGGTATTCTCCGGAATATTATGTGTTCAATAATTCTGAATATCATGCAATCTTTACAAATGATCCTATAGGTCCAATGGACCATATACCATATTACATAGAAATATATAAAAATTTCTGTTCAGAAACACCAATAATGATTATGAAATAATATTAGTCTACCGATAAAAACCACCTTGTAAAGCAAACATAATTTTTGCGTCATTACGGAATTTGTTACCGTCATCTATATGCAAGTTAGATGCGATTCCCTGGATGTCTTTATTTGTGGCGCTTAGCCATAAATTTTTCCATACATATTTTCCAAACGGATGATTCTTATCAATTTTTTCTTTTTTTGCTTTTTGTGTGACATTATTTTGATAATGCACATCAAAAATAGCACGCTGCAAATTCCAATCCATAATTGTAAAGTTCGGAAACTGTTCAACCAATTCCCCCCATTTTGCCTCTATAATTTTACGGTCTATGGCATCGCATTGAGCATTGGTCAAGCGTAATTTTGTTACATTTTCAAAAAATGTATGTCTTAGCACATCTTTTCCTTTGGCATGTTTTTGATATTCCGTATATTTATGTAGTTTATCCATTTCTTTTTTGATTTCCGCTTTGGTCGCCGGTTTGCCGGTGTCTGCCATATAATATGGCAAACTATACTGTTCCTTTTCCGTAATCAGATGTCCGGTACAAACCGTGTCTTTACCAACGCTGTCAAGATACGGAAAATTTGCAAATCCTTCAATGCCGTCTTTGCGCAAAAAAGTAATTATGTCACGAAATTTTTCTTCCGTTAGCACGCTGTTATTTCTACGAAAAACAGCATCGGTTGCCACATTTGCTTTATCATTGGCGGCGTATTGCGGGAAGTTTTTGAGGTTAAAATCAACCGGTTTTAACTCCTTAAACATATCAAGCCCGCTTAAGTCCACAATCATCGGCTTATCGGCATATCTTCTCGGTTCATACGGCTCCGCCCAGCACCGACAGTTATAATCTTCTCCCGGATGCCCGCCTTCCGGTGGCACATGCCAGTTAAAAATCTCACCTTCGCGCTCGGCGTGTGCCCCGCGGACTTTATCATCCTTTTTAGTGCGCCAAATGTAGTAGTCTTCCGGATTTTTCTCCATATCGTCCGCCAAAATGCCGCTCAGCCGCGGGTTCGGCGAATTTTCATTTGCCACATCAATTTCCCCGTACTTGTCGTCATCATATCGCGGGTCGATATAATACCACTCGCTTTGCCCTGCTCTTTTATAACCGCGTTTAACGGCCTTAAATCCGTGCATTCTTTGATATAAATTATCTCTTGTTTTACTCATTTTAAATTTCCTTTCATTTTATTATTAAACCATTGCTAAATAATATATTTCCTATCAAATAACGACACATAATCAAATTGCAGAAGGATTAAAACCGTTGCAATTCGTTATAAAATATACTATTTTGGTATTATGTACTATAATATAGAACAAAATGATTGTCAAGTTTAAAATAAGAAAAATACAATCATTTACGACTATTAAAAGAAAAATATTACGTATAGCAACATCATAAACCCCGTACGTTGTATCCGTACGGGGTTTATTGACAGCGCAAGAGCTTATTCTTCAATAGAAAGGCTCAGCCACTTGCCGCGCGTTTTATAATAGTTGGCTTCGGCGTCGTAATAATTGACGTTCAAGCCGAGTTTTTGAGCAGTAAGCTTGCCCATCGATTGCAACAGTTGCAAGCCGGCAACATAGTAATCATGCCGTGCCTTAACTTCATTAACTTGTGATTGTAACAGTGTCTGATAGGCGTTCAGAACATCCAAAACCGTACGATTGCCGAGAGCCTCTTCTTTTTGTGTACCTTCCAAAGCAATTGCCGAGGCCTTAACCTGTTCTCCGATAGAAGCGATATTCGACTTACTGGCCTGCATCATTGCCCAGTTGGCCGTCACCCCCGAAACCACCGCACGTTTAGCTTTTTGCAAAGCCTCCTGCGCAGCCCAACGTTTATATTTGCTCTTGCGAATATTGGCTCTGGTGGCACCTCCGGTATACAACGGAACTGTCATATTAACCGTATATTCCGTGTTGTGCGTGGACGGATCGCGGCCGGTATGTGTCGAGGATTTATTGCGTCCCGACGTGGCGGTAAAACTGACTTCCGGCAACAATGCCCCTTCTTGACTCTTAACACTGTATTTTGCCGCTTTCATCGCCCGCTTGGCCGCGTTCAGCGAATAGTTATTTTCAAGTGCATATTTCATAGCCTCTCTATCCGTAGCCGGAAAGCGCGTATCCAAATTATCCGGAAACTGCACATCTTCCGGTAAATGACCGACAATGCGATGATAATAATCGCGCGAAACGGCCAAATTACCCTCGGCAGATACCACATCGGACTGCGACTGCGCATAGCTGGCGCGCGATTGCGCCACATCGGTACGCGTAACTTCTCCCACATTAAAACGCGCCAACGTTTCATCAAGCTGCTTTTTCAAAAGATGCTCGTTGTTTTTTTGCAATTTAACAATGGCTTCGTCACGCACCACATCCAAATATGCGGTTGAAGCGTCGAGCAAAACTTCCTCCTCTACCGCGTATAACGTATCGATACCGGCTTTGGCTTGCTGATCGGCAGCCTTCACACCGTGATAAGTTTGACCTCCGGAAAACAGTGATTGCTTAATCGTACCGTTGTAGCCTTTGCCATAACCATCGTGAGTCGGATTACCGGTAGTGTGTGAATGACTGTCGGTATAGTTGGCACCGCCCGTAATTGTAGGTCTGAAACCCGAACGTGCCAAAGCCGCGTCTTCATTGGTGGCTCCGCTGTTGGCACGCTGTTCGTGCAAAGTCGGATTGGTATTATAGGCTTCGGCCATAGCCTCAAAAATTGTTTCGGCATTTGCCGGCAAACTTATCAACACGCTTGCCGCCGCCGCCATGATTGTCGTTTTATTTATATATTTCATAACGTTATCCCGCATTTAGTCCTCTTTTTTTAATGCTTATAAAGCCGATTTTTAAAAAAATAAATGATAAGTTAAAAGTTATCTTCAATTTATAAATATTAGTGCTATATTGTAAACAAATTTAAATTCGTTTTGCATATATCGGTATAAGTCGGTATGTTAAAATATTATGGGAGAGATGTTGTGAAAGAACAAAAATACATGATTAATGTGCTTGATGCCGCCAGATTAAAACTTTCTATCGAGCATTATATCAAATATTTTATCGGCAAACGTGCCTGTGAAATCACCAAAGAAGAAGCCTTTACCGTTGTGGCGCTGGCCATACGCGAATTTGCCATGGATAAAATGTATGAAACCATCGCCCGCTATAATCAGGTTGGTTCAAAACGAATCTATTATCTTTCCATTGAATATCTCATCGGGCGCTCGCTCGAAAATAACATGTATAACCTCGGCCTTTATGATATTTTGCAAAGCATAAAAATTGACGGTTGGCCGGATTTATCATTGCAGGAAATTTTTGATGCCGAATATGATCCGGCACTCGGTAACGGCGGTTTGGGACGCTTGGCCGCAGACTATCTTGACTCGATGGCCTCGCTCGGGATTCCGGGGTTCGGTTACGGTATTAACTACCAATTCGGATTGTTTAAGCAAAAATTTGAAAACGGATATCAGGTAGAACAAGCCGACAGCTGGCTTGAAGAAAATTCGCCGTGGCAGTTTGCCCGTTATGACCGCACCGTAACTATCCCTATCGGCGGCCATGTCGAGATGTATACGAAACCTAACGGCAAAATCGGCTATATCTGGGCCGACACCCATCGCCTTTACGGTGTGCCGTACGATTTTCCGATTGTCGGCTATGACGGCAAATCCGTAAATTATCTGCGTCTGTTCTCGGCCAAAACCGACGAAGAATTGGACTTAAACATTTTCAATAACGGCGGCTACATTGAGGCGGTGCGCGATAAAATTCGCACCGAAACCATATCCAAAGTTCTGTATCCGTCGGATAACGTTGTTTCCGGCAAGGAGTTACGTTTAACCCAACAATATTTCTTTGTTTCGTGCGCCATTCAGGATATTATCCGCCGCTTCATGGAAAAGAGTAACGATTTCAGTAAATTGCCGGAATATGTTTGTATTCAGCTCAATGATACGCACCCGGCGTTGGCAATTGTTGAAATGATGCGCCAGCTTTTGGACGTTTATAACCAGGAATGGGACGAGGCGTGGGAAATCGTTACCAAAGTATTTGCCTATACTAACCATACTTTGCTGCCGGAGGCTTTGGAAAAATGGCCGAGCAATATTATCGGACGTATCTTGCCGCGGCACTTGCAGATTATTTATGAAATCAACCGCCGCTTTATGGAATTTGCCCGTTCACGGTTTGGTGAAGATGCTTATAAGCTCGGCAAGGTGGCAATTGTTGACGGTGAAGGTGATGCACAGGTTATTCGTATGGCCAACCTGTCTATTGTCGGCTCATTCTCGGTCAACGGTGTGGCCAAACTCCATTCCGAGTTGGTAAAACACTCCCTGGTGCCGGAATTTTATGAGTTGTGGCCGGAAAAATTCCACAACATCACCAACGGCATTACGCCGCGGCGCTGGTTGGTACATGCCAACAACGAATTGGCAACGCTTATTCGCGATAAAATCGGAAAAGATTGGATTACCAACTTGGATTTGTTGCGCTCGCTTGAAAAATACGCCAACGAAAAGTCGTTTATTAAAAAGTTCAGAGAAATCAAACAAAGCAATAAACGTCGTTTGGTACAAAACGCCTATAAAGCAACCCGCATTATGATTAATCCGGAAAGCATGTATATTGTGCACGCCAAGCGCATACATGAATATAAACGCCAACTGATGACCATTTTGCAGGTTATCGGCGATTATTTGGCGCTCATCAACGACCACGTTCGTCCGATTACGCCGAAGACTTACATTTTTGCCGGCAAGGCGGCACCGTCGTATGCTTTGGCTAAGTTGATTATCAAGCTGATTAACAACGTGGCTAAGGTTATCAACAACGACAGTCGGGTTGATGATTTGATTAAGGTGGTGTTTATTCCGGATTATAAAGTTTCGGTAGCGGAATATTTGATTCCGGCGGCGGACCTCAGCTGTCAGGTATCAACTGCCGGCTTTGAGGCATCGGGTACCAGCAATATGAAATTTGCCTTAAACGGTGCATTGACTATCGGTACTTATGACGGTGCCAACATTGAAATTCGCGAGGCTGTGGGTGCGGATAATTTCTATTTGTTCGGCTTAACCGAAGATGAAATCCGCAATCGCCGTATGACATACAATCCGCGCGAAATGTATGAAAATTCGGAATATATCAAACGCATTTTGAATGCAGTCAACTCCGCTATGTTTGCCGATGCCAATTATCCGCAACAATTTACGCCGATTTTTGATTTGTTGCTCAACAGCGATTACTACTTCATTTTAGAAGATTTGGAAGACTTCAATAATACCCTTCATCGGGCGGAAAAAGATTACGTCAATAAAGATGTGTGGACCAAAAAAGCTATTATGAACGTGGCGCGTATCGGCTATTTCTCAAGCGACCGCTCGATTATGGAATACGCCAAAGAAATTTGGAACATCCAGCCGGTGGAATAAAAAATAGATTTTAAAAGCAGAATGCCGCGGAAGTAATTTCGGCGGCATTCTTATTAAACGGATTTTACAAAAATTTCATCAGGAACTTTCAGGCGACGGCGCATTGGTGCTTGCGCTTTTTCTTTAAACTGTCGCGCTCGCGCTGATACTCGGTCTGTTCGTGACTTTTTTTAAACTCTCCGCGTTGCTTTTTTGCAACTTTTTCAAATTGTTTTGTCTTGTGTGCCATAATTTGTATATATTTAATATAAAAGCGACTGCGGTGTAACACTCAAAACAGCGTTTGTCAAGATTTAAAATAAAAAAAGGCCGACATAAAGCAAGTTATGCCTGATGTCGACCTTGTGTGTGGTGGTAGTTTCAGCGTTGCGGCGAGCCGAGACGAATTCGACTGCTGGTTCCGAAGCCCATTGCCTCAAGGCGGGCAATACGCGTGGCGGAGCGCATGCAATTGATATCCTCTTCACTGTAGTTGGCATCCCTCAAAGCCTGGTCCTCTTTGGACTGGTCTTCTGCCAACAATGCAATCACTGCTCGACCCTGAGACTTTGCCTTGCGGCGCCCTTCAGCCTTAGAAATTGCAACCCACATACCTTCCACATACACCATTTTTTCTTTTTTCGTTTCCATACTCTAATAATTTGTTTTTTGTAACTAAATAATCTATTTCTGTCTAAAAAAGTAACATACTTCATAACTTTTGTCAATATATTTTTTCAAAAAAATGTTGTTTTTATTGCTTTATTTGTTAATATCTAACCAGACCATAATAAATAAGTGATATCAATATGGAACAAAAGCAAAAAAAATTAGGCATTATCGCCGGCGGCGGAATTCTGCCGCAGATTTTAATTCAGTATTGTAAAGACACCGGGCGCGACTTTTTTGTGTTGGCGATTGAAAATAATGCCGACGCCGCAATTTTTACGCCGGATGTACCGTATAAATGGGTGCGTATCGGTCAGGCCGGAACCGGATTTAAGCTGTTTCACGAACAAAAGGTGGAAGAAGTGGTGATGATAGGAACTATTCATCGACCGAGTTTCTCCGATTTGGTACCGGATTTGCGCACCGCCGCGTTTTTTGCGCGAATCGGATTAAAATCGGTCGGCGACGACGGGATCTTGCGCGCTTTGGTTAAGGAAATCGAATCGGAAAATATGCGTGTGGTCGGAATCCATGAAGTTTTGCCGGATTTGCTGGTAAAACAAGGCACACTCACCAAAACAAAACCGGACAAACAGGCACTGGCCGATATTGCCCGCGGAGTTGAAGTCGGGTTGGAACTCGGACGCTTGGATGTGGGACAATCGGTGATCGTGCAGCAAGGTTTGGTGCTCGGAGTAGAAGGTATTGAGGGTACTGACAAACTGATTGAGCGTTGCGGAACCTATCAGCGTAAGGGCGACAGCGGAGTGCTTATCAAATTACGTAAGCCGCAACAGGATATGCGCATTGATTTGCCGACCATCGGCAGCAAAACCATTGAAAATCTGCACAATGCCGGAATGCGCGGAATTGCCGTTCATGCCGGAAACGCATTGATAGTAAACGAGCCGGAAGTGATTGCTTTGGCCGATAAATATAAAATGTTCATCATCGGTATTGAGCCGACGGAGGTAAAACCATGAAATACTATTTAATAGCCGGCGAACCATCGGGAGATTCACTCGGCGCACACCTTATGGAAGCTATCCGGCGGCGCGATAAAGACGCTGTGTTTGTCGGGGTTGGCGGGGAGAGTATGCAAAATCAGGGCCTGACCTCGCTGTTTAATATCTCTGAATTGGCGATTATGGGTTTGGCCGAGGTTATTCCGAGTATTCCGCGGATTTTAAGGCGCATTAATCAGACCGTGGCCGAAATCGAACGCCAAAAACCCGATGCGATTATCACTATTGACAGTTGGAGCTTTTGTGCGCGAATCCACAAAAAAATCCGCAAACTGAAGTTGAATATTCCGCAAATACATTATGTTGCGCCGCAGGTTTGGGCGTGGAAGAAAAAGCGTGCCCGCACCATGTATAAATATATTGATTTGCTGCTCACTCTGTTTCCGCATGAGCCGAAATATTTTACACCCTACAAACTTGACACGGTGTTTGTGGGGCATCCGGTGATTGAAACCGACACCGCGGCCGATGCCACGGTTCGCGATTTCAAAAAACGGCATAAAATTCCGCAAAGCAATCGGGTTATGCTGGTTCTGCCGGGGTCGCGCCATAATGAGGTGGAGCGTTTGTTGCCTGATTTTTTAGAGGTGGTGAGCAAATTACATGCCAAATATTTGGATTTTTCGTTTATATTGCCAACCGTTGCTACGGTGGCCGAACGTGTTAAAAAGACCGTGGCCGAATCCGGTTTGCCGATTGAAGTAATTGAGGGCGAAAAAGAACGCCGCGCCGCATTTCAAAATGCCGATGTGGCGATTGCCGCTTCCGGTACGGTGGCGTTGGAGTTGGCAATTTTAGACGTACCGCATATCATTGCCTACAAGGTACCAAAGCTTACCGAATGGGTAGCCAGACGCTTTTTGCATATTCAGTTTGTGAACCTGACCAACATTTTGCTCGGTTATGAAGTGGTACCGGAGTTGTTGCAAACCGACTGCAATCCGGAAAATATATTGCAATATGTCGAACAATTTTTGAGTCAAAACACTCTGTACAAACGGCAAATCGAAAACTTTGAAAAACTGCGCCGGCTGCTCGGTCTGGGCGATCATACGCCGAGTGACAATGCCGCCGATGCGATAATTGAAAAAATTAAGTCCGGTAAATGAAAAAAATATGGCGCAAAATAAAAAGTTACTTTAAGGAAAATCTGTTTGCCGAACAGGAGCGGCTGATATCGTGGGTACCGTTTTGTTTTGCCGCCGGAATAGCACTTTATTTTGCTTTGCCGATCGAGCCGAGTCTGTGGCTTTCGCTCGGAGTTTTCGAGCTGTGGCTGTTGCTGTTTTATTTGTTGCGTAATCGTAATTTACACTTGTTGTTTTTGGCCGGAATTATTTTTTGTGCCGGTTTTTTGAATATTCAGGCGCGCACCTTGTATCAGGCTAAAAATATTGAAAATATCAGCAACAAAACCACCACTTACCTGCGCGGACAAATTCGGCACATTTCATATTCGGAACAGGGTAAAATGCGTTTAGCACTGCAAAATGTCGCTGACTTTGATAGGCCTCTTGCCGGAAATTTTCGCATTACCGTTCAGCCGGCGCTGCACGAGGCACAAATCGGTCAATGCGTTGAGATGATTGCCACCGTTTTCCCGCGCGAAGCGCTGCCGGTGCTGAACGGATACCGCCTCGACCGCAAGTATTTTTACGAAAGTATGAGCTCGATAGGATATTCCGACAGTGAGGCGTTTATCATTGAATGTCCGCAAAACGCCGCACATAATCAGTTTATGACCGCACTCAACGCATTAAGACGACAGATAACCGGTTATATCGGCTCAATTTTGCCGACGGCGCAAAGCGGTGTGGCCGACGCTGTGCTGATTGGAGAAAAAACGCTTATTCCTCCGCAAATTATCGAAAATTTCCGCAACTCCGGATTGGCGCATTTTCTTTCCGTTTCCGGTTTGCATTTGGGAGCGATTGCCGGTTTGGTATTCTTTATTGTACGCCTTTTGTTGTCACTGTTTCCGAGTATTGCCTTAAAGTTTGATATTAAGAAAATTGCCGCAACAACAGCCATTATTTTCAGCGCGTTTTATCTGCTGGTTTCGGGCATTGCCATTCCGGCACAGAGAGCCTTTATCATGACAACCGTGGTGCTTATCGGGATTATTTTCAACCGGCAGGCGATTTCACTCAGAATGGTGAGTTTTGCGGCATTGGCGGTATTGATTATTGCCCCGCAGGCACTGATTACCATCAGTTTTCAAATGTCGTTTGCGGCGGTTTATGCTTTAGTGGCGTTTTATGAAAATTACAAACTCCGACCATATAAAAAACGCGGTGTCATCAATACAATGTGGCTTTATCTGCTTGGCATTGTGGTATGCGATTTGGTTGCCAGTTTGGCCACCGCACCGTTTTCGCTGTATCATTTTCACCGGTTGGCGCTATACACCAGTTTAGGTAATTTGCTGGCCGGACCGCTCATCGGATTATATTTGATGCCGCTGGTGTTGTTATGCCTGACCGCATTACCGTTTCATTTGGCATTTTATCCGCTTAAAGCTCTTGATTACGGTCTTGATATTCTTAACCGCATCACCGATTTTGTGGCTCATTTGCCGCATAGTGTATGGCAAACGGACGCACTGCCTTTCTGGGGCTTTATGTTGATTATCTGCGGCGGTTTCTGGCTCTGCGTATGGCGACGACGTTGGCGGTGGTGGGGACTGTTGCCGATTGCATGCGGCATAATTTCCATGCTTATCCCGCGACCGTTGCCGGATATGGTATTCTCGCCGTACGCCGGTGATATTGCGGTGCGAGATGATGCCGGCGATTTAGTGTTATTAGCGCGGCAAAATGATTCGTGGACCAAGAAAATTTGGGCAGAAGATTTAGGGCTTAAGCCGCTTTCGCGCAAGGAGCAGAATAATCTGCAAATTGCCGATTTGCAATGTGATGAAAAGCAATGCGTTTATAAAGACGTTGTGACTTTCGATGCGGATGGTAACATCTCTTTGCAGGAAAAGACTATTGATAATTCCGCCGGCGGCTATATTTATTTAAGGGGAAAACCGTATTGGCGACCGTTGTGGAGCAATTCCCGCCGTCCGTGGGATAAAATTCGGTAAAAATATTTTTTCACTCAATAACAATCCGCATTTTCTTACCATAAAAATCAAGCAGACGGCGGAAATGGCTGATAGTCAGGCATTTACCGTTTTCCATACGTTTTAACAATTTACCGCTGATATGGGTTGCGGCTTGCAATTCTTCGATACTTAGTTGATGTTCAAGCCGTAATTGTTTAAGTTGCGGGCATACTTCCGCTAAAATTTCTTTATTGATTAAATTGTGCGAACTCATTATTTGCAACTCCTCAAAATTAAAAAAGACCACTCAAAAAAGTGGTCGGGAGTTCGAAACTGCCAATAGTCAGTCCGGTCTATTCAATATATTCAACCGGCTCCCCACCATCGAGGAGCTATTTTCTATTGGTGGAGCTTCGACACTCCGCCGACAATCTCTTGTCTGCGAGAATTATATTAAAGTAATCAACGCAGATTGCAAGCAGAATTTGCTATCATCGCAAAATATTTTTTACACAATTTATATTATACGCTTGCCAAACCGATTTTTATAACATAGTATGCAAGCGTTATGCGGGCGTAATTCAATGGTAGAATAGAAGCTTCCCAAGCTTATAACGGGGGTTCGATTCCCCTCGCCCGCTCCATAAAAAAAACTCCCCTTCATGGGGATTTTTTTATGGGCAAGAGGAGGAATCGAACCCAGAGTGCATTTTCTTATTGTTATGTGCTCAATTAAAGAAAAACGCTGTTATAAATTGTCACAAAATGTGCCTTTACACCGGTCAGTCGCAAAAAAATTAAAAAATCGTTATTTTTAGGTTGACAGCGGCAAAAAGTTATGTATATTACAAGCCATTGCTTTATGTTTAAAATTAAAGGAAAAGGATATGTACGCAGTAATTAAAACAGGCGGTAAACAATACAACGTCACTACGGGCGACGTGGTTAAAATTGAAAAAATCGCCGGTGAAGAAGGAAAAGAAGTTGTTTTCAGTGAAGTTTTGGCGCTCGATTCCACGATCGGTACGCCGCTCGTTAAGGGTGCAAGCGTTAAGGCTTTGGTTGTAAAACAGGCAAAAGACAAGAAAGTTATTGTTTTCAAAAAGAAAAGAAGACAAAACTATCGTCGTAAAAACGGTCACAGACAAAATATCACGATTGTTAAAATCACGGATATTTTAGGTTAATTTTAGGGAGAAAACGTTATGGCACATAAGAAATCTGGTGGTAGCTCGAGTAACGGCCGCGATTCCGAAGGTCGTCGTTTGGGTGTAAAAAAATTCGGTGGTGAAGCGGTTATCCCTGGCAACATCATCATTCGTCAACGCGGTACCAAGTATCATCCGGGACAGAATGTCGGCTTAGGGAAAGATCACACGATTTTTGCTACTTCCGAAGGTAAAGTAGAATTTAAGACTAAAGCCAACGACAAGGTATACGTTTCCGTCGTTGCCGAATAATCTTTAAATTGATTGAATATAAGGGGCGTAATGCCCCTTTATTTGTACCGACAAAGGTAAAAACAATGAAGTTTTTGGATCAGGCTAAAATATATATCAAGGCCGGTGACGGCGGTAAAGGTTGCGTGGCTTTTCGGCGCGAAAAGTTTATTGAATTCGGCGGCCCGAACGGCGGTGACGGCGGTGACGGCGGCAGTGTCTATTTTGAGGCAGTCGAAAACCTCAATACGTTGATTGATTTTCGTTATCAGCAACATTTTAAGGCGCAAAAAGGCCAGCAGGGTATGGGCTCGGAAATGACCGGTTATAAGGGTGAAGACTTGATTATTAAAGTTCCGGTCGGCACCGAAATCGTGGCCGAAGACGGTGAGACCGTGCTTAAAGATATGGTGGTTGCCGGCGAGCGCTTTTTGATTGCCAAAGGCGGTAAAGGCGGTTTGGGCAACACCCGTTTTAAAACCTCCACCAATCAGGCCCCGCGCTATGCCGGTCCGGGAACGCCGGGAGAGGAAATCTGGGTTTGGCTGAGGCTGAAAATCATTGCCGATGTTGGGCTTATCGGATTGCCGAATGCCGGAAAGTCGACCTTTTTATCGGCAGTTACGGCGGCACGTCCGAAAATTGCCTCTTACCCGTTCACCACTCTGCATCCGCATTTGGGCGTGGCTTGGGTCAGCGGCAAAGAAATGGTATTGGCTGATATTCCGGGGCTGATTGAAGGAGCGCACGAGGGTATCGGTTTGGGCGACCGTTTCTTAAAGCATGTCGAGCGCTGTTCGGTATTTTTGCACCTTTTGGATGCCACGGCGGAAGATGTTGCGGCCGACTATAAGACCATTCGCAAAGAGCTGGAACTTTATAACGATAAGCTTAAGTCCAAGCCGGAAGTGGTGGCGCTCAACAAGTGTGATGCGCTCAGCGATGATGAAGTTGCCGATAAACTCAAAGCGCTCAAAAAAGTTTGCAAAAACAAGATATTTACCATTTCGGCGGTTGCACACAGCAATTTGGAACCGTGTTTGCAAGCGGTTGATGCGCTTGTAACTCGCGGTAATCGAGCCAAAACAACCGAGACCGACGCCGAAGTCGTTATTGAAAAGAAACCATGGTCCCCGCTCGGATAATTTAGGAGAACAAAAAGTGACAAACAAAAAAGAAAATAATGCGATTTTGAAAATCATCACCGACTCGCTCGACGATATGAAAGCCGAAGACGTGGTGGTGATTGATTTGGAAGGCAAAACCTCGATTGCCAGCTATATGGTGGTAGCAAGCGGTAATTCGAATCGCCATGTGGCTTCGATTGCGCAAAAAATTGAAGAAAATCTGAAAGCCGCCGGCCATAAAAGTACCTCGGAAGGCGCAGAAAAAGCCGATTGGGTGCTGATTGACGCTTTTGATGTGATTGTGCATATTTTCCGGCCGGAAGTGCGCGAGTTTTATAACCTCGAAAAAATGTGGCAGTCTGCGGCAAATTTAAGAGAAAAATAAATAAATAAATGAAAGCGTTTATTAAAGTATTTGTTATATTATATTTATTGGCGGCAATCGGGATGTTGGCGCTTGCCGGAGGCCTTCATAAGATATCCCATAAATCCGCATACAGTTTAAGTGAAATTCCGATCGACATCATAGAAGGCAGACGATTTACTCAAAATATCGACAATGCGAATTTGTCAGATAACGATATAGATAAGCCTGCGCCGGTCAGAAATTTTGCTCCGGATAAAAACAATTTACGTTTTTCGCTGAATTTATTGCAAGAAAGTTTTGGTAACACCGATGATAACATCATTATCTCGCCGGTTTCTTTTTATATTACCGCCCTTTTGTTGGCTAACGGTGCCGAGGGGAAAAGTTTGGCGGAATTAAAAAAGATGTTGTTGCTACCGGATAATGACGATATACAAAGAGTTAATCAGAACATGGAAGCGTATTTGCGCAGTATTTCATCTGAAATAGAAATTAACAGCTACGTTTGGGCAGATAAGCTGACTTCAGAATACAAAAAAGCCGTAAAACCGCTAACCAAAATTAAATCGCGTCCGCGATACACCGATAAAATCAATGCATGGATTGCCGATAAAACAGCAGGAAGAATATCCGGCTTGGTTGCTAACAGAAAAACGCATAGCGGTGAGATATTTATGGTTAATACGGTATATTTTAAGGATAAATGGGAATATCCGTTTGATGAAACGGGTACGGAGAAAGAGCCTTTTTATTCATTAGGTTCATCTGAAGCGGATGAAGTTTATATGATGCATAAAAGTGATGAAAACATCCTCTATTATGAAGACGATAAAATGCAGTCTGTTAAATTGCCGTACCGCAACGGAGGCTGCTTGCGAATCTTTTTACCGCGCAAAGAGATTGACTTTGCAACGTTTTTACGGAATTTACAAATAACTGATATAGATGTGAAATATTCACCGCAATATGTTTCAATGAGTATACCGCGGTTTGAAATCGATCGCTTTTTCGATACAACGGAAATGACCGAATTATTTAAACAACTCGGTGTGATTAACCTCTTCAAAAGGTATAATATTGATTTTAATAAATTAGGCCGCGGCGAAAAATTTTTAGCAGAACTTCTGCACGAAGCCAACATAAAAGTTGATGAAGAAGGTACCGAAGCAAGTGCCGCAACCTATGTCGGAATCATGGAAGAATCGATAGTTATGATTGATAAACCTATGATAATTTTTAAGGCGGACCATCCTTTTGTATTTATGATTAACGACGGTCTGTTTATCGGTGTATACGTCAAGGGAGATATGCAATAAATGAAAGTCACGATAATAGCCATCGGAAAATGTAAAAAAAACGCGCCGGAAGCGGCGATTATTGCCGAGTATATCAAGCGTTCCGGCTGGGATATCGTGATTAAAGAACAAGATAATTCCAATCAGGAAGATGAGGCCAAATTTTTGCAAAGCTCGATTCCGCACGGCGCCAAAGTGATTGTTTTGGACGAGCGCGGTGTCAATATTTCAAGCATGGAATTGGCCGCTAAGGTTGAAAATTGGCTTTTGAGCGGCTGTTCGGAAATTTGTTTTTTAATCGGCGGTGCCGACGGACATTTGCAATCAACCCGTGATATGGCTGATTTAGTCCTCTCGTTCGGCAAACTCACCCTGCCCCATATTTTGATGCGGGCGGTTTTGTGCGAACAAATCTATCGCCTGCAGACCATTATCAACCACCACCCGTATCATCGAGAATAAAGCCGCCGATTTTGACGTTTTTTTTATACCCGTTATCCACAGTTTTCAAAAGATTTTTATACCAAAAAAAACTGTATCATTTATAACAAATCAAACAGCGAAAATTCTTGATTGACGAAGGGAAAAAATGGAAAAGCCGGATATAGCAAAACTGCCGAAAAACATTGAGGCCGAACAGGCCGTGCTCGGGGCATTGTTGGCAAACAACAAATTTTATGAAAAAATCGCCGATGTATTGAAACCGGCACACTTTGCCGACGCCACTCATCGCAAAATTTATGAAGCGATGCAGCAGCTTCTGCGAAACGAACGCACTGCCGATTTGATTACACTCAAAAACTATTTTGAGCAACAGGGCACCCTTGAGCAGGTTGGCGGATTTCCGTATTTGGTAAAGTTGGCAGAAAGCGCCTCCCCGCTTACCAATGTCGAGCACTACGCACATTTTATTTATGACCGCTATCTGCGGCGCGAATTGATAAATACCGGATATGAAATCATCAACGACGCAATGGAAGAAAGTTTGGAGATTTCTGCCGCAGAGCAAATCGATCAGGCGGAAAAAGCGCTGTATAATCTTTCCGATCAGGGAGATTCTCAAGGCGGTTTTATTGATTTCGGCACCGCTCTCAATTCGTCATATAACACCATCGAAAAGGCATATCAAAAAGGCGGACGAATTTCCGGAGTGCCGACCGGACTGAACCAACTTGATTATAAAATCGGCGGTTTGAATGATTCTGATTTGATTATTTTAGCCGGTCGTCCGGGTATGGGTAAAACCGCACTTGCCACCAATATTGCCTACAATGTGGCAGATTTCTTTTCGCGCGATAAAAATACACCGGCAGATAAACGCGGCGTAGCGTTCTTTTCGCTGGAAATGTCGGCTGATGAATTGGCCGCACGTATTCTTTCCAGTACCATTCAAATTTCCAGTCACAATATGCGCACCGGCGATTTGAACGAATCCGATTTAATGCGCATTGTTGCCGCCACCCGCGAGTTGGCGAATATTCCGCTTTATATTGATGACACGCCGGGGGTGAGCATCAACGCCATTCGCTCGCGCGCACGCCGCTTGAAGCGCACCAAAGGTTTGGGGCTGATTGTGATTGACTATATTCAACTCATCGGAGGCACCGGCGATAAAAAGAGTGAAGGTAACCGTGTGCAGGAAGTATCCGAAATTTCACGCGGCCTGAAAATCTTGGCCAAAGAGCTGAAAATTCCGGTTATTGCTCTGTCGCAATTGAACCGCGGGGTCGAATCGCGTGAAGATAAGCAGCCGCAAATGTCGGATTTGCGTGAATCCGGCTCCATCGAGCAGGATGCCGATATTGTGATGTTCGTGTTCCGCGAGAACTACTATATCCATAATTCGGAACCGAAACATTCCGAAAACGAATCGGAAGAAGCCTTTAACAAAAAGCACGCCGAATGGGAAATCCGCGACCGCAACACCGCGCATCAGGCCGAAGTTATAATCGGTAAACAGCGTCACGGCCCTACCGGCGTGATTAAATTGGGTTGGGACGGAGAATATACCTTGTTCCGTAACTTTGCCGAAGACGAAAGGTTGCCGGAACGACATGAATAAATGCGATTTAAAAAAAATACCCGTCGATGAGTGGGAAGCAATCTGCGACCGCTGCGGCAAATGTTGCATGATTACGTTGGAAGATGAAGAAACCGGCGAGATGTATCATACCAACGTTCTGTGCCAATATTATGATTTGGATAATCAAATCTGTACCGTTTATGACAAGCGTTGCGTTTTGGTGCCCAATTGCGTAAAATTAACGCCGGATAATGTGGACAAGTTGGCGTTTATGCCGAAAACCTGCGCTTATCGCAAGCTGTTTGATCCCGATTATGAGACGCAACCTCTCAAGCCGCTCAAAGGTCGTGCGGTTTCCGAACTTGATGTCAAGCCTGAGGATTTGGAAGACCACATTGTCGACTGGGAGGATTTATGAGCAGCAAAGATTACAGTATTGACGAGTCATATAATCCGCAAGCGCGTGTCGATGCATATAAGAATTTAGAACCGGAATTTTGGAAGCATAAAAAGCTTGAAGAAATGAGCAAAGAAGAGTGGGAAGCCCTTTGCGACGGTTGCGGCAAGTGCTGTCTCAACAAGCTTGAAATAAAGAATAAAATTATGTTCACAAACACTCATTGTCGCTTTTTGGATTGCGGCAGTTGTTTATGCAAAATCTACGAACACCGTTTTGAGGTAGTGCCGGATTGCCGCGACATCAACCTCGACGCCGTGCGCGAAAAACCGCGATGGTTGCCGAAAACTTGCGCTTATTGGCTTTTAGATAACGGCTATGATTTACCGAACTGGCATCCGCTTATCACCGGTAGAGCCGCCAGCGTCGCCGAATCGGGAAATTCGCTTGCCGATCGTGAAATTGTCAACGAAACCAAGGTCAAAGATTATGAAGATTACGTTGTTGACTGGCAAGACCTTTGATATTGCCCAAGCCATCGGTATGGATATCAAGGTGGTGCAATCAAAATCATCACGCAAATTAACGCTCAAAATCGATGAAAAAGAGCGCGTGCCGGTACTGTCAATTCCGCGTTTTTGCAGCCGCAAACAGGCAATTAACTTTGCCAAAGAACACACCGAATGGATAATCAGAGCCTTAAATAAATTGCCTGAAATAAAATATTTTGCCGACGGCGAATCATTTTTGCTATTCGGGCAAAACGTGACGGTGACACATCATCCGGAAGCACGGCGCGGGGTTTGGCTTGAAGACAACACGCTTTGTGTTTCGGGGGCAAAAGAATTTATCCACCGCCGAGTAAAAGATTATATCAAAAAGCGTGCTAAGGAGGAATTTTATGCCAAATCTAAACTTTTGGCGCAAATAATCGGGCAAAACCTGACCGGAGTCAGCATTAAAGACACCTCCTCACGCTGGGGCAGTTGCTCAAGTTTACAACACATCAATTACAGCTGGCGGATTGCCTTAGCGCCGGATTATGTGATTGAATATTTATTGGCGCACGAAGTTTCACACCTTAAACACCATGACCATTCCGACGAATTCTGGGCTTGCGTTGCCTCTTTGTGTCCGGAATGGAGCCGCGGTCGCATTTGGCTCAAACGCTACGGAAAAACCTTATACAGCTATAAATAATCACATTTCAACAATTTTACAAACCTGAAATTATTTGTGTAGACCTGTATCAGATGCGGTGCAAAACAGGGATTTTCCTAAAAAGTTGCGCTTTATACACGATAAGTCTTAATTAATCGTGAACAAGGCTGTAAATAGTTTAAGAAAAATATCTTGACTTATAGTTTTTATCGTCCTAAAGTATGGCTGTTACAATACGAAAGTATATTGTTGTTCAACAAGTAATAAAGGAATTTAAAATGAAAAAAATTTTGTTATTAGCTGGTGTTGCCTGCCTGTTAAGCGCTAATGCAGACGCAAAAGTAAACCAGTATGTTTCGGGCAAGTTGTCCTATGACTTTAACAAGGTTAAAATCAAAGAGCATGATTATGAAGATGCAGCAATTACCCGCGTAAATGCCAATAAGGAATTGTTTGGCACTCACGTTGCTTACGGTGTTCGCGCCGGTTATGTTCGTGGTGAAGTTGAATTGAACAACTCTCGCGATGTTAAGCGTAATTGGTTAAAGGCTACTTCTGACAAGGGTCGTGATCAGATGATTGATCACTTCAGACTGTATAAGCACTCTTTCATGGCTAATGCTTATTTCGATTATTTGACCTGCACACCGTGGACACCGTATGTTGGTGCCGGTTTGGGTATTTCGCACATCAAAGCTGATGATGGTTATGTTGCAAAGTCTGCCAACAATCTGGCATGGCAAGTTATGGCCGGTTTAGCTTATGATATTGACTCCAACTGGACGGTTGATGCCGGTTATCGTTATGCTGACTTAGGCCGCATCCGCAAGAACTGGGGTGAAGGCGTAACCAAAGTTACCGCTCGCGATCATGAAATTATGTTCGGTGCAAGATACAACTTCTAATTCCGAGCTTAATGCAAATAACAAAAGCGACGCTTAATTCGAGCGTCGTTTTTTTGTGCGCAAAAAAAATTATCCCAATGTTACAAGCCTGTAATTTTTTGTGTGTTGCAACAACCGCTGAAATACGCTAAATTACAAGGCAGTGATAACATTTTAACAAGGAAAAAACTATGACAGATAAACCAAGTACTCCGATTAATCTTTTTGACTGTGCCACCACTCAAAAAATTATCGGACAAGAAAAATTTTTGGAATCATTTAAAAATATTTTGAACCATGGCGCTTACTGCCAAGGTCCGGAAACCAAAGAGCTTGATACCAAACTCGCCGAATATGCCGGCACCAAATATTGCTCGACCTGCGGTTCCGGTACCGACGCTCTGACTTTGGGATTGATGGCGTGGGACGTTAAACCGGGAGATGCGGTATTTGTATCTTCGTTTACATTCGTGGCTTCGGCCGAAGCTCCGGTTCTGCTCGGCGCTACCCCTATTTTTGTGGACTCCGATCCGAATACATATAACATGGATCCGGAAGATTTGAAACGGGCGATTGCCACGGTTAAAGCCGAAGGTAAACTTAATCTCAAGGCAGTAATTGCCGTCGATATTTTCGGTTCGCCGTGCAACTACGATGAAATTATGAAAATTGCGCATGAAAACGGCATGAAGGTAATGTCCGATTCCTGCCAAAGCTTCGGCTCGGTATATCACGGCCACAATGCCGGCTCGATTGCCGATATGAGCGCGACTTCGTTTTATCCGACCAAACCGCTCGGCGGCTATGGCGACGGCGGTGCGGTGTTCACCAATTCCGATGAAGAAAACGAGCTGGTAAAATCTTGCCGCGTACACGGAATGAGCCCGGAAGACCACTACGACAACGTGCGTTTGGGCATGACCGGCCGTATGAACTCTTTTCAGGGTGCGGTTTTGCTGCTCAAATTAACGCAATTCAAGCAAGAGTTGGAGAACCGCTATCGTGTGGCCAAGCGCTATGATAACGAACTCAGCAGCTATTACGGCAAACAGAAGATTTTGGATAACTGCCGTTCGGCGTATGCGCTTTATACCATTCATTGCGAAAATCGCGATGAGCTGATGACCTACCTTAAGGCCAACGGTATTCCGTGCGGTGCATACTATCCGCGTCCGGTTAATACCCAGACGGCGTATGCTAAGTGGAATACCCGTTCGTTGCCGGTTTGCGAAAAACTTTCAAAGACGGTATGCAGCATTCCGATGACACCGTATTTGACTGACGAGCAGCTCGATTACATCATTTCCAAGATGAACGAGTTTGCCGCACAAAAAATGGGCAAAGCGGCTTAAGTGCAAACTATTGTAAAGCTTCTCATACCCCAAATAGCCGGTAGCAATACCGGCTGTTTTTTGTAACAAAAAATTAATGCAAAAAATGTAAATTTGTGGTATAATAGTCGTATATGAGGGAAGATTATGAGTAAGGCAACCGCAAAACAAGCCATGAAAACCGATGCCGAGAAAAAACAGGAACTCGAGCAAACGGTAGAGAGCGGCCTAAATAATCCGCAAGTTGAGCTGTCTCCTGCGGAAAACAGCGCATTGCCCGAAGGTATATCTATCTCCGAAATTTTGTTCAAGCAGAACAGTGACCCGCTGTTTAAAAAATACGATTTTGAGATTGTCTATATTCCGGATATACAGCAATTTGCAATCAAATCTCACGGAAAAGAAGTCCGTATTAAGGAAACAGATTTAGATATAGAAGAATGGAATGATAAGTATCAGCAAAATTTGGCGAGCAAATTCTCCAAAGAAACCAAATATACCGATATTAATGTTTATGACTATCTGCAAAATGAAGTTGCGCAAAAAGAAGAAGCACAGAAAAAGGGAGATTATAGAATAGCGCGCGTCATGCCGGCGATGGCTTATAGTGACAATAATATATATATTTATCATTATGATGTACCAGAAGATAAAATTGAGGAATGTAATCAGTTGATGCAGAAAGTCTACGGCATAAATAGTGAAACTGCCGCTCGAATAATTGATTACTGGCGGCAAACTCCGGATGATGCAGTCGCTCGTATATCAGAGCACGAGCATGAATTAACTCACAAAGAAGATGATAAACTATACGACAACTCTCGATACGATTTGCCGCCGGAATATATGGCTAAACTCAATATGCTGACCGAAATTAAGGCCAATATGGTACAAGCCGGATTCGCACTTGATATGTATGAAGCTACCGGAAATATGAAATATTTTGATAAGTTATCCATATATCCGGAAGCAATGGAAGAATTGAAAACCACCTTAAAAGAAAATCCGAATATGGATAATAAGCGGGAATACGTTGCCAAATTTGTTTATGATAAGTGGCTCGGAACCAATAACATTGCGGATGCGGAATACAGCAATCAGGCATTTTTGGCTGTCAATCCTCAAACTCATGAATATCCGCTGTGGGCCATGGCAGACAATCAGGAAGCGCACGACAGATATTGTGAACGCGCCATGGCAATGTTTGAAAATGTTTTTGGTATCGGCGATGTCCGGAAAGTGGTTAATCCGGATTTTAAGCTTAATGATGATCTGCAAATAATGTTGGAATGCTGCAATACGATTGGGAACAACGAGACATTACGCGCTATAATGGCTAAAGATGCGCAAAATGCCAACCAATGTATTGAAAATCTGAAGGCATATTTGGAAAAGATAAAAACAATTGACTCCGACGGAATCCGTACACCGGAAGAAATAGCGCAGCTTGATGCTTATTTAAAGCAAGTTACGAATCCGCAACAAGAAGCCCCGAATATGGCAGCCACCGCGGCAGGGCGACAACGTCGCGATCAGGGCCGCTGATTAGAGATTTTGTGATAATAAAAAAAGAGGCGTTTCCTTTTTGGGGAAACGTCTCTTCTTTGAGTATGCTATGCAATGGCCTTGGTGACCTTACCCTGTAGCACCTCAAGCTCCTGCGGCACGCCCATCGTCTCCTTGAGGAAGTTCGACAGGTTAGAAGCCGTGATCTCACTCTTTGGGATTCCGAACGTAGTGTTCAGATAGCCCTCGAGGGTCTCCTGGAACTCGAGTATGACGGGCTCGGGTGCGCCAAGATACAAAATCATCACCAGCTCGTAAGCCCCCGACACATTCTCTGTGCCGTAGAACTCGACGTAACTACAAGCGTAGACGTCGTCCGGGTTGGTGACGTTCACCTGAGGGTTGGTCATTGCGACCATGCTGTCACCCCACTGCGGAATGCAGAAGATGTAGCTACCCAACAGATGAATCCAGACCGACTTAGCTGATGTCGGCAGGAAGATGGCTCGACCGTCCTCGGCTACAGCGGCAAATTCGTAGCGAGCGAAGAATTCCTTTTCAGAAACCTCCCAGCCACCGTTACCGCCCTCGACATAGTCGACGAGCCAAGCGCCATTACCCTTGGCCACCTCGGCAGCCTCATAGGCTCCGAACGTATGAGCCATAATCAGCTCACCGGTTTCGGTTTTGCGGGCATAGACAGGACGACCGACGTTCTTGCGGAAGATGCCGGCGTTGCAGCGCTTACGCATTTCCGCATAGGCCATAGCCTTGACGTTTGCACCGACCTTGAAGGCCTTATTCTTCTCGTTGTAGAGCACTTGGGGCACCTCAACCTCCTGCTTACCATCGTTGGCGATGTAGCGGATGTTCTCGTAGGTACCGTCGCTCTCGGCCGTGATATAGCCGAGGCCGTCAGCCTCCAACTCCTCCTTATCCCACTTAGAAATCAGGAAGAAGATACGACCGAGGTCGTCATGCCACTTGATACCGGTCATAGGCACCCACTGGCACACCAACTCGCCGTCCTTAAGGACGATTGCCGGGTTTTCGGGCTTCTTCAGTGCCTTCTCCACCTTCTCAGGCTTCGAAGAATTAATTAACGATGCCCAACGTCCCTCACCGTCGGTAAAGAACGACGATTTTGCGGGCTGTCCGTTGCGCATCACAACTGGAGTTCCGTTGTCTTCGAAAGCGACGAAACTCTGCAGACCGTTCTTACGAGCCTCATCAGCATTAGACACCAGTTTGTACTCGAAACCTGCTCTGTCGATAATTGTCATATTCTTCATACTCATACCTCATCTGCTTACTCCCTTTCAGGGTTCACAGACGGGCGTATTAAAATCCGCATTATCTCTCGGAATTGAAAAATCAAATCAACAACATCAATATAAAATTGATACTGCACGAAGTTAGAATCAGCTCTGAGTTTTTGCTGATATAACGCTGGGTACTGTACTTCGCCAACTATTCGTTTTTCATATCTTGTTTCAACATCATCTTGCTTCTGTATCGTTAAATACAAATGCAAAACTTATCCTGCTTATAAATACGGATGGTTAATAATATAATGATTTCAACTATAATCCTTAGCTTTTTAGAATTTCAGAATAGCTTATTTTTGGTTTTTTGTCAAGCATTTCCGTACGAAACGCCCATTCAGGGCGGCTGATTTGCAAAACTTTGGGGCTGATTTAATCTTTGAATAAGTCGTAATTGGGAATCCGGTCAAATTTTTCTTTTAAGTGCTGATACGCTTCGGATATGAGCTTAAACTTTTCTTCTGCCGACGAATCGCTTTTATTCACGTCCGGATGGTACTTCTTGGCCATTTTTTTATATTGTTTTTTCAAATTATCGGGATTGATTTCACGGATGTTCATTTCTAATGTTTTGATATATTTACGCTCTTCCACCGTAAAATAAATACCGTCGTCGGAATATTCGCGGTTGCCGTCGGACGGGTTGTCATAACCGTCATCAAAAAACGCCGCTTCTTCCCACAAATCATAACCGAACTGGTAATTTACTTTAGACTTAAAACGGTGCGAAAAGCGCTTTTTCACACTTTCTTCCGTGGTCGAATCGTAACCTTCGCCGTAATAATTCCATTTTTGATTATATTCTTCAACATGCTTAAGGCAAAACCAATAATAATCTTTCAGACTGCGGTCTTTAGGTGCACGATATTCGCCTTTTTCGGTGCAACCGGGGTGGTCGCAGATGTGAACATCGTGGGCCTCGTTTTGCGGGGCATAGTATTTTCTGCTGCGTTTTCTAATCATTGTCATTCATAATTTTGCCTTAAATCGATTCTTTTAATTTAACCCTGTTTATAAATAATGGCAAGTTATTTGCAATCCGTTTGCATAATCTGTATGATATTTTTTCAAAAGGGGGATAGTTTATGCCGGAGTTACCAGAGGTTGAAACCATAAAAAACACCGTGGCCGCCGCCGTGTCGGGGGCAATTATAGAGAGTGTCGCAGTGCGTCAGCCGCGGTTGCGCGAATCAGTGCCGACCGATTTTGCAAAGCGAATCCAAGGCGCTAAAATCATTAACCTAAGACGAATCGCAAAATATATGCTGATAGATTTGGATAACGGCCTGACGATTATTTGGCATTTCGGTATGAGCGGCAGAATTAAAATCGAATCCGCCCTGCCCGATTTGGAAAAGCATGACCACATCGTCATCAAAACCGATAAGGGCTGCCTGATTTATAACGATACACGCAGATTCGGGGTTGTACTCTTGAGCGAATCCGATAAATTAAGCCAACATCATTGTTTTAAGCATATCGGGCTTGACCCGTGGGATACGAATCTGACCGCTGATTATTTGCTCAAAAAATTTGCGAATCGAAAGTGCGCCATCAAATTATCGCTCTTAAATCAGGAAATCATCGGCGGAATCGGCAATATTTACGCTTCCGAAATTCTTTATCGGGCGCGAATCCTGCCGAATCGGGCCAGCGAATCCGTTTCAAAAAAAGAAGCGCAAAAAATTATCGAGCAAACGCGAATCGTTTTGCAAGAAGCGATTAAGGCCGGCGGCTCCACCATTCATGATTTTAAGCGCCCCGACGGCGATATCGGCTATTTTCAGGAACATCACTGCGTTTATGATAAAACCGGTAAGCGTTGCCCGAATTGCAAATGCGATATTGCAAAAACCGGCGGAATCCGAAAAATCGTACAAGGCGGACGCTCAACCTTTTATTGCCCCGTTTTACAGAAATAGGAGAAAAAACATGAAGTATTTGCGCTTATTAACGGCTCTTTTATTTTTCGGCGTTGTCAGCGAATCCGCTGCCGAAAAGTTTGTGGAGGGTATGGATGACGTTCCGCTTTTGGAGGGTATGAACCAAATAACGCAAGATGATGTATCGTTCGGCAATGAGGAAACACGACTGTTGGAGGCTTATTTTAGTGCTCCGAAGCTCAAATTTGACGCTATTGCCGATTTTTATAACGAATCGTTGCCGCAACTCGGGTGGATATATCAGGGGAATCGCGGTAATGACCTCCTGTTTTATCGGGAAGGAGAAACGTTGGAAGTGGTCAGAGAATCCGCTTCACCGCTGATTGTTCGGATTACAGTCAAGACAAAGCCGTAAAAAAACAAAAAATTATAAAAAATTAGTTGACTTTATGCGTTTCTCGTGGTTATAACGTTTACCAGAGTAAATTTTAGATTAACACTTTTTTAAATAGGAAGAAAAAATATGGCCAATCATAAGTCGGCAAAAACAAGAATCGTACACAACAATAAACGTGCCCAAATCAACGGCGCGCGCAGATCCCGTGTCAGAACTTTTGTTAAAAAGGTTTTGGCGCTTATTTCCGCCAATGATAAAGACGGTGCAACGGCTGCTTTCAAGACTGCCGAAAGCGAAATGATGCGTGCGGCTCAGAAGGGCGTGTTCAAAAAG
>JBGUGE010000043.1:0-2056 GCA_045111335.1 Alphaproteobacteria bacterium | reverse complement strand
AATAAAAATAATAATTCCTCTAATTTTTTTTATTAACTTTTCAATTTTACCAAATCCGTTCTAATTTTCTAACCTTGGCATCATAATTTGCACCGCTAACAGAAAGAGTGTTGTAGATTGTTTCCGGGAAAACGAGGTTGGTCACCGACACCGGCAAATCGCTAATGCCTTACATTTCGGGACTGATTCAATGGGCCATCGAGCATTTCGACGAAGTGGCAGGATAATCTCTTTATTCCTCACCTTCAATCACCTCCATCTCCACTTCGTGCTGGGAAGTTTCTTTGTTGTAATTGATGCAAATGGATTGAACAATATAACTATTTCCTATACGCAATAAAAACCGCTAATTTTGTTGCGAGGAGGAAATAAAAAACATTATTTTTGTTGCATATAGGAAATAATTTGATTCACTTTTGTCCTATCCTGAAATTGGTTGACTCGATTTAACGTTTATTTCTATAAAATGTTTACTTATAACTAAGTCATATTTACTCTTTTTGCTTTGTATCTGAAACCAATTGACTTTGGGACTAAGTCCCAAAGTCAATTGGTTTCAGATACAAAATTATAATTTTGGGCAGAATTTCCAAAATTTTCTTTGTTTTTTATTGCCGCTTGTCTTAGACTTTTCCATTTCATATCTCTATCTCCTTGCATTTCTGAGGCTTGCAATGGTGTTGACATCCCGATACTCATATGCGGACGTTCATTATTATAGTATTCTACTGCAACAGCAACCGAGGCTATCACTTCATCAATATTATGAAAAACTTTATTATACAATAATTCGTTTTTCATTGTATTATTTATTCGTTCCGCTTGTGCATTATCCTTCGGGTCGCCTGATTCTGTCATACTTATCCTTATATTATTGAAATTAAGCATGTTAATATACTCTTTACTAACGTACTGACAGCCTCTGTCAGAGTGATGAATCAGGTTGACGGTTTTGCCTTTTATACGTTGTAACGCCATTTTTAAGGCTCGTAACGGATATTCTGTATCAAGTGTAGGTCCGATACTCCAACCGACTATTTCCTCACTATATGCATCTAATATTAACGACAAATAACAAAAATGATAATCTGTCTCTCCATCTTTTATCATTATATAGGTTATATCACTAACCCATAATTGATTAGCGGCTTGGGGTATGAAATCTTTAACGAGATTCGGGTAAGTTGGAAGTCCATGTCTGGAATCTGTAGTCTTTGGTTTGCGTATTGTTTGACGTACTTTGAGATTGTTTTCGGATATAATACGACAAAAACGATCTCTGCCTATTGGTTCTGAGTATTGAAACTCTTTTTGATACACATACCAAAGTTTTAAACCTCCAATACCTGGGTCTTTCTGACGGATTTGTTTGATAAATTCAAGGGCAAAATCCTCCCGTGCTGCCTTTGCTAAGGCTGCGTCTTCGTCAAATTGATAATATGCCTGCTTGCTTACGCCAAACAGTGAACAAAGTTGTACTATTGTAAAACTGCCGACAACATTTGTCCGCAGGGTGTCTACTGTTTGGCGCCACGTTTTTTTCTTATCGAAATACTGAATTTCTTTTCGGCAATGTCTATCATTGTATTATAGGCTTGGGATTTAAGTTTCTCAAAATCAAGTTCTTTGCGTAATTGCTCAATTTCTGATTTGAGTTTTGCAATCTCTTCTAAATTAGAGAGATTGGAAGCTTGTTGTTCCGCATTGTGTTGAACTTGCGGTTTGTTTGTGTGTGTCTTCTTTCGCATTACAATAAAATCCGAATTATGTTCATTTTCGGCTACAAAGTTAGCAATCCATCTGTTAACTGTTGTATGTCCTATCGGTAAAATTTTTGCTATACGGTCTTCGCCGTAGCCTTTTTCAAAATGCAAACGTATCACTTCATCGTAATACTTTTGACGTTTTTCGGTTTTGTCTTTATACATATTGAACTCAATGTTGTGAGTCAACGTTTTTTAGGGAAAGACAAATCCACACCAACAACACCGCCTTTATCATCCCTTACTACCACGTAGTTGATAACTTTGGAAGCATGTCCGTATCGGATACCTGC
>JBGUGE010000042.1:0-36283 GCA_045111335.1 Alphaproteobacteria bacterium | reverse complement strand
CGAGAACGTAGGCATACGGTAATATTTTATAAAAATAAGACGGGTTGTCGGAGGTTATTTTTTCCAAACGTTCTTTATCAACAAACTTGATGAAATTTTTAAGTCCGAACAACTGGCCGCGATACAGCCGGCCGACGGCATTCGGTTGCGGCATCTGCAAAAAGCAAATCAGCGAGATAATTGTACAGCCGAAGCCGATTAAAATCTGCAATATATCGGCTTTTTGAATTTCTGTGCTGTGCCCGAACCACATAAGCCACAACACATACAACAGGAAAATTCCGCCGAGTACTTTGGCCACAAGCCCCAATCTTTGCGATAACAACTTTATCCCGACAAAACCGGAAACCATAATTAACGCGGCAATCAGTAAATATTCTTCAGAAAACAAATAGTTGCGCAAAACAAACAATGTCAACAGCATATTACCGATTAAACAACCGAGCATAACGGCGCGGCGCAAATATTGTTCCGGCGATTTCTTATGAAAACGCTGTAGCACTTCCGGTTGCTCGGATAATTCGCGTAATTCGTACCATTTTTGATAAAAGCGGCCGTCAGCTTTTAATTCCGAGCTTTCGGCAATATCCTTATCGGCAAACAGCGCCTGTATGATTTGCTTTACAAAACAATTGTGTCCCGTATAATTTTTTATCTTAATCAGGGTAAAGTTTTTGCCGACGGTATTTATCATTAAATACCCTTTGTTGGCCAACGCTATAATCATGGCCGGAAGACTTTTTTCCGTTAATTTGCCGCCGTGAATCAACTCGGCCTCGGCCGCATTAATCCCGCGCGGCGGGTTTTGTGATATAATGGCCGGAACATGGTCATCCTGCGCATAAACATACCATAATAAAAACGAAAGAATGGTCAGCAATAACAGGCCTACCCATACATACGAGGCATAGTCTTTACCGTTATGAATAAAAAAGTTTTCCGGTACATCGACTCTGATGCGGAAAGTTTGTTTGGGTTTAAGACCGTGCAAGGTGGTGCGGCCGATGATACGATCTTCTTTTATCAGATATTCGGCACCTTCGGCAGCATCAGTAATTTCTTTGCGGTTGATAAACAGATGCACGTCTTTATTTTTTACATAATCCGGAAGTTGTAATTTGAAACGAACCCTTTGCACCGGAACTTTCCATTCCGGCGGCACAATTTGAAAATCAAACGAGTTATCGTTGCTGAAAAAATGGTGATTATAGCTGACTTCATATTGCAAGGTCGGAGTTTGTATCGGATCTGCCGTAATTTCCAACTTCAGGTGGCTCAAACCGTCGCTTTCGTGATGCGGCACCGAAACTCGCACATCGGAAATCTGACCGTGAAATTTAGGAATAAATTGCCTGATGAGCTTAGTATCTGAGTTATTAAAGCGCACTGTGATGATTTGTTGGACATTAACGTTGCGATTTGCGTCAACCGTTAAAAAAACATCGCAGTTCTGAATGTAATAATCATAATTTTCGGCAAAGTAGGGCGTTTGAGGAGCGGCATTTTCCTCTTTCTCCTGAGCGCCGGCAGATACTGTTGTTAACAAGAGTAATCCGCAAATACCGAAAAATATCCGATTAAATATGAAACGCATTTTTTTCATCTATGCCTCAATCTTTATATTTTCTCGTTGTTGTGCCTCAATTTCAAAGAGCTTGGCATGTTGCATGCCAAACATTTTTCCGATAATCGATGTCGGAAACAAATCCAAAAAAGTATTATATTCACGCACCGTACCGTTATAATATTTACGTGCGTCGGCAATATCATCTTCCACCGTGCGCATTTGCTGCATCAGCATAATATAATTCTGATTGGCCTTCAAATCGGGATAATTTTCCGCCACCGCAAAAAAACGCGATAAAGTTTGCCCGAGCTGCAGATTGGTATTGATTTTTTCGTTGTCTGACAAATCGCCGTAACTGCGCGAACGCATCTCGGCAATATCCGTCAACAATTTTTTCTCATGCGTGGCGTAGCTTTTCACCGTCTCAATCAGATTCGGCAGTAAATCCCAACGCTTTTTCAGGTATACATCCATGGTTGCAAACGCTTCGGATACATAATTTCTGTAGCAGACACCGCGGTTATACGCCCAAATCAGCCAACACACCGCAATCACAGCGGCAATTATAATATATAGCGAAAGATTCATTATTATCTCCTGTTTGCGCTGATTTTATCCGAAATCACCCGAATTTGCAAGCTATTCTTTACAGCAATACACCAAAATAGAATGCAGATTTACCATTATAAAAAAACGCCGCACAAACAAGGCGGCGTCTTAATATTTCGGTTAAATTTATTCATCATCGTCATCATGCGGAATGATATCCGGCAGAGCACCGATGGCTTGTTTGCGTTTGAGCTTATTCACAAATTTAATGGAGCGCTGCGCATCCCACTTGCGTTTGCCTTCTTCGCTTTGATAAATAACCTTATAAACTTCGATAGCCTGGTCAAATTCCGAAAGTTTGGTCAGACAAGAAGCCAAACCGTCATACAATTTGTGCGTATAGCGGCCGTTAACCACGGTTTGTGCCTTTTTATAGCACTTCAACGCGTCCTTAAATTTGAACATTTTTTGGTAAACGTAACCGATACTTATCCATGCTTGCAAATCCGAACTGTTAATGTTCAGAATTTTGGTAAAGCATTTCAGCGCTGAATCGTTATCACCCATCAACTGATAGGTAACGCCGATACCGTTCCATGCCTTAGTATTAAATTTATCTCCGGATAAAACCTTCTTAAAGAAAGAGATTGAGCGATCATATTGCTTAAGCTTTTGCAATGTCACGGCAATACTGAGCAATGTTTGCGGGTGCTTATTATCGATTTTCATCGCTTCTTCCAACACATCCAATGCTTCTTTATACGAAAACATGTGTTGCAACGCGATAGCCTTACCGTTTAAGGCCTCCAAAGACGTTCTGTCATTGGCAAAAGCTTCATCAAAGCAGGTAATTGCTTCTTTGTACAAGCCGCGCATACTCAAGGTTACGCCCTTATTGTTCAAAACCTCGACCGATTTGGGATTTATCGCCAAAGCCTTATCAAAACAGGATACCGCATCGGTATATTTGCTCATCTTTTGATAAGCAAAACCCTGCGAATTTAAGGCCTTCCACGCACGCGGATTATCAGCAATAACTTCCGCAAAACGCTCCACGGCTTCTTCATACTGGCCGGCATCTAAAAGTTCCTGACCTCTTTTATAAGATGTATTTTCATTTAATTTAACCATTTCTAACCTCTTTCTTTACAGAATAATTGTATAAGGAATATCACATAAAGATGATTATGTCAAGTTTTTTATATCGGGAAAAAATCGCATTTTATGCCTGACATTATTTATATATGGCAGATTCCGTTTTTATAAGGAATTACCGACGTTTACAATAAATGTCACGGTTTGTTTGCCGTTATATTTTCGTATTTTCCTTTATATTTTTCTCCGTTGATTTCATAAAACGTAAAAAATAAGGCCTGAATGTTATATATATTGGTTTCGATTCGGGCGGGCGACTGATTTTTTTTATTTGACAAAACAAAAATAAATGCTATCATACCCGAAATATTTTCAATTACTTACAAATTTTTTTAGCTTATGAATGAGAGATTTCCCGAAGAGGTGAATCCTTATTTTTTTGAGGATTCAAGCAAAGTAGATGAGCTTTGTGAGTTACTGAAGGACGCCCGCAATTTGGTGGCTCCCGATGATGAGAAGAACTTGTTTGCCCCCGATTATGAGCCGGCGCTGTTCGAGTATTTGAAGCATCATTCCATTCATGAGGCCAATCAATGGCTCATGTTCAGACCGGAGCACGAGAAGGTGTTGCTTTTCTTCTTAGAAAATTGGGTTTTGGGATCGGTGTATGAAGCTAAGCTTTTTGAGCCGGAGTTTCGCGGCAAGTACCTGATGAAGTACATCGAGTTCCACAACTTCGCCGATCATGACAACGAAATGTTGCTCTGGGGTGAGGGAATGCGTGAATATCGCCGTTTCTACATCAACCAGACCGAGTTCCACCTGCGTAAGGCCGAACTGGAGCTGTTTAAGCCCGAAAATGCTGAAGATTTGCAAATCTATGTTAAGAACAAGAGGCGCTTCTTCCGCGATATCGAACCCCAGTTTCGTAAGGTTGCGCCGCCCGAGTTGGTGGCTTTGTATGACCTTTATCACAACGCCAAGTGATTACTTCCCCGAAATGCTGCTTAAATGCCGCTTTCGGGGAAAATTTTTTATCGGCAACGGCAATTTTATAATAGCGTAAAAAAATACTTGACAAAAATTGTCGGGGGGGGGTAAACTGAAAGCATAAATATAACGATTCGTTTATAGAAGGAGTAGGGCGATGAGAAATAAGGAATATACCGGCTCTTATAATGCGTATCATGAATTCCAGGATTCATTAGAGAAAATACACAATATTATAGGAAATATAAATAGAAAATATATTATGCCGGAAAGAATAGCATATATAGACTCATTATTTGATGCAAAAAATCCGGATAATATACGAGATATGGAAGAAAATGCCGGTATTTTTGTGGCATTATGCCATGAAGATGGAAATAAACTTTTACCAGATTTGTTAAAAGCCGCAGATAAGCATGGTGTTGACTGGTGTCAGAAAGTTGTTTCCTTTGCTAAAAATGACATTATCATGAATGCAAATAGACAGTTATCTAAAGAATTTCAGCAAGATCCAAGTATGCCTATTTCCGGTGTCTATTTAGATATTGATTTAGCTGAGATAAAAAGTTTATATGAATATTCTATAGATTCAACACACATAACCGGTTATAGGGAACATCAGCAAATAAGGGATAATTATCGAGAAGCACTATTTAATATGATTGCCGATGGCAAAACATTATACAGTTACGAAGAATTAAAAGAATTCTATGTTGCCCCTAAAAAAAAGCAAGAAATGCTCATAATTTGTGCTAACGACGAATGGAAAGATGAAACCAATGTTTTTGAAACCGATGCCTATAAACGGGCAATGAAACGCATAGAGTTTGACATTTTAAAACATGAGAACAATAAGGCATTTGAAGAAAATGATTTCAGCGGTTTCTCTAAAGAACAGAAAAAGCTTGTTTTGGAAAATACAGATTCTAAGGATGTGGCTAAAGCAATCGTGGATAGTTATAAGGGGAATGTGGAATACAATGACTTGATTGGCAAGCACTTTGGCAAAGATGAGTTTGAGCAAATTGTAGAAGATTATAAAATTACGCAATATCGCCGCGAAAACGAGCGTTTGACCGAAGAAAACAAGCAGATAAAAGCACAGGCTGTTGAAGAAAATAAGCGATTGAGCGAGGAACAAAAAGCGGTAGAAAAGGCGAGATTACGAGTGGAGGCAAAAGAGAAAGAACTGGGATTCTTAAAAGATATCTCTACAGTTCTCAAAGGCACGCAAAAGGAAGTTGATTCTTTTTCACCGGACCGTAAGCAACAGATATTCGATCGTATGGTAGATGAAGCGATGGGTAATTCTAATCTGTTGGAGAGTTATTTGAGCGGAATATGCAAAATTTATGTTTCGGAAACGAATACGCCGGAAGCAAAAGCCCAATATTTCAAAGATTTGCATTCAATTCGTAAATCATATGACAGCAATGCCAAGAATCGAGAAATGGCACGCACATTCGGACGTGTTTTGGAGCGTAATCCGGAATTGGCTAAAGATGAAGCGTTGCAAGGCTTGGCAAAAATCGATTACAGTGCTATCGGCATTAAACCGACCGAACGCGGGTTTAAACGCGATTCCGGCGGGCGCCGTGCGTAAGCATTTTTCGGATATTGTAATGTTTTTGGCGGCAGAGGTTAATCTGCCGCTTTTGCATTAAATTAATAGCAGTCGTCGCCGTTGAAATTATATCCGGTTACAATGCCGTTGCGCACCACAAAGTCGGTTTTACAATAATAAAGCGGCGGCGCCGGAGGTAGGCCGTAATTCGGTACAGTCATGGCAGCATAACTCATTTCGCTTTCATAAGGCTGGAAAACATTATCAATCGGCTGACTTTCCGAGCTGTAATAAGTTAAAAGAATCGTGTCGGCACCCACCGGCGTAATACGCACCGGCATTCCCCACGCGGCATAGAGGGATTTTTCGCTTTTTCCGATCCAATCTCCTAATTTCTTTTCATATTCCGAATGCGAGTAGCCTATATCCGTACATCCGGAAAGCAACAGCAGTCCGAACATAAAACCCAAAATGCGATACATTTTATTTCCTTATACTGATTTCGTCGTTTTGCGCACATATCTTGCCCAAACGCGCCAAGTCGTCCGGCCGTATGCTGATGGTATAAGTATTCTCGTTTTCTAAGATTTCAAGTTTTTCAATACAGCTGTTTTGGTGCAGCCAGGCCGCAGTTTTGCCGTCGGAGAGCGGAAACGTAACCTGACAGCGAATGTGCGCCGCGGTCAATTTTTGCTCCACCGTTTGTAACAGCCGCTCGCATCCGAATCCGGTGCAGGCGGAAGTCATAACCGTATTATTGTTGCGGATTTGATTTTGCCGGCTGTGCAGTTCCTCTTCTTCAAGCAAATCGGCCTTGTTCAGGACTTCAATGTAATTATCGGCATACTTAATTTCTTTGAGCCCTAAATTATCTAAAACCTGCAACACATCGGCACATTGCGCTTTGCTGTCCGGATTGGAAATATCGCGAACATGCAAGATAATATCGGCATTCAAAACCTCTTCCAAAGTGGCGCGAAATGCCATTACCAATTCGTGCGGCAAGTCGGAAATAAAACCGACGGTGTCGGATAAAATAACTTCCGTGCCGTGGGGCAGGGTAATTTTTCGCATGGTCGGGTCAAGCGTGGCAAACAGCATATCCGCCGCCATCACGTTGCTTTGCGAAAGCTTATTGAACAGAGTGGATTTTCCGGCGTTGGTATAGCCTACCAATGCCACAATCGGATAAGGTACTTTACGCCGCGCACCACGCTGAATGTCGCGAGTTTTGCGGACTTTCTCCAAATCTTTTTTGATGCGCACGATTTTGTCGTCGATGATACGGCGGTCAAGCTCGATTTGCGTTTCTCCCGGACCACCCAAAAATCCGGCTCCGCCGCGTTGCCGCTCAAGGTGAGTCCAGCTGCGCACCAAGCGTGAACGCTGATAAGTAAGGTGCGCCAATTCCACTTGCAAAGCGCCTTCTTTGGTTTGAGCTCGCTCGCCGAAAATCTCCAAAATCAGAGCGGTACGGTCAATTACTTTAAGCTGAAATTCACGTTCCAAATTGCGTTGTTGAATCGGGCTCAAACGTGTATCTACCACCATCAACTCAATTTCGCCGTCGGTAATAATCGGCTTTAAGCGCTCGATAAATCCGCGGCTGAAATAAGTTGCCGGCTTGAGCTCTTTAAGATTGATGATTTCGGCGTACGCAATATCCAAATTGACGGCGGCGGCCAAGCCTTTGGCTTCTTCCAAACGGCTTTCGGCAGATAAACTCTGAGCTTCTCCCGCAACAATCGGGCAGATAACACAAGTTTTAACAGTCGGGTTTTGCTGATATTCTATCACTATTCTTCGGCAATATCCAATGCAACGCTCGGCATAATTGTCGAAACGGCGTGCTTATAAACCAATTGCGTATGTCCGTCACGACGCAACAGTAAGCTTTCTTCGTCTTGTGCCGTGATAATACCCTGCAACTTAACGCCGTTGATCAAAAACACGGTAACGGCAACTTTTTCGGTTTTAATATCATTTAAGAAATCACTTTGTACTTTGTTCATTATTTTTATCCTTGTTTAAAAAGTATTCCCGAAATGCAATATAAATTTTTTTTGTGTGAAAATCCACGATATTTATACTTTTTTACACGGAATATTTACGATTTGATATATAAACTTAAAAAAAATATGCAAACTAAGGAGGCAACGATGAAAAAAATTATCTTTACCGGCGGCGGTTCGGGCGGACACGTAACCCTGAATTTGGGGTTGATTCCTTTGTTTTTGAAGGCCGGTTGGGAAGTTATATACATCGGATCCAAAACCGGTATTGAAAACGAATTAATCAAAAAAATCGATGGTGTAAAATATTATCCGATTGCCACCGGCAAATTGCGTCGCTATTTTTCGTGGGAAAACTTTAAAGATGCAATGCGGGTGCCGCTCGGTGTGTTTGAGGCATGGAATATTATTCGCAAAGAAAAGCCGGATGTGGTGTTTTCTAAGGGCGGATTTGTGTCGTTTCCGGTGGTGTTTGGTGCCTGGCTTAACGGCAATAAGCTGATTTATATGCATGAATCCGATGTTACTCCGGGACTGGCCAATAAAATGTCGTTGCCGTTTGTCAGTACTTTTTTTACCACTTTTGCCGATACTGCCGATTATGTCAGCGATAAAGAAAAAGTACGCTGTGTGGGGCCGGTTTTGACGGACAGGTTGGATAACGGTGATGTGGAAAAGGCGCGTGACTTGTGCAATTTTAAATCTGATAAGCCGGTGCTGATGTTTGTAGGCGGTTCGCTCGGCGCCAAAAGCATCAATAATGCCGTAATCAAAAATTTGGAACATTTGCTTGAAAAATATCAAATCATTCATATTTGCGGCAAAGGACAAACTGCTTTGGCGCGCTGTGAGGGATATGCCCCGTTTGAGTTTGTCGATAAAGAATTTAAGGATTTAATGGCACTCGCCGATGTGGTTATTTCACGTTCCGGATCCAATGCAATTTTTGAGCTGTTAAGTCAAAAGAAACCGATGCTTTTGGTGCCGCTGCCGTCAACCTCAAGTCGCGGCGAACAGTCGCTCAATGCCAAGTCCTTCCAAAAACAGGGTTTTGCCGAAATCTTAACCGATGATAAGGTGGAAACGGATTTATTGGCAGCGGTCGATAATGTTTTCAATTATCGTCGGGATTATATTACCAATATGGAAAACGCCGAATGGAAGCGCACGTCAAATCAGGCATTGTTTGAGGAAATTTGCCATGACGCGGGTTTATAAAAACATCGTAATTCTGACCGGTGCCGGAATTTCGGCCGAATCCGGATTGGCAACTTTTCGCAGTGAGGACGGCTTATGGAATAAGCATCGGGTGGAAGATGTGGCTACAATTGAGGCCTTTTATCGAAATCCCGACTATGTGCATGAATTTTATAATGAGATGCGGCCGGAATTGTTTACTGCCGAGCCGAATTCGGCGCATAAGGCAATCACGACATTGCAACAAAAATATCCGGCAGATATCAGTGTGGTGACTCAAAATGTTGATACGCTCCATGAAAAGGCCGGAAATAAAAATGTTTATCATATTCACGGCCAGATTAATCAGATGCGTTGCTTAAATTGCGGTCACGTTTTTGAAACGTGGGGCGCGTTCAGCTCGGAAGATGTTTGTGAAAATTGCGGAATTTCGGCAATGTTGAAGCCGAATATCGTATTTTTCGGTGAAGATTTGTTATATATGGATAAAGTCGATAATCTGCTCAGAACTTGCGACTTGTTCTTATCGGTCGGTACTTCAGGGGTGGTGTATCCGGCGGCGGGGTTTGTGCAGATTGCTAAACTTTTCGGCGCTGATACTTATGAATTCAATATGGAAAAAACCTCAAATAATCGAATGTTTGACGAGCATATTTACGGTCCTGCCGGTACTACTTTGCCGGAGTTTGCGGAAAAATTAATTGCTTCAATAAAAAAATAAGCCCCCGATTGTTCACACTGAACAAGGGGGCTCGTAATTTACAAGTTGGGGTGGAACTTAGTTATCAACTGTTGTACTTCCTCCGCAACCTTTGGTTCTGCAGCTGAAATAGGTATCAGTAGTTTCTTAATTTTCGGAATCTCGTCCTGAGGGACTTCTGTTACTTCATCCATCTTATCTTCCAGCATTTTAATAATACCGGTACGGATAACAACACTGTTTTTCGACTCCGTCTGTAAAGACTTACAGATCAACTTCAGCGGTAAGAGCAGACCACTTGATTTTTTTGTTCCCATATATGTATACTAATAATTTTTTCGCAATTTTTAATTATATGCTCATATTTGACGGATGTCAATGCATAATTAACCCAAAGGGTAAAAATTTTTGAAAACTACGGTAATTGAGGGTTATTTACCATTTATCCAAGAAATTATCCAGGTGACAACATTGTCCGCAATCCAGATAATCGCAAAACCTAAGAGCCGGAGTATCTTGAGCATAACGGAAATTCCCCACAATATACATATAACACAGGAATAACATAAAATGTAGTAGATAACCAATACCACCATCAAATTGGCAAAATAATCCCAAAATGATGATTCTGTTGCCTGTCTCCAATAACCGACCTGGGCAAACAAGGCTAAAATCAAAACCACCACAAACAGCAGGCGGCATACTTTCTGCAACCGCGGATGCTTGGGAAAGGTAAAGGTTTTGTACTTGGCAAAGCTTACTTCAATATCGTTGAAGAAAAACTCGCAACCGGCCAAAAAAGCCGTCAGCAACAATCCAATCCAAAAGACCCAGTTGCCGTAAATTAATAATTGACTCATACGCAAAAATTTTAAAACATACTAATTTTTATCTGGGGCACACTATATGCGTATTTTTTAGATATGTCAACCGAAGAAATAAACAGCTGTTATTACAAAAAAATCCGCTTAAAGCGGTGTGCCTTAAGCGGATTTTAAGAGTTTTTGCAATTTATTTTTTGTTGTTAACAACATTTTGCAAAGCTTTACCGGCCTTGAATTTAGCAACCTTGCGAGCCGGAACTTTTACGGTTTGACGTGTACGCGGATTGATAGCGGTAGTAGCAGCTCTCTTAGAAGTAGCAAATGTACCGAAACCAACCAAACGAACATCGTTGCCGGATTTCAGAGCATAAGAAACCGTAGAGATGAAAGCGTCCAAAGCCTTGGCGCTGTCTGTTTTGGTTAAACCAGAAGTAGCAGAAATGCTGTTAATCAATTCACTTTTATTCATTTTATAATTCCTCTTAAAGTTATAATTGCAATCTGAGAAAAGTTTTCTCAGCCATCATAGTAGTATGAAGAAAAAATAATTGTCAAATAAAAATTTGCCTAAATCCCATAAAAACACGTATTTTGCGCCGATTTTAACGGATTTTTTACACAATTTGCGCGTCAGGTGTATTCATATTTGACATTTTGCGCCGAATCAGTTATGGTTTGAACACAAAATAAGGGGAAAATGATGCGAATCGCGCTAATGATATTTTGCGGCATTTTGGCTTTGAATGCGTGCAAAAAAACGGAAAAAAACGAGATATATAACGAAAACAACACTTCGGTGGTGGACGGTGTGGTATATAATATAGATGAAAAACCGATTAACGGTTTGTATAAAACCTATTTTCCGAACGGCAACGTCAAGATGGAAGTTTACAGCCAAAACGGTAAACCTAACGGTAGCGGCAAGTTTTATAATGAGCGCGGCCGGTTGACTTATGAAGGAACATTTGCCGACGGTAAACCGGTAGGTACCATGTATCAGTATTATTCGAGCGGTAAAGTCCATAACGAAATGCACTATACCGACGGCGAGCTCGACGGTGAGCAGCGTACTTATGATAAAGAGGGCAATCTGATAGTTGAAATTGTGTTTCATAACGGGAAAGCCGTTTCGGGATATGCCGTGGTTAATGGGCAAGAAACTCCGTTCAGCGAAGAAGAATTGGAAAGATTTAACCCCTAAAAAAATAAAATTGTGAATAACTTGAAATTGTTCTGTTCATAAATATATAAAAACAGCCAAATTTATGTTAATATTTGCGAATCGGGAAAATAATTAAAAATAACCTATTTTCAATATGTTATAAAAAATACCCGAATTCTGACGCCAAAAATGCAAAAAAATTAAATATTATGCATTATGTCTAAAAAGCCCCTAAAATGCGTGTTTTTTGTATATTTATTAAGAAACAAGCAAAAAAAGCTTAACATTTTATTAATTTTCTGTTAATAATGAAATCAGAGTTGTGAATATTCAAATTTTCAGGAAATTAACTGGAGGTATTTATGAAAAATTTATTTTATTTATCAGTGTTGGTGTTGACTGCCGGATTAGCAGCTTGTGCCAGCGATGAAGTTAACGAAGGTCGTAACTATCGTTACGCCGGTGAAGAGAATTGCGGAACCAATGTTATGCAACAGCTCAGACCGGCTCCGGTAGTTGCTCCGGCTCCGGCTCCTGTAGCTCAGGCTTGCCCTTGCCAAGCTCCGGCAATGGATTGCGGTTGCCCGGCAAGAGAATATACCGTTAGAACACCGGTTAAGGTTGTTTACCAAAACACCACATATCGTACGGTATATGAGCCGCGTACATTCCAAACCACTTCGTATGAAACTCGTCCGTATAACAGAGCGGAAGTTTGCGAAGGCGGTAACTGCGGTACTCCGGCTTTAGTAAGCCGTCGTCCGATGTAATTTACTTTGTAATCTGGTAAATTTTCTGAAAAAGAGAAGAGGGGGTCCGAAAGCCCTCTCTTCTTTTTTGTATTTTATAGATGCCGCGCTATGGCGCCGACACGCTGCCTAATAACTTCTGATGTCTTGCTTAGGCTTACGGGTGCCGGTGGCGGCTTTGTCTTCTTTGTTATCGCTCACCGTCTGCATGCGTTGCTTCAGTTGCTGCAACTTTTCTTCGGCATAATACTTATCCCGCAAAATCTGCAAATCATCGTTATTTAACATAGCGTGATGCGTGTCTGGAACAACTTTGTCGGCAAAACCGCTGATCTCCGCTATATATTGGTCACATATTAAATATCCGCCGAGTTTTTTCGGAAGCCCTTTGAAGGTTTTTATGCTATTGCCGGTACAATCGTAATTGCCGCCGACTATTTCCGGTCCGCCATCCAAAGATTCCAAATCTCCTTTATCAGATTTACCGGCATCAAAACCTCTTTAAAAGATTATGCCTGCGGTTTATTCAAATCCGGCTTGCGGGCCACTACCACGTAGCCGTATACCGGTACTTCCGCTTCGTTGCGTAAAATATGTCTTTCTGCCGAAATCAGCTTAAATCCGACACTTCTTAATACCTTCTCAACATAAGGATAGGCATGAACGAATCGACCGCTCGGTGCCATAAAGTAGTCTTCGTCGTTTAGTTCGTTTTGGGAAATGGTAAACACAAACAGTCCGTCCGGTGTCAGCGAACGCCAAATTCGTACCATCACTTTGGTTAAATCACCAAAATAAGTCAGCACATCGGCAGCCACCATAATATGAAAGAAGTAGTCGCTGTTTTCCATATAATGGCAGATATCGTCGCAAATCAGCTGGGCATAAATGCCTTTTTGCTCGGCAATTTCCAGCATTTTATCGGATAAATCAACCCCGATTAAACCGCGGGTAGATGCAAACGGCTTGACTTTTTGCCCGCACAAACCGGTGCCGCAGCCTAAATCCAAAATATGATAGCGCTTGAAAATAGATTTTTTCAGATTCTTTTCCAACGCTTCCAAAATCAAATCAGGAGCCTGATATTCCAAATCCGCTAAAGTATTTTCAAATTCGGGCGCAAACGAATTAAATGTTTCTTTTATGAAATCGGCATCCGAGCCTTGCAACGCCTTACCGTTGGTTAAAGCTGCACCGAGATGTTGCGCAATTTTGTTATTTGGAAAGAATTTGAGCCATTTCATGGCATATTTTTGTGCCAATTCCTGACTTTTTTCAGAATAACATTCATATAACAGATAACCGAAGTTAAGATGCGCCGCATTAGTAGGTTCCGCCAAGTTTTTCATATAGCGCCACGCAAACAGCATACAATTTTCCCAATCGTTATTGGAACGATAGGCGTCACTGAGCGAATTGAGCATTTCTACATTAGCATTATCCAACTCATAGGCGCGCAAATACATATCAATCGCTTTTTCATATTTTCCCATGGCATTAAGTGAATTTCCCGCCAAAATATGCGCCGTAACGCTGGACGGGTGTCGTTCAAGCGAGCGTTTGGCAAAATCAAGCGCCATGACATACTTGCCGATATAATAATAAGTGTTGGCAAGGTTAATCATTGCAATGTAGCTGTTATGATTGAAATTATACATTTTCAGATAATATTCCAATGCCTCATCATAATTAGCGTTACAAAAGGCAATGTTGGCTAAATTTTGCCAAGCCGCGATATTTTTTTCATTCAAGCTTATGGCTTTGCGAGCATATTCTGCTGCTTTTTCAAAATCTTTCAGCTCGTAGCAGATGGTAGAAAGATTAAGAATAGCCGCTTCGGAATTACGATTAATGTGATAAGCCTCCTGATAATAAGCAGCGGCGGTTTCTTTATCTCCGATGGCATCATAGCAGTTTCCGCAGGAGATAGCATATTTTTCATTTTTAGGGTTACTCTGCAACAGCAACTGATAAATTTCAAGAGCCTTTGCGTACTCTTTTTCGCCAAATAATGAAGATGCCTGTTGCTCTAAGTTTTCCACATTAACCTCGATTTTTATAAACTAATGCGCAATATACCACATAATTATGTAAAATAAAAGTAAAAATAAACACATTTTTATAAAAATAATGCAAAAAAAGTATTGACGAACGAAAATAAATATAGTATTAAACTGAATTGCTGATGGGGTTGTGGCGGAATTGGTAGACGCGTCAGACTCAAAATCTGGTTCCTTCGGGAGTGAGAGTTCGATTCTCTCCGGCCCTACCATCACAAATTAATAAAGCACCGAAAGGTGCTTTTTTTGTTTGTGAAGTGTAGGTATCGGAAGAAGCGAACTCGAAGAGAGAGTTCGTAGCGGTAAGCCGGCGAAAACGATTTTAAGAAGTTTGAACCGTTGCGTCGCGAAAGGCACTGATTTCACAAAGATTGTTCTTTGTGAAATTAGGAATAAACATTCTCTCCGGCCCTACCATCACAAATTAATAAAGCACCGAAAGGTGCTTTTTTGTTTGTAAAGTGTAGGTATCGGAAGAAGTAAATTGAGCTGCTATTTATACGAGGCGCGCTTGATGCGGTCGTTGATGGCCAGCCCGAGACCGTTATGCGGAATAGGGGCTATGGCAATTTTACCGCGCGGTGCTTCGGCATCGGCCAGGCGCAAATAGGCAAAAAGATTGCCGGCAGCTTCTTGTAAGTCGCCTTTCGGGCTTAAATTAATTTGCCCGTCGATTTTGCCGAAACCGATGAAATACTCATCTTTGTCCGGTTTAATCACATTAATCCGTAAAATGTTGCGCGGTGCATAGTGGCGAAGCATTTGCCCCGGTGCAGACGGGAGCTCCGGATTACCTTCGGAAAGCCAAACTTCTTCACCTAAAAATTCTTCAATATCTTCCTTTGCCGTACCTCCGGCGCGCAACATAACCGTTTTGTTGCCGGTTAAATCCAAAATAGTCGACTCAACCCCGACCGCACAGGCGCCGCCGTCTAATATCATATCTACCCGATCACCCAACCCGTCGGCCACATGTTGCGCCGTCGTCGGGCTTATGGATTGATATTTATTGGCCGAAGGAGCCACAATCGGTACGCCGCTCTTTCGGATCAGCTCTAAGGCCACCGGATGTCGCGGCATTCTTACCGTCAGCGTGCGCAGCCCCGAACAGGCCAAATCAATACTCGGATTTTCTTCAATACGTTTCAGCACAAAAGTCAGAGGCCCCGGCCAAAAACGCTTGGCAAGTGCAAAAACTCGCGAGTCTACGGCGGCATATTCTTTTAAAAAATCCACCTCGGCAATATGCGAAATCAACGGATCGAAATGCGGTCGCTGTTTGGCGGCAAATATAGCAGCAACAGCCTTGGCATTATATACATTTGCACCCAAACCGTAGACCGTCTCGGTCGGAAATGCCACCAATCCGCCGTTTTGAATAACGCCGGCGGCTTTTTGTATGTTTTGCGGGGTATTTTGATAAATATTGCTTGTCATCTTAAAATTCAAAAATCTTGCTCAATGCATAATCAACTTCCGCTTCGGAATACTTTTCTCTGACTTGAAAATCACTGCGATCGACAATGAGATATTCCTGTAACTTATAGTCGTAACACAACAAATCAAAGTCGTTATATCCGAGCAAAATCGAATTTTCCGGCTTTTTCATTTGTTCGTTTTTATCAATAATATCCAAATCGTCGTCCACCGTGGCACCAAACAAATACGAACCCTCAAATTTAAGTCCGTTATATTGATGTAAAAACTCGATATAAGACTGAGGAATTAACCCCAACCCCATATTGTGCAACACTTTCTGGGCAATAATCAATGCTTCCGGTTCCAAAGCCTCACCGTGGGCAAAATTTTTGTCGCAGATCTCTTCAATAAAGGTACTCATCTTTCATTCCCGTCATTCATCATTGCAAACTTAACCGAATATTTGTCTTTATCGCGCCGATACGACGACTTTCCCGCGTATCCGTTTTTGCCTTTGGTTTTGGAGTTTTTGCCGACATATTTGCTTCTTCTCTTTTGCAACGGAGATTTATCCGGATAGTTGTATTTATTCTTTACTTCCGGTGTTTTATCTGCAGATTTGTTTTTGAGTTTGCGGGCACTTTTGTTAACATGCGTATTATTATTTTTATTTACATCACTGTTTTTCTGCGGATTAGGGGTGTTTGTTTCTTTCCAATCATTAAAAATATGCAAATCATCAGCCGGAATACTGATTTCAACTTGCAACACTTTTCTCAAGTTTTTGTGCTCGTTGTTCAATTCGTTTTTAGAATATTCAATCCCGTATTTACCGGCAACAACCGGAATATCATTAAATCGCTGCAGCTGCATTTGATAATAGTTAACGACGTTTTTCTTGTCTTCGCTGATGCGTCTGCGCATATTTTCGTTGTCTTCCAGATTGCAATAAATCATATGAATAAAGTCGTCAATCAAGCACATTTCCGGATTAACCGTATTCACGCGTGAAAAATAGCTGTGGTCACTTTTGGTAACGTCCGTGATATCATCAAATCCGTGATAAAATGCCCGATGCAACTCATGCTCCACCAACATCAGATTGCTCGGATAGTTGATTTTTGCCAAATAATCGTCGTTGGCGGCAAATTTAACGGCATTTTTGTGATGCACTTCATAATGCGGCATATCGTCTTTGTTCAGCGGCAATCCGTTTTCGTCGCGTGCCAGCAACAGGCTTTCTTCTTTATTTTTAAATGCCTGATTAAGTAACGATTCCGGAATCTTATCACCGACCTGATAGCGGCTCACGTCATACTGATGCTTTTGCAAATCCTTCAAAACCCGCGGAGTAAAATAAGTTTCCGTAACCACCAGATGGTCAATATCGCACATACCGTATTTTGCCATTGAACGGCATAAAGAGTTTATTTTTCGCTCGTCTAAACCGCGTTCGAGCAAATGCTGATAAAATTCTTTACCGCGTGCTTTCATAAAACCTATAACAAACTTTTTCTTGTACGGAATCTGCAAAAAATGTGCCTTGATAGATTCCGGAGTGGCGGCATAAATATTATGAATAACATCGCAGTAATCGTTTACCGACATAACCTTCAGGGCATCCGGATTAAAGCCTTGTTCATAAAAATAGCGCCGTACCGATGCGGCAATTCCGCGAAAACTCTCAAATTGGTTAAAGACTCGCCACATCGGAGAATCCTGCAAGTTATAATCTTTCAACTTATATTTACCGCGATTACTTTGATTTTTGAAATATTTGTAACACGCACTCAATTCGCGATCATGACGAATATCAATGGAACCGTAGCATTCCATCCGCACAAGTTTCTTTTCATCATCCGAAAGCGGGAAATAAATGTTTCCTTCTTCATAAAACGAGCCGGTCATCCAACCGAGTCTTTCCAAGATATTATATGTCTGGTCCAAGAGAATTCTTTGGAATTTATCCGGCGAGATTACCACATCTTTGCGCATAATATCGGCAAACAAATCAATCATGGCAATCTGCCGGTCATAAGGCAAATTCAAAAAATTCGGTTCAAAATCCGAGGTATGGCGCAAAATATCCCATAAATCGGCATTTTGGCGCACAAACGCGCTGCTCAGCTCGGACGAACTCGGCAAAAAACTGGTGTGTTTTTGAGCATATGAAGATTTTTTCCGTCTCATATTATTGCAGACCTTTTCTTATGTATTTATGTTTTGTCTAAACAATATCAAAAAAATATTTAAAAGTCTACTGTTTTTTAACATTATTTAGGGATTATAATAAAAAACAATCTAATTTTAAGGAGAAAAATATGGTAGAGTTTGTAATCGGGCGCAACATAGGTGCTAAGGGCGATAAAGTGATTATTGCCGCAAAAGCTGTGGATATTGTTAAAACACTGAATAAAACCGAAGCGGGGCTGGTTGCCGCCGTAAAAAAACAAAAACCGGAAGATAAAATCAAAACTTATGATTTGGGAGAATATACGGTATTTGTTGCGGTCGCCAAGCCGAGAAACGGTGTGGAATGGCAAAAAATAGGCGCCGCTGTGTGGCAAAAAATCAAAAATTGTCGCACGGTAAAAATATCATTACCGAACGTCAAACCACAGAATGTTTATGATTTTTCTCTCGGTATTGATTTGGCATCATACAGATTTGATAAATATTTTACCAAGAAAAAGCCTTCTTTTTATCCGAAATTGGAAAAAATATCCTATACCGATACCGGTTTGAAAGATATGAGCGGATATAAAGAAACCGCCGGTCTGGCCAATGCGGTGCGCTATGCACGTGATTTGATTAATGAGCCGGCCAATGCCATGACTCCGGAAATTTTGGCGGCAGATATCAAACGCTTGGAATATTTGGGGCTTGAAGTCGAGATTCTGGAAGAAGAAAAAATGCGAGAATTGGGCTTTAACTTAGCCTTGGCTGTGGCACAAGGTTCGACGAACCGTCCGCGTATTGCCGTGATTAAATGGCGCGGAAATCCCGATAAGCAAGAATATACCATAGGTTTGGTCGGTAAGGGCGTAACTTTTGACAGCGGCGGTATTTCCCTTAAGCCGGCCGCTAATATGGGAGATATGAAACAGGATATGGCCGGTGCGGCGGCAATGACTGCCGTTATGAAGTCGTTGGCGTTGCAAAAAACGGCGCAAAATGTGGTGGCTGTAGTCGGTTTGGTTGAAAATATGCCGTCCGGTGCCGCTTATCGACCGGGAGATGTGATAACCTCAATGTCCGGACAAACGGTCGAAGTACAAAATACCGATGCGGAAGGGCGATTGGTGTTGGCCGATTGTCTGACTTATATTCAGAAAAATTATCAACCGCAGTACGTGATTGATATGGCAACTCTGACCGGCGCAATCATAATTGCACTCGGACATACATTTGCCGGCCTGTTCAGCAATGATAACCGTTTGGCAGAAAAAATAACCTCTGCCGGTCAAAAATGCGGCGAACGGGTATGGCAGATGCCGATGGATGCCGAGTATGATAAGCAGATGGACTCGACAATTGCCGATATGAAAAACATCGGCAGCGGTCGTGTGGCCGGTTCGGCAACGGCAGCATGTTTCTTGCGGCGTTTTATCGAAAAAGGAACAATTTGGGCACATATTGATATTGCCGGTATGGATTTGAGTGACGGTACCAATATTTTGTATCCGAAAGGAGCCAGCGGGTTCGGGGTGCGCTTGCTGAATGAATTTATTAATATGCATAAATAAAAAATAGGCCGTTGCCGACGGCAGTTTGCAATATACCAAAATCCGCTTGAGGTTGAATGCTTTGCGCGGATTTTGTTGTTGTCATACCTCAACCTGCGCGATGCGTCAGGTTGTCAAGGTATCTCATCTTTCAATACCGTCGGCATTGTTTCCGATTCACAAAAGATATAGTGCTTCGCAAAGGTCAGATGCCTTGACGCGGTAATGCGCCGCATACCGCGAGGCATGACATTGTTTTTATTGCGTCGTCTCGGAGGTATGATTCTATGGCTATTGCGGGGAATTTATTTTTTTGTGAAAAATGCTTGACTTTTGTCTATAGGAAGGGTAGACTGCAATTTACAAAGGGAATTATTTATTTTATTATCACAAACACAAAAAAAATCAAAAAATTATGGTAACATTTATTATTATCGCCGTAGTAACGGCATTAGTGATCGGCGGTTTTGTATACGAATTTTTGCGTACAAAACAGACGTCAACTGTACCTGAGGTTTCTTTATCTTCGTGTTGTTCCAAGGATCTGGCTGACAGTTGCTTCGGGACGAGGTATCTTCCGCAGAGAAATATGTCTGTATATCCGGCGGCTGTATCTGATACCTATCCGTGCGCTTCTCATCGCTTAACGAATAACTGCGGCGGGCAGGGATATCTTCCGCAAGGTGATATATTCTTGCAGGCGGAAGTTATATCCGATACTTCTAAAAGCTTGGCAAACAGTTGCTTCGGAAAGAAGTATCCTCAGCAAAGAGACGTATCATTGAATTCCGACCCTTTGCATAAGAAATTGTGGGAAGAATTGGAAAAACTCTCTGAGAGATTTGACACCCTGGAGATTAATTTGTTTGGAGCACGTAGACTTCAAAGGATATATGATGCCGTAGGATTGAACGATTTTGTTCATTGGAGCTCGGATAATTTCGAAGATATCAGAAGATATCCCGACATACTGGCGTATATTGCCCGGAGTCCTTATATGTCCGAAAAATTCATGAGCATCAATGCTACCAAAGTCTATCAGGATTTTGACTTCCAAAAATTGTTAATTTCGGTCTATCCTGACGGAGATGGCATAACAATGAATTTTCCTCTTCTTTTTGAAGACTATTGTGAGGAATTGGTCGGAATGCCGAACGGAGGGCGTGATTTGTTGCCGGAAATTAAGGACATTGTCCTGAATGATGAGCGCTTTGAATGCGTTAAGGCAACATATTGGTTCGGCCGTTTCAAACAACTGATCTGGATGAGGGGTGGGAAATGGCCTTCCTCTGTTACGGAAAAAGAAAAAGAAAGGGTTCGTGAGTACTGGAAAGACCCGGTAGACTTACGATATATGTAAACTGTTACAAAAAAATCCCCCGTGGCCCGGTTGCCGCGAGGGACTTTTTTTATATAGTGATTACATGTTTCCGAACAAATCAGCCTTCAACATATCTCCGATATTAATGCCGTATTTATCAGTCTGACCTGCGTTGATTTCGAGCACCGCGCGCGGTCTTTTCGGCGGAATAATCGGTGTAACATCATTCGGTTGTGCGTTTTTATGAATAAAGTAAATGATGCCGCCTTCGTCCATAAACAGCATATCCAAAGGAATCAAAGTATCTTTCATCCAGAAAGCGATTTGGGCATCTTTCGGCGCAATACTGACATCAAACAGCAAACCGTAGTTGTCTTCAATATGTGTCCGCCCCATCAGCCCGTGATAAATTTTCTCTTGAGTATCGGCTACATCAATTTGGAATACGTTTCTTGCTTCGCCGGTTTCGTTGGAAATGATTGCCGCATCAACCGCTTCTTTGCTTGCGGATTGATCTTTATTTTCATCGGAACATGCGGAAATTAAAACCATTGCCGCTAATGCCAAAACTTTATAAAACTTAAACATAATCACTCCTTTTTTATTGTTCATAGCAGATATTATAGCAGGTTTAAATCAAATTCAATACCATTCTAATAATTATTTACAAAAAAAAAGTTAATTTTTTCTGGGGAAAAAAGTCAATTCCGTTTGAGTTCGACTGCAATATTTCTTAGATTATTTACCAAAGAATTATAAGGAGAGTCGGATGAAAAAACTTTTGATTTTGGGTGTTGCCGCCGTATTGAGCGGTTGTGCCGGTTTGTTTAACGGTCCGGATTGTCGGCTTTCGGAAGATGAATATGTTTCCAAAATGGCAGAAGCACGGCTGGAAGCGGTTATCCATTTCGCCGACGGTAAGGCAGACATAACAGAGCAGGATAAACAGCTTATTCGTAATATTGCTCAAAAAGCCGTTGCCGATAATCGAACTGTGGTGGTATACGGCCATGCCTCGCATCGTACTCGCACCAAAGACCCGATTCAGCGGATTTTGGTGAACTTGGATATTTCTAACGAACGCGCCGTCAATGTGGCCAGAGAAATGATGTTATCCGGTGTTCCGGCAAACAAAATCAACGCCATTGCCATGTTTGACAGTCGTCCGGTCAAAAAAGAAATAACCCGCGCCGATGAAGCAGCCAACCGTCGTGCCGAAATATATTTGTATTGGCTTGAATAATGCAAGACGAAGTATCTTTAGGCGGAAATATTTGGAATTTCCCGTCGGCAGATGACGGTCTGTGCCTGCGCATATCCGAGATGTGCCACATTCCGTTGCCGGTGGCACGGATTCTGTGTCTGCGCGGGATATCTGCGGATGAGGCGGATAATTTTTTGCACCCCAAAATCCAAAAACTGATGCCGGATCCGAGTGTTTTGAAAGATATGCAAAAGGCTTCCGAACGTATTGCCGCCGCTATTGAAAACCATGAACAGATTGCCATTATCGGCGACTATGATGTTGACGGAGCAACCTCTACTTCAATTTTGACGCGTTTTTTTCGTCAGGTCGGTTGCGAGCCGCTGATTCATATTCCGAGCCGCGAAGAAGGCTACGGGCCGAATGAAGTGGCATTTAAGGAATTTGCCGAGGGCAAGGCAAAATTGGTAATAACCATTGACTGCGGTACCACCGCGTTTGAGGTGTTAAACCGTGCCGCGGCCGATTTTGATATTATCATTATCGACCATCATGAGGCGGAAGTGATATTACCAGAAGTGTACGCCGTGGTTAATCCCAAGCGTTTGGATGATGATAATCCTTACACCTATTTGCAATATATGTCGGCGGTCGGCGTCGGCTTTATGGTTTTGGTGGCGGTTAATCGTTTATTGCGTCAACGCGGTTTTTATGCTACTCGTCCGGAGCCGGATTTAATGCAGTTGTTGGATTTGGTTGCACTCGGTACGGTATGCGATGTGGTGCCGTTGTTGGGTTTAAATCGTGCTTATGTGCGACAAGGGCTGAAAGTTATGCACCAAATGAACAATGTCGGCCTAAAAGGATTGATGAAGGTTTTGAATATGCAGGAAGCGCCGACGGCATATCATTTGGGGTTTGTCATCGGTCCGCGAATCAACGCTTGCGGTCGGGTGGGAGATGCACGGCTCGGCAGTCGCCTGTTGTGTTCGGAAAACGAAGAAGAAGCGCAGATGCTGGCCGAGCAGTTTAATCAGTTCAATTTTGAGCGTAAAGAAATCGAAAACTATGTTTTGCTGGATGCTATTGAGCAGGTGGAAGGTTCTCCTCAGGAATATCCGATGGTGTTTGTGTATGGTCGCGATTGGCATCAGGGGGTTATCGGTATTGTGGCCGGCAAACTTAAAGAACGCTATAATGTGCCGGCGTTTGCAATGTCAATAGAACAAGACGAGGTTAAGGGTTCGGCGCGCTCGGTTGACGGTATTGACTTGGGTGCACTGATTCTTACGGCTAAAGAACAAGGGGTAATTACCGGTGGCGGCGGACATATCATGGCTGCGGGTTTTTCGTTGAAGGAAGAACAAATTCCGGCGTTCAAAAAATTTGCCGGCGAATATATTTTATCGCGTCTCGGAACGGAGGAAATCGCACCGGTTCTCAATATTGATTGTGCGGTTAGTCCGAGTGCGATTAATGAAAATTTTGCCGAAGAAATGAAACTGCTGGAACCTTACGGTACGGATAATCCGGAACCGCAAATTATGTTGAGCGGAGTTCGTTTCGGTTGGGCTCAGCTGGTCGGCAGCGGTCATGTTAAATGCACCTTGTTGTCGTCCGCCGGCGATAAACTGCCGGCAATAGCTTTTCGGGCGGCGGATAATGCCATCGGACAGGCAATGCTGAAAAACAACGGTGAGGTTTTTGACGTGGTCGGACATGTGCGTTGTGACAGCTGGCAGGGACGCAAACGCGTTCAAATGTTAATCAATGATATTAAGAGGAAATCATGAAAAAAGAATCTAAAACGGAAGATACCATCGGACGCAGATTGAAAAATTATTTGTTTACCGGCGTGATTGTGGCGGCACCGGTGGCGATTACGATTTATATGTCCTATCATCTGGTGATTTGGATTAATGAAATGACTAAGAAACTGATTCCGCAACAATGGAAAATCGGTGATTTTGTGCCGTATGCCGTTCCGGGATTAGGGTTGGTGTTGCTGATTTTGGTGTTGCTGTTTATCGGTATGCTGACCACCGGTTATATCGGCAAATTTTTTGTACGATTGTGGGAAAAAACTATTCGCAAAATGCCGGTTATTTCAAGTATTTATTCGCTGTTAAAGCAAATTTTCGAGACGTTTTTATCACAGAAATCCCGCTCGTTCAACGAGGTGGTGTTGGTGGAATATCCGCGCAAAGGGCTATGGTCAATTGCGTTTGTCAGCAATAAAGAAACCGGAGGAGAAATTGACGGCAAAACCAATCAGAAAACACTCAGTATTTTTGTGCCGACCACTCCGAACCCGACCTCGGGCTTTTTGATTTTTGTGCCGGAAAATGATGTGATTAAATTGGATATGAGTGTTGAAGACGGCATAAAATATGTGATATCATGCGGCATTGTAACACCGAATATGAAAGAAAACGAAGAAGACTAAGAGGATTAGAAAATGAAACTTAAGCACTTATGGGCGGCTCTGCCGTTGTTTTTCGGGGTTTGTGTTGAAGCAAATGCCGGATGGTGGGCCGACAGTTATAACTTTTTGAAAAACGATATTTCCGAAGTGTGGAACGAGCATGATTATGATGTGTTTGTGCCGTTTTATGCCTGGCACAACCGTTTGACATACGACAGAGAACATATCGACCGCTACAACGAATATCCGTGGGGCGCCGGATTGGGAATTTCTCATATCAACGACGAGGGAACATGGTCGGGGTTGTATGCGCTCGGTTTTAAGGATTCCAATTCTTACCTCGAAACATATTTCGGCTATGCCCGCCAATGGAATTGGTTTGCGGGAGAAGAAAAACAATGGCACGCCGGTCTCGGATATACTCTCGGCCTGACGCAACGTCACGAATACCATTATATTCCGGTACCGTTACCGTTGCCGATTGTCGGGGTGGGATATCGCAATTTTGATATAAACGGAGCCTATATTCCGGGAGTTAAAAACGACGGAAACGTATTCTTTATGTTTGCCCGTTTGCATATTTAGGAGGTAGTTATGGAACAGAAAGTAATTAAGGTCGGAAACGTTGCTTTGGGCAACAAATTGCCGTTGACATTGATTGCCGGGCCTTGCCAGATTGAAAGTCGCGAACATGCGATTTTTATTGCCGGTTCGATGGTTGAAATAACCAAAAAATTAGGGATGCCGTATATTTTTAAGGCATCTTTTGACAAGGCTAATCGCACCTCAATCAACAGCGCCCGCGGTGTCGGGTTGGAAGAGGGAATGCGAACCTTTGAAGAAATCCGCAAATTATATCCGGATTTACCGATTCTGACAGATATTCATGAAGTTTGGCAATGTGCAAAAGTGGCTGAATATGTTGACGTGTTGCAAATTCCGGCATTTTTGTGCCGACAGACCGATTTGGTGGTGGCGGCAGCTAAAACCGGAAAAACGGTCAACATAAAAAAAGGTCAGTTTTTGGCGCCGTGGGATGTTAAAAATATTGTAAAAAAAGTAGAGGATTCGGGAAATCATAATATTTGCATTACCGAACGCGGCACAAGTTTCGGCTACAATACATTGGTAACGGATATGCGCGCCTTTCCGCAAATGGCTAAAGATACGGGATATCCGCTGATTTTTGATGCCACCCATTCGGTGCAGCAACCTGGAGGTTTGGGCGGAACTACCGGCGGTCAGCGTGAATTTGCACCGGTGTTGGCACGGGCGGCGGTTGCCGTCGGCGTGGCCGCAGTGTTTATTGAAACGCACGAAAATCCGGATAAGGCACTCTCCGACGGTCCTAACTCAATTAAGTTGTCTGATATGGAACGGGTGCTGACCGAGCTGATGGCGTTTGATAAGGTCAATAAAACTTTGATAAAAGAATATTAATATTTTTATGCTATAAAAGAGGCAAACAGGGTTTATTGACGGGAAAGAAATGCAATTCAGCGGTGAAGGATATATCATCAAACTCAGAAAACACGGTGAACAATCGGCGATTGTTACGCTGATTTGTCCGCATCTCGGCAAAATTGTGGGCTATGTTAAGGGAGCGCTTAACAAACGCGGTCTCGGTACTTTTCAAATCGGTAACTATATTTCGTTTAACGCCTATGCACGATTAGAAGAAAATATGTTGAGTCTGCGCGGAGTGGAGCTGTTGCGTTCGCATACCGCCGATTTTGTGTTAAATGAAGATAAAATCGAAGCCTTGGTGTCAATGTGTCATCTGCTTGACGAATGTGTGGCGCAAAATGACGACTTGGGCTCGTTTTATGGCGCGGTTGATGATTTCTTTTGCCACATAAATGATGAAAATTGGCTGGCGTATTATTCTTTTTTTGAGTTTTATCTGTTGGATTTTTTGGGAATAGGTCTGGATATTCGCGAATGTGCCGTTACCGGAAAACGTACGGATTTGCTGTATATTTCGCCAAAGACCGGACGTGCGGTGTGTGCGGAAGTCGGCGCGCCGTATAAGGATAAATTGTATGCTTATCCACAGTATATAGCTGAAAGGAATTATCGCCCGCAACATAAGGAAATTACTGATGTTTTAGCTATGACCGGCAACTTTCTGCAAAAGAATTTTTTAACTCAGCATAACTTGAAATTGCCGGAAAATCGTGCTAACTTGCTTAAATTCGGGGAAATATATAAACTTTAAGGTATAAAAATGGTTGAGGAAGTTCAAAAAATAAGAGATGTACAGTTTAGCGAAGAATTGAGCAAACGCTATTTGTCGTATGCTATGTCAACCATTGTTTCGCGCTCGTTGCCTGATGTTCGTGACGGCTTAAAGCCGGTGCATCGCCGGTTGATGTATGCAATGCGCCAGTTGCACCTTGACCCGAAAAACAGTTTTAAGAAATGTGCACGTGTGGTCGGTGATGTTATCGGTAAATACCATCCGCACGGCGATAGTGCGGTGTATGGCGCCATGGTACGCTTGGCTCAGGACTTTTCGGTGCGTTATCCGCTGGTTGATGGGCAGGGCAATTTCGGTAATATTGACGGAGACGGTGCGGCGGCTATGCGTTATACCGAAGCCCGTTTGACCGAATTTGCCATGGATTTGATGGACGGGCTGAATGCCGATGCGGTTGACTTTATCGATACTTATGACGGTGAAGACAGTGAACCGGCAGTAATGCCGGCAATGGTGCCGAACCTGTTGTGCAACGGTTCAATGGGTATTGCCGTGGGTATGGCTACCAATATCCCGCCGCATAATTTGAGTGAATTGAGTGATGCCTTGCTTTATATGATTGAAAATCCCGATTGTGATGATGAAACCGTGGTACGCAAGGTTAAGGGACCGGATTTTCCGACCGGCGGCATTCTTGTTGATTCTTTTGAAACAATTTTGAATAATTATAAGCAAGGCAAGGGTAATTTCAGAATCCGCGCCAAGTGGACCACCGAGGATTTGGGGCACGGGCAATATCAAATTGTGGTGACGGAAATTCCGTATCAGGTAGTTAAATCAAAGCTGATTGAAAAAATTGCCGAGCTGTTGCTGAATAAAAAATTACCGTTGTTGAGTGATATTCGCGATGAATCGGCGCAAGATGTGCGGATAGTGCTTGAACCGAAAAATCGGACGGTGGATGCGGCAGTGCTGATGGAACAATTGTATCGGCAAACCGATATGGAAGCCAAGTTTAATATGAATATGAATGTTCTGGACTTGGACGGAGTGCCGCGGGTAATGAGCTTAAAACAGGTTCTGCATGATTATTTAGTACATCGTAATAATGTTTTTTTACGTAAAATCAATTACAGATTAAATAAAATTAATGCAAGACTTGAAATACTCGACGGATACCTGATTGCTTATTTGAATTTAGATGAAGTTATCCGCATTATCCGGCAGGAAGACGAGCCGAAATCATTATTGATGCAGACATTCAGCCTGACCGATAATCAGGCGGAAGCCATACTGAATATGAAATTGCGTAATTTGCGCAAGCTTGATGAAGAAGAAATTCGTGCCGAACATCACGATTTGTTAGATGAAAAAGCCGGTATTGAGGTTTTGATTGCAGATGATTCCAAGCGTTGGACGGCGATATCCGAGGAAATTAAGCGGATTAAAGAAAAATACAGCAAAAAAACCGCGCTGGGCCGGCGGCGGACGGAAATTGCCGAACCTCCGGCAGAAATTGAGTTTACACCGGAAGTATGGATTGAAAAAGAGCCGATTACCGTGATTTTATCGCAAAAAGGCTGGATACGCTGTCTGAAGGGCTATGCGGATTTGAACGAAGCCTTTAAGTTTAAGGACGATGACGCACTGTTGTTTGCGGTTCACGCTCAAACCACCGATAAAATCGTGCTTCTTGATAATAAGGGCAAGTTTTTCAATATTGCGGCCAACGATATTCCGAGCGGACGCGGTTTCGGTCAGCCGGTACGATTAATGATTGATTTGGCGCAAACCGATGATATTGCGGCGATGTTTGTATATGAGCCGGATGCAAGGTATTTGATTGCCTCGGATAAGGCGTACGGATTCATTGTTGATGAAAATCATATTTTGGCACAAACTCGCAATGGTCGCAAGATTATGAATGTGGCCGACGGCGAGGTAATTAAATTCTGCGTAAAGGTGACCGGCGATTATGTGGCCACCGTTGGCGAAAATCGTAAGCTGTTGGTGTTTAAGTCCGAAGAAATTCCGACAATGGCTCGCGGTCACGGTGTTTTGCTGCAAAGATATAAAGACGGAAGTATTACCGATATTCAATTTTTCAAGGGCGAGGAAGGATTCAGTTATAATCGCTCCGGCGGCATAAGTACCGAAAAAGAGCTGATAACCTGGCTCGGTCATCGTGCTCAGGTCGGCAAACTCGTACCGTTCGGCTTCCCGAAAAATAATAAGTTTTTCAAAGAATAACCGGCGGCGATTAATTAATTTTGCGCTTTTCGTGCTTAAATAAGAAAACTTTAACCAAAAATATTACTTCTTCGCCAAATGTTCCAAAAACTTAATCTGAATATCGGCGATTTGCTTAACGCTTTCGATTTCCACATATTCACCGGAAGCGTGCATACCGTCGCCACTGCCCGAGTGCATAATCACAGTCGAACCCTTAACGGCAAAAGTACGGGAATCGGTGGCGCCCCCGATGTGTTCAAACTCAATCGGTTTACCCATAATATTTTCGGCAAAGCGCTTGTAGTCCAAAATATCCGGATTATTCTCATCCATCACAACCGGAGTACTTGAGGATACAATCTTATATTCAACGCCTTTTTCCATACATTTTTGCAGATTCTTCTCTAAATTTTCCACGCTTGAATTTTCGGTTAAGCGAAAATCAAGGAGCGCTTCGGCGTAGTTGGAAATAATGTTCGAAACCTGACCGCCCTCAATCTTGGCAAAATGCACCGTATCAAACCATTTATCGGTCGGTTGCGGCAAGTCGGCGGCATAGTAAGGGTAAATTTCCCGAATATTTTGCCACGTTTTCATCAACAGCTCGTTGGCATCTATACCATACCACGGGGTTGAACCGTGAGCTTCTTTGCCGCGGGCAATAATTTTTACAAATACCGGATTTTTACATTTGCTGACAATCTTGGTGATGTCGCCGCCGACATCATTATCCAGCACAATTCGTGCGCTGATTTGCGGATAGGCCTCCATAAAGGATTCGGTCGATTTACTGCCTTTTTCTTCATCGGTTGAAAGAATGATTCCGAATTTTATCGGCAACTTGTGCTGTATCACATATTCCATTGAATTAAGTGCAACGGCGGCAAACGATTTCATATCGAGCGTGCCGCGACCGTACATTTTACCGTCTTTGATAATCGGATTAAACATTTCGTCTGCTGCCGGTACCACGTCGATATGCCCTAAAACTACCACATCAAAATCAAGGGTGTCGCAGTTGCGTAAAAACACCACCGGAGAGGCGGTTGTTTGGAAAATTTCAACTATCGCCGAGGTGCCGACAAACTTGTTTTTAATATATTCTGCCGCTTTGGCAATTTCGGCAGCGTTTCCCGTTTCGGTCCGAAAACGAATCAGATCATCAATCGTTTGCAATAAATCCATTTTTTTAATCCTTTTTGTAATAATTTTTACTCTTTTTTTATATCTATAAGTCATAATAATTTAAAATAAGTAAAAAAGGGATTTTTGCAATGAAGTCGTTATTAATTACATTGATGGCCGTAGGATTGACTTGGAACTCTGCTTGTTGGGCTGAAGTTGATGCCGAGGTGGAAGACAGTGAGACCGGTTTGGCTATACCGCGTATGGTATCACTGCGTTCGAGCCGTATTAATGCTCGTTCCGGTCCGGGCAGCCGGTATCCGATAGAGTGGGTATATCAGCAAAAAGGAGCACCGGTGGAAATTGTGGCCGAATTTGAACTTTGGCGCAAAATTAAGGATTGGGAAGGCGCAGAAACCTGGGTACATAAGGCAATGCTTTCCGGTCGCCGCTTTGTTCGCGTGGTTAATCCTGGTGAAAATAATATCTATGCCAAACCTGATGCTGAATCCCGAGTGGTAGCTCACGTTGAAGACGGTGTGGTCGGCGAGGTGGATAAATGTCCGGCCGGCAGCGATATGTGCCTGATTAAATTTGACAGTATTCAAGGTTGGGTGTCGCGTGACGCTTTGTTCGGTATTTATGATGACGAGGTTATTAAATAAGCTTTGAAAGAAGATATCAAATTCAACGCCGATGAAAACTTACGCTCAATTATTGAACGCTGGCAGAATTGGCTGTTAAAAGAACGTCTTTTTTCCGAGCATACGCTTGACGCATATTCACGTGATTTGGCAATTTTTCTGCAGAAAATTAGTCCGGATAAGGTTTTATCTTTATCCGATTTGGAGCATTTTGAAGTACGGGATTTTCGTCGCTTCTTAAGCCAACGCTCGGCGCAGTGTATTAATAAATCTTCCATCGGACGTGAATTGTCATCAATCAAAAATTTCTACAAATGGCTGGATGTAAACGGAATTGCCGAGAATCCTGCCATCAGCATTATTTCGACACCGCGAAAATCCAAAGTGTTGCCCAAGGCTGTTGATGTGGAAGATGCTTTTAATGTTTTAACCGAAGCAAAGGATATGGCGGCAGACGCGTGGCAAGGGCTTCGGGATAAAGCTGTTTTCACCTTGCTTTACGGTTGCGGTTTGCGTATATCCGAAGCCCTGTCATTAAATGTCGGCGATATTTCGGCCGAGAGCGATTTCCTTCGCATTAAAGGTAAGGGGAATAAAGAACGTATCGTACCCCTTCTGCCGATTGTCTGGCAAAATATCGAAGCTTACCTTGCAAAGAGCCCGTATGTTACTAACGTAGGAGAACCGTTGTTTTTAGGGGCTCGAGGTGAGCGTTTAAGTCCGCGTATTATTCAGCGGCAGATGCAAAAGTTACGCGCCAGATTGGGACTTGCCGATACGGTAACGCCGCATGCGTTGCGCCATTCTTTTGCTACTCAGCTGCTGCAACAGGGAGTTGACTTGCGCTCCATTCAGGAATTATTGGGTCATTCATCCCTAATCACGACCCAGCGCTACACCGATGTTCAAACCGAAACCCTGAAAAGAGAATACCATAAAGCGCATCCGCTCGAAAAACAGGAATAAAAAAAGAGGTCAACTTTAACCGCGACCTCTCTTTCAACTTTATACAGCAGAAAACTACTTTAATTTCTTTTCAACGAATTCTTCGTGCTTACGAGATTTTTTATCGTACTTTTTAACCGTAAGCTTCTCCGGATGCGTTCTCGGATTTTTTTCTGCCAAATAGAAAGAGCCGGTACCGGCGGTGCTTTCCAACTTAATTTTAATCTTTACTGCTTTTGCCATTTTTCTACACTCTTTTTAAAAGTTACAAATTAAAACATTTAGGCGCATTATACATATTTACCGGCACTTGTCAATAGCTTTTTAGCATAAATTTGAAAAATTTTACAAATTATTATCCCTATGCGTTTGACAATGTCGTAATATAATAAAGCGCGTTTTAGGAATGATCCAGGAACGAACGCAAACGTTTCGAACGGCTCGGATGTTTCAGCTTGCGCAGGGCTTTGGCTTCAATCTGACGGATACGTTCACGGGTAACATTGAATTGTTTGCCGACTTCTTCCAAAGTGTGGTCGGTGTTCATTCCGATACCGAAACGCATGCGCAATACCCGTTCTTCCCGCGGTGTTAACGACGACAGAATCTTGGTACAAGTTTCCTTCAAGTTGCTGTGAATAGCCATATCTAAAGGCTGCATTGCACTCTCGTCGGCAATAAAATCGCCCAACGACGAATCTTCTTCGTCACCGACCGGAGCTTCCAAACTCACAGGTTCTTTAGCAATTTTCATCACTTTACGGATTTTATCCAAAGGCATTGATAAGCGCTTTGCCAATTCTTCAGGCACCGGCTCACGCCCCATTTCCGCCAACATCTGACGGGAGGTTCGCACTAATTTGTTAATTGTTTCAATCATGTGAACCGGAATACGAATGGTGCGCGCCTGATCGGCAATCGAACGCGTAATTGCCTGACGTATCCACCATGTAGCGTAAGTTGAAAACTTGTAGCCGCGGCGATATTCAAACTTGTCAACCGCTTTCATCAGACCGATATTGCCTTCTTGAATCAAATCCAAAAATTGCATTCCGCGGTTGGTATATTTTTTAGCAATCGAAATCACCAATCGCAGATTGGCCTCAATCATCTCTTTTTTGGCGCGTTCTGCCTCACGTTCGCCCTTCTTGATGGTTTCAACCATGCGGCGATATTCGCTGATGGGTAAATCGCATTCTTTAGCCATTTGTGCAACATTTTGGCGGATTTCCACAATCTCCGGACCATATTTTTCCAAAAACAGTTGCCAATGCTTATCTTTTTCTTGCGACAGCTTATTAACCCAATTCGGGTCCAATTCTGATTTTTGATAAGCTTTCAGGAAGTCTTCGCGTTTGATTTTGCAGGCAAGGGCATAACGCAACAATTTTCCTTCCTGTGTCAGCAGGCGATTATTTAAGTCATTCAGCTGTTCAACCAATTGTTCCACCCGTTGGCTGTTGAGATGAATTGAGCTCATCAGCTCTACCAACTCTTTTTTAAGCTTGTTATATTTCTTCTCGGTGGAGGCGATAATTTTGCGTCCCGACAAAATGGCGGCCATACGCTGGGTTTGTACTTTTTTCAGGTTATCGTACTGTCCCGCAATTTTGCTCAGCGTTTCCAAAACCGGCTGCATCAACATATTTTCCATGGCCGATACGGAAGTCGCATTGTGACCGATACCATCGGCATCATCATCTTCGATATTTTCCGACGTTTCATCTTCTTCCATCGGCTCTATGCCGTCATCATCGGTTTCTTCCATGTCATCATTGACTTCACCGTCGATATCGATATCCGTATCCAAATCGTCATCGATTTCATCTAAGTTGGTTTCATTGAGCTCCTTGGTGACTTTTTCAAAATCATCGACCACCTGAGTTTCATTATCGTCATAGACCATGGCTTCGGAATCATCGCCGTACATCATTTCCAAATCAACAATATCTCGCAGTTGCAGCTCACCGTTTTCCAACTGGTCGCGCCATTCGGATATTGCTTTTAAGGTCATCGGGCTTTCGCACAAACCGCTGATCATTACGGTCTTGCCGGCTTCGATTCGCTTGGAAATAGCAATTTCACCTTCTCGCGAGAGCAGTTCCACCAATCCCATTTCTTTGAGATACATTCTGACCGGATCATCGGAATGGCCAATGTCTTTAATGTCGATATTGCCGACGTTTTCAATATCATCACTATCTTCTCCGTATTGAAATTCATCGGAGTTTTTTTCGTTTTCTTCCTCATCAAGCTCGGCGTCTGAAGTGATGGTTATTCCCATTTCCGAAATATTCGACATGATATCTTCCAATTTTTCGGAAGACAATTTTTCCGGCGGAAGAGCTCGATTGAGTTCCTCCATGGTGATATATCCTAATTTCTTTCCCTTGGCAATTAAGTTTCTTACAGCAGTTTCCGATGTGGAAACGATAGCTTCGTCGCTATTTTCTGATTCGTATAAATCCTGATTATTTTTTTCTGCCATGACGTTCCTTAAAAAATCGATTTTAATCTTTAAAAAGATTACATTTTGCTAGCTCCGGATATATTTAGTTAATTTTTATCGGTTTGTCAAGAACAGATAATTAAAAAAATCAAATTAATTCATCAGATGTTAAAAACTTGTTGCGTTCGGCAACGAGTTGCTTATATCGGGCATAAATTTCTTCGGCATTTTCCGGCTGATTTTTGAGTAAAGCGGAACATTCTCTCAATTCTGTATCTATTTGTTTTAACTGAATTTCTTTTAGTCCGTCATCAATTTCTTTTTTCAAATCCGTCCAATCCGTCCTCTGGAGTTTGTACATATTAAACTCCCAAAGTTCATCAATTTCTTTGGCAAAGTTTAAGCGTAATTTTTCCACAAGCACATCCGAATCGGTTTGATTTTCCTCTTGCATAATCTCAATAATTTCGCTCAAAATTTTAGCAATAACCGTCTTGCCGATATCAAAATCGGAGAGTTGTTCTCCGTAAGTTGCGGCTAATTGCGGATACATCATCATCGCTGCCACAATTTTACGTAAAAACAAATCGTTAAGCGGAGGTTTCTGTACTAAATGATAACCCTGTTTATTAATTAAAGTATTATGTGAATTTTTATTATTTATCTTATTGTTTTTAGGTATTTGATAGTCTGATTCTTTTGCTTTTTCAGGTTGGGCTTGCCGATTCTTAAATTCGGCACCGCGACCAAAGGAATAATATATTCGCTTTTTCATCTCCTGAGTATAGTAATTGCGAATCTGATTATCCTTGATTTTGGCTACTTCTTCAAAGATTTCCTTTTCTATTAGGGCCTTTTGTTCCGGTGTTTCGGTATTTTTGTTCATCTTGCATTTATGCCACAAAATATCCACCAACGGCTTGGATTTACCGATATATTTTTCAAACGCTGCCGCCCCGAATTTATGCAGTAACTCATCCGGATCTTTGGCATCTTTTAAGAAGATGTAGTTTACCGAATATCCGGCACGTAAGTTAGGCAAAACGCGGTCTACCGAGCGAATGGCTGCCCGAATTCCGGCCGCATCACCGTCAAAACACAGTGTCGGATTGTTGCAAACTTTCCACGATTCGATGATTTGTTCTTCGGTAAGAGCCGTTCCGAGCGGAGCCACGGCATAGTTAAAACCGAAACAATCCAACGCAATCACGTCCATGTAGCCTTCGCAAACAATCAATCTTTTGGCATTATACGCCGATTCGCGAGCGTTGTTCATGTTGTAGAGAATCCGGCGCTTATTAAAAATAGGGGTTTCCGGCGAATTTAGATATTTAGGTTGCCCGTCGCCTAAAATTCGTCCGCCGAACGCAATCACATTCTTTTGCTTATCCATAATCGGAATCATCACGCGATCATAGAAAAAATCATTCGGTTTGCGGTTAGGGTCTTCGGGAATACTGATTAACCCCAAATCAGCCATATCCTGTTCCGCTATTCCCTTAGAAGAAAGATAAGCTTTCAGTGCATTGTTGCTCGGCGCATAGCCTAAACGGAATTTTTTAATGGTCTCATCGGATAATCCGCGCTTTTGCCTAAAATAATTCAGTCCGCGTGCTCCTACCGGCATATACAGGTTTTTCTCATAAAATTCGGCGGCCATATCCATAATTTCATATAACGACTTGCGCCGTTGCACCGCTTCCTGATTTTCTTTGGAAAAAGCCGGTAATTCCAGACCGACGCGTGACGCTAATTTTTTTACGGCCTCAATAAACGGCAACCCCTCGTGATCCATCAAAAATCTGACCACATCACCATGAGCTCCACATCCGAAGCAATGATAAAATCCCTTGCTTTCATTAATGGTAAAAGACGGTGTTTTTTCCTGATGAAACGGGCACAGACCGGTATATTCGCGGCCGCGTTTTTGCAACTTAACCTTTTCGCCGATAACTTCGGCAATTGAAATACGGCTGCGCAACTCATCAAGAAATTTTAAGAAATCGTCTTTCATTTGAAGTGCAATTTTCCGTTATGATAAGAGTTGTTTTATAATACCGGATGCCGCCCCGAAGTCCATTTGTCCGGCATATTTGCTTTTCAGTGCTCCCATAACTTTGCCCAT
>JBGUGE010000041.1:0-2092 GCA_045111335.1 Alphaproteobacteria bacterium | reverse complement strand
CAGAAAAGGTATTACCGAATTGTTCCGCGTGCAATATTCGTGGATAATTATGGCCGGAGCGGTGCTGGTGCTGTATCATGCCGGATTTGCCCCCGCCGCCGTTTTTGTTGCGGCTGCGATTATGGTATCGCCGCTGTTCTGGGCGTCGATGTATGAAGGGGTTGTAGGGCTGTCGCTACTGGTAACTTTGGCATTGCTGATGACATAATCAAACCTGTGTTCCGTAAATAAAACACCCTCGCCGCCGTAATTGGCTGCGAGGGTGTTTTATTCCGCTTGACTCCGAGAGATTTTTTATTTATGGTGCAAGTTACGAAATTTATAATTGTAACAGCTAATTATTCATTAAATTCAATATTATTAAAGTATGGAAATAACGTTAAACGATGTCCTACCATTCATTTGGGGATGGACCGGTTTCGCTTTTGCTTTGTTTTTAACCTTATGCTATCACGCATGGAAGTTAATCAAAGCAAAACCCAAAACTTCGGAGGCAAAAAAAGAACAAGATAAACTGGCCGCTAAATACGCAGTATACTTGTTCTCCGGTATGTTGATTTATGCTGCCGTGTTGTGTATTTTGTATTATATCGGTGCGCCGATTAAACAAACAAAATCGCTGATTTTACTGCTCCTGTTTTTTGCAATGTACTTTATTCTCATTGTTAGAAACTATCGTAATGCAAAACATAAAAGCTTATGAAAAGTAACGTAATTGTTATTATTGCCTGCAAAAAGTTGTGCAAAGATTTGCAACCCTTAAGGCAGTTAGAGTATGAGAATGGAAGTAAGGTCGATTATGTCGACTTTTATCTCTGTGGTGCCGCCGATAAGGATGATATCGCCGCGTTTATCAAGAAGCTCATCGACAAAGATGAATATTCAAAAACGCAAAAGGATGAATTCCGTAAGGTGTTGAGCTTAATCGAGGGCAATGTTGCCGTGCCGATTGACGAGAACTTTAAGCTGTTTATTACGCGGAATATGCACCAACTTGAATTTAACAGTTGGAAGTGTATGCCAGAGTTGATGGACAGTAACCGCTATCTGGTTTTGCCGAAAATGGCATAATCCGAGCCGCCCGCCGACTGTGTCGGGCCGGAAGACTCTGATGATTTGCCGTTCTGATGCGAATATTGTAAAACTTAAAAATATAAATGCGCATGAAAAAGTTAGTCTTTGTGTTAATGGCCGCGCTCAGCGTAGCATTAACAGGTTGCTCGTGGTTTGACAGCAAGCCGATTGAGCCCCATATCCTCGGCACCGCCAATTTGCAGTATGAGACCAAAAGCGGCACTTGGTATGTGGTTATTGATTCTGCTCAATACACGGTTGCCAATGTGACCATTAGAGAGCAAAATCCTCGGTCGATTGGTAAAACCCAAGACATTGCTCCGGTTGACGGAATGCTGGTAACGGTGTTTACTTCTCCGAAAATGACCGGCATTAAGGCCGTTGTCGGTGAGCAATCGGTTGATGATATTGAAGAACTGTATCGCACCAACGACGCCGGTGTAATTATGGTATTCGGTCTGTTGTTGCTGTGTGTGATAGGTGTTTCCTGTCACAAAAACGGGGAAATTCAAGATACTGAAGCCGATAAGTAAGAACCATTACTGCAAAAACTCACTAAAACTGACAGCTTATGGAAAAACAATCATTAACATTCCGGCAAAAAGCTGCTTATGCCAATTGGTCGGCAAGGCGGGAATTTGCGTTTCTCGGAAAAGGACAGTTGATGACCTTGACAGTGGCGGTAGTTTACCTCTTTCTTGTATTTTGGTTATTTGATGTCGAAATTCCGAAACCGCACTTTTCCGGCGCTTATGCTTGGGATAAAGAACATCTTGTTCGTGTGGTACTGTTGCTGATACTTTTTGTGTTGAGTTACGCAACCGCGTATTTGCGTTATTTTATCGCGGCCTTTTTTGACCGTGATGAGGCAGAACGCAACGATTTCATGAAGAATTATTATCACAGACACTGAATTTGGAATACCCTCGCCGCTATAAAAAGCTGCGAGGGTATTTTTTTAAGGTTTCAAATTAATTTGCAAGTTACCGTCATTCCGAACGTAGCGCGGTGCGTCTGC
>JBGUGE010000040.1:0-3251 GCA_045111335.1 Alphaproteobacteria bacterium | reverse complement strand
GCGAGTCGGCTCCAACACCCCCGGAACCATTGAATCTACTTGACTCTTCGTATAATAGTTATTCAAGTCAGCAGAATCGGCCTTGGTAGCGATGGTTGCGGCATATCCGTCGTATGTCGAAACCTTCGCCGAAGTGATTCCCGAATTCGCCGCATCTAACTGCGCGGTCGATAAAGCATTCTGTTTGGCATTCCAAGTCGATTTTTCGGTGTCCGATACAAACCTTTCCGATGCGGTTTGTGTAATTTTGCTTGCCGTAATTCCGCTGGCAATTTTAGCATCAGTCACGGCACCGGAAGCAATTTTCGCCGATGTAACAGCATTAGAGGCAAGTTCAGTAGTAGTAACCGCGTTGTCTGCAATTTTTGCCGTAGTCACGGCACCAGAAGCGATTTTCGCCGATGTAACAGCATTAGAGGCAATATCGTGCGTTCCTATCGCGCCGGCTTGAAAAATCCGACCACTGGAAATATCTTGTAAAGCCCATTCAAGATTGAAATATGAACCATGAAGATATTCCGACCCCTGACCAGTGGTACCTGTTATAGTAGTTTGGATATCAATAAAATCAGTTCGAGGAGTGTCTATGGTGTATTTATCATACCAAAACCACCAAAGAAATTTATTTTCGGAAGTATATGTATCAATATCGCCTTTTCGAACACCGGAATCCGATGCCATTGCCTCGTCAACCATAGTGACGTTCGGTACCATTATTCCGAGGGTAAACAGTCCGATGTTGATGAGCCAACATTTCCTTAAAACACTCCGATACAGGCGTGTTAAAAGCCCAACAGCCGTGCGTGTATATCTCATAGTCCTACCCTCCAATAATAAATACCATAAAAGACATCTATCCTTGTTTGCCAATATCGTCATGCGCATAGCGCACAACGCGTTTAAAATTTTCCTTTTTTTAGGGTATCACAAAATTCATTAACAGTCAATTAACAGCCGACTAAAAAATAAATTTTTTCGCAATATCCCTATACATTAAGTACGCGACAAGGAGCCCCGCCAAACAGAGCTCCTTATCCGACCGTATGTTCTTCAAATTAATAAAACTTGAAGATAAGCGCATTGTTATTTGCTGAGGAGCAGGCGGTCATCGCGCCGGCTACCTTCATCGGCATATCTTGCGAACAAATCATTTGCGCCGCATTAGTGGTATCAGTCGTTGTGGTACAATTACCCAAAAGAGCTGTTTTTAATGCATCAGCACCCGTGTTTACGGCAAATGCTAACAAACCCGAACCGGAAGAGGAGTTCCAATCTTGCGAAGCTAAGTCAATGCACGCATCTTTCGGAATACCGTAATATTCAATAATAAACGCACGGTTATCACCCGTCGCGGAACGGTCACCTCTGTATACGGAAACAAAACCGGAATACGGGTTGATAAAAGTTTTATCCATAGTGGCATCAGCTTTGACTTCACCGGTGTTCTGTCTCATTTCATCCGGCAAGATGTTTGCGTTTGCCAACAAGTAAGCGTTGCCCTTCGGTGCGGTTGCCGAAGCACCTGTGCCATCGCCCAAGTCAGTATAATTCTTTTGTGAACCAAACAAAATACGGACGTTCGCCACAATGTGCGAAATCTGGTCAATAGTTTTGTTGGCTCTGAATTTAGCCATCGCTTTCGAATATCCGGCAATACCGCCAACAGAAAGCACGCCGATGATTGCTAACACACCGAGCATCTCAATCATGGAACGGCCTTTTTGATTGTTCTTCATAATCTTTCTCCTTAAAAATTCGTACAAAGTCTGCCAAAATGACATCCTGTTGCCATTATGCAATAACGCGCCCGCGTTTTCAAGCCCGAAATTAGATATATTACTTTTGGTATAGGCAGGAGGTTGAGTATAGACTCTGTGCGGGGTTTGCGCGAGTGACGCGGTATGGGTGTGTGGGCGCACGCGGGGCGAGAGCGCGGTATGGGTGGCGTGGTATGGGTGGCACAGGTGGTGTGGTATGGGTGGCGTGGTATGGGTGGCACAAAAAGTGACTGTCATCCTGAACTTGTTTCAGGATCCCCTCGTCGCCGTGCGTCAGAAAACATCCCTCGAGGTGACGCACTGCCCGCCTCGAGGGATGACAGTAACTATCGCCACACCTACCAATCGATGATTTTATCAATAATCGCGCGTTGCTCCGTGCTGGTACGTCGCAAGTAAATTCTTGTCGTTTCAATACTTTCATGCCCCATCAAATCCGCCAGCAAAGAAATATCATTAAATTTATCAAGAAAATTCTTAGCAAACCGATGCCGAAACGAGTGCGGATACACCACTTTTTCGTTGATACCGAATTTTTTCGCCAAAAGCTTGAGCTGGCCGGCAATTCCGCGCGGAGTGAACCTATCCCCGTGTCGATTTACAAACAAAAATCCGCTTTTGACTTCGGTCTGCATCAGCCACTCCGCCGCCTCATTCTGTAATTTGCGCGGAATATAGATACGGCGCACCTTTCCTCCCTTCGAATACAAATCCAAATATCCCAACTTTACATGCTCTGCCTTGATGGAAAGCAGCTCACTCACTCGCGCACCGGTCGCCGCCATAAACCGCACTACAAAATACCAAAACTTGTCGTATTTCTTAAGTTTTTTCTTAAAATATTCATAGTCCGCCTCGCTGATAACATTCTCCAAAAACGTCTTAGCCTGCACCCTGACCGTCGACATTTTAAGTTTTTCCTTATGTATCATTTCCAAGTAGCAATTAAGCGCCCGAAGTCGCAAATTCACCGTCTGCGGCCGATAATTCTCAATAAGATCCATCTTATACTTCATCAAATCCTTCTTAGTAATTTTCTCGATATCGTACTGTTTGCAATAGTTTTTGAGCGTAAACAGGTACGAGCTGATGGTGTTTGACGACAGATTATTCTGCGTCATGTATTGCACAAACTCATTTTCCAGACTTTTATCCATATTACATCCTCCTTTTGCGTTAAAAACCGCCATATTACACCATTTTATTGAAATATACTCGAAAAATAATTTATCATCTCCACAAGTTGTAATTTTTTATCAAACAAAATCATGTAGCAGCCTAAAAATTTTCCGCCGGCAAAATTTTGCAAGCTCCGAATCGTAAAAAAACATTTTCCGTAACATATTGAATAATCGCAATATTATCCGCATTTCCGCAACATTTTTTCCGCTTCTGTTTATGATTATAATAACTATTATACGAAGTACGGGGTTGAAGGTCAAAAAGTGGCGAATGATAATCATGGTCAAAAAA
>JBGUGE010000039.1:0-3746 GCA_045111335.1 Alphaproteobacteria bacterium | reverse complement strand
GCTGAAATCTTCGTTATGTTCGGTTAAATCGGCAACAAACAGCTCCACGTTGTTTTGTTGCACAAATTGCTTAAAGCGGTTGCTGTTTAAAATCACTTTTTCATTAAACTGACAGGTTAAACACCAATCCGCGGTAAAATCTACAAAAATATTGCGCCCTTGGGCATTAAGCTCGGCAATTTTGCCGGCATCAAAAGTCTGCCAATTCAAAACGGTGGTATCGGCATCATAAATATCGGTTTTGATTTGGGTGTATAAAATCGAGCCGAGCCACACGGAGGTTAGTAAAATCGGTATGGAAAGCGCAATTTTGGTTGTTTGCATCCACGCTCCCGGCTTGGGTAAAAGGCGTTGCAATGTTTTCGGAAACATCTCAATTAAGGCATACGGCAAAGCATAACCGAGCGCCAATGCGATAAATATGGCGATAACTTCAATATTGCTGCGAGTAAATGCATAACCGATGGCCGCTCCCATAAATGGTCCGGCGCAAGGACTGGCTACCAATACCACAAAAAATCCGGTAGTAAATTCATTTAAGCCGGCGAGGCGATGTACGGCGTTTCCGGCAAAATTCGGAAAATGCAGAATATCCGCCATAAACAAAAACAGTACAAAGAACAATAACGCCATAATCCCGACAAACCATGCCGATTGCAGCTGAAATCCCCAACCGATGCTGGAACCGCCGGCCTTCAACCACATGATTATCAGCGCCAAAAGCGTAAATGACAATAACACTCCCAAAGTGAAGAATAGGGCATTTTTATATGGTTTTATGCCGGTTTGAGGAGTTTTTAACAAAGTAAAAATCTTCAGACTCAGAATTGGGAAGACGCAGGGCATGGCATTTAAGATAACCCCGCCTAAAAACGCCAAAATAATCATATAGAGCAAGATCGGAGTGAAGCTGTTTTTATATTTTATATCAGCCAGATAAGCCTTATCCGGTGTAATAATCAGAGCCTGTTTAAGCTGCTGCGGTTGTTCCGACTGCCAGCGAATATTAATGCCGTCGGCGGTTGATTCGGTTTCGATACTGGTTTCATCAATAATATCTTTTTGCGTCGGAGCAAATAGAAGCGGAGATTTAGGGTTAAAATCGAGCTTTAAGAGATTTTCACCGGCAGGACTGGTTAAAGTTATTTTTTGCGGAAAAGTAGCCTGTGCCCGTTGTTGGATTTGTTGCCATTGTGTATCCGGAGTGGTGGCAATTTCCGCCAGCTTAAAAGTTATTGATTCCGGCTTGCATACATCGCTGCATTCCACAAAATTAAAGGTTATTTCAGCTTTATCCAAATTATTGACTTTAAGTTTGTAAAACGCCGTATTCTCATACAAATATTCATTCATAAAATCATAGACCGTGCGGGCAATCGGTACCGATTGTGCCGTAATCTCAACCGCCGAATTTACAGCCGTTACTTCCGTCGGTTGTCCCACATCTCCGGGGTTGCTCCATGAAATATGCCAATCCGGTTGCATGGTGAATTCCGCCAAAACATCATCTACACCGTTGTGATAAAGGCGGATGGTCGTATTTTCCGTGCTTTTGACAGACGTTTCGGCGTGCGCGGTTGAAAATATCAGCGCGCCGAATAAAACAGCCAAGCAGTGCCATAATTTGCATTTCATGATTAATCCTCTTATGAGCGATATAATAATCAAAAAAGATAAATAAAAGATTAGCAATACATATTTTTAGCTTGAGAGGGGGAGATATATCAAACCGCTAATAGAACATAAATTCCAACCAATTGTCTTTTTTATCCGAACAAGCATGGGCAGCCGCTTCTTTAAGCATAATGGCGTGCTGCGAACAGTGAAGTGCGTGGTTCATCTGAGATACCGGAGATGGAGTACAATAACCCTGGCGAACCGTTTTCGGCATCGGTTCATTAATCGCTAAGGCAATATAACCGTCACCGTTGGTTCCTCCCCAACCGTTGGTAGCAATTTCAATACAGGCCTGCTTCGGAATAAAATCATAGTGAATAACAAAGGCACCGTTATCACCGTCTTGAACCTTATCGGCAATGCGGATATTAATATTACCTTTGAAAGGGTTTTTGAACCGATACGGTATAACCGGATTACCGTCGATATCGCGTACCGAATAGTCGGGCGTGATGATGTTGGCATTAAATAAAACCGAGCCGACTTCTTCAGGAGTTGAACCGAGACCTTTATAGTTCTTTTGAGCCACAAACGCCACGCGGGTGCGCGTAACTGCCTGAACAATCTGATCAACCGACCGATTGATACGGTATTTCATCATAGCTTTGGAATAGCCGGCAATACCGCCGACGGAAAGTACGCCGATAATCGCCAAAACACCAAGCATCTCAATCATGGAGCGACCGATTTGCGTGCCATATTTCATCAATAAATCCCTTATAAGAACTATAAACCATTCACAATTATATATTATTTACGGCAGATGTAAAGTATTTTATAAGTTATATTACTTATGTTATAAACGGGCACAAAAAAAAGAAGCAATTTTTTGCCTCTTTTTTTGTGCTATGAACGGGAATTAATCTTAATGTTGATTAAGACTTTTAACCGCTCTGATGTTGTTGATATATTGTTGTTTCATATCATTGGAAGCATTATCATAAGCACTGTGCTTGCTCAATTTTCTGCCCATACGTTTGCCGTAAGAAGCGGCAATTTTCTTAACTCCTATGCCATTTTCACCGGCAATCTTAACCGCCTGTTCAATAGCTTTTTGCTGCTCCGCGGAAATTTTTTGTCTGCCGTTAATGGCTGCTTCCAACGGAGATTGCAGACCGTAGGATTTATACATTATGTGCGTATAAGCAAAACGTTCGACACTGACGTTTTCAGGCATAACAAAAATACCGGCTTTTTGCTGTGCGTTAATGTTATCATACATAGCATTCAAATCGATTCCGGCGTCTGCAGCCTGTATTTGATTTTTGGTATCATAAAAGTTTTTCCAAATTTTCTGCTCGTGAGTTAATTCCGCTCCGGTCTGAACAAACGCATCAGTTTTAACTGAGGTATACGGTTGGTTCAGATTGGCATCTTTTCTGGTTTCCACATCAGGAGCACCGCGATGTTCTTTGGCTACCGTATCAGACTTTAAGAAAGATAAACTGCCGAGGGTGAAAAGTGCCGAAATAACGGCAACATCAGCCCAATTTCTACGGTTCATCTTAATATTAATGGCGCGCTTAGGCTTGACGGCATTAACAAAACCGTTCCATTTGTTTTTGAGAGATTTTTTAAATCTTTGCCACAGAGGAGTTCTCTTTTCGGCAAAGTTTTCAAGCGGAATACCCTGTATTTCATTAAAGGCATCGGCAACATTCGCGGCATTAAGCTGATTTTGAAAAGTCTTAAAATAATTACGTAAAGCCGGAATTTCATCACGCGTTACTTCAACATTACCTTTCAGAAAACCGGCGGCATAGCGTTCGGCTTCATCTTCAAGTCTGCTCTGGGTATTAAAATCTTTTTCTTTATGGTACCAACCTTCACCGAGTTTGCGGTTGAGGTTGTTATATTTGCGAATCCGGCGTTCCAAACCTGAGGCGGAAATGTGTTGCGGATCCGGATTGATATGGAACAACTTTTGCCAATAAGTGCGTTTGTTGTCGATTAAATATTGCTTTACATCAAAAAAAGTACTCTTTTGCAATTTATCCAGCAAATATTCACGGCGATAACTGTCGGCAAACGTATCAATATATTGAGCCATCGCCTTTTTATCCCAATCA
>JBGUGE010000038.1:0-48530 GCA_045111335.1 Alphaproteobacteria bacterium | reverse complement strand
TAACCGACCGCCGAACAACCTCCAAAACTCCGCATAAAATCAGCGACATAATCAAATGATTAAAAATAAAAAGCGACAATTCCGGATAGCCGAACAGCGAAAGTGCAAAAGTGCCGACGCAGAAAACATGGCTGATCAAAATCATTCTTAATCCGCTGTTTTCGGAATCTTCATCATCTTCGGCGCTATTATCGGCGCCGTCATCCCTAAATTCGTCATAATATGTATCAAACGAAATTTTTGAAAACCAAATAAGGAAAAATGCTTTTACAAAACTGGATATCATCATCACAAAATGCACTGTTTCGGTAGAATATTCGCGATATTGTGCCACCACCACCTGAAGTGCCGCCACCGAGTTGAACACGATGAACAGGAAAATCATCCGCGTAAATCGGGCCGCCTTTTCGCTGGCAATATTTACCAAACGCCAGTTCGGATAATTCGGGGCAAACGTCACTCGCGAAACCGTCGCTTCGGCAATCGCCAGCAAACAAATATACGCCGAGGCCATTAACACCGAATTTAACAATGTATCGCCAAAGATTTTGGTGCTGACCATCCACAAAATGCACCCGCCGACCAAAAACGCAAAAATCAATCCGCGCGCAATTGCCACCGCACACGCCGCCACCACCTTGCGGTTAAATGACGGAGTTTTATTTTCGGCCTTATACCCCCAATTGCGTAAAATAAACCGTTTCAAAAAGATAGCCAACGCCAATGCAATCAACAAAATCACAATCATGACACTGATGCTTAAAATGGTGTACGAACGCTGATCCTGCGGCACGGAATTGTACCATACCACCGGAGATTTTACGATATCCCAAAAGAAGATGATATAGGCTTTCAAATCCTTAAAAAACACCATCGGATTAATTATTGCCGACTGCTTTGTCATCATATCGCCATAAATTTTTTGGTTGCGCACTTTTAAAATCTGATCGGTCAGTTCCACTATATTGATTACCAATAAATTAGATTCTTTAAGCAGCCGATCTTGTGAGGCCAATTGTTGCGACAGCTCTTCGCGTTGTTTGGTAATTGCTTCATCTTCGGCTTCGCCCTCTTTCGGTCCGCTACCCAACGCATCAAGTTGTCTTTGAATAAACCGTACCTGCTTTTCCAAAATTTTACGATTCTCACCGATATCATTTTCCGTAGCGGTAAGATACGACACATAACCGTCAAGCGTTTCTCTTGAAATATCGGTTTGCAGCAACCCTTCCTGTATTTTTTCAATTTCCGCCGTAATACCGGAAAAATCCACCGCCACGCCCGATTGCAAGGTTGTCGGCGTTTCTTCGGCCGGATGCGTCGTAACGGCATAAGCCTCTGCCGATAACAACGAAAGCATCATAAATAAAACAAATAAAATCTTGGAAAAAGCTTTTTGCATCTGTTTATCCCTGTTTTTTCAAAATAAGTTGAAGCACATTATAGGCATTTTGCGCCGTTCCGGCACGCAAATCATCGGCCACCGACCAAAAACTGAACCCGTTTTCGACCGAAACATCTTGCCGCAGACGACTGACATAAACATCGCTTTCACTCTGTACGTCATTCATTGAAACGTATCCGCAATCAACGTGTTTATCAAATACCACCACGCCTTTGGTATCGCGCATTTTGTTGCGAATATCGTCAACATCAACTTCCTCGGCACACTCCACATTTACAAATGCACCGATACCGATAAACACCGGCACAATCGCGCAATTGGCATGAACCTTGATATCTTTGCCCAAAATCTTTTTAATTTCCACATTCATTGCCCATTCCTGCTTGGTTTCATCGCCTATAAACTCGCCAACCTGAGGCAACACGTTAAACGCAACCTGCTTATGAAAAACGGTTTCGTCATCAACCAGCGGCTCATTCATAAAAATCTTCCGCGTTTGATTAAACAGCTCGTCCATCGCCGCCTTACCATAAACCGAGGTTGCCATATAAGTATTGATAATCAGCCTTTTAATGGTGTTATTTTTAAAGATTTGTTGCAACGGCAACATCAGCTGCGTCACCTGCGGGGATGGCAAGGCAATGATTCCGCGTTTTGCCGTTTGAATTTCATCATCATTCATACCGGCAATAATCAGCGGCACATCGCTGTCGGTACCATAAGTCCCCGAACAATCCACCACAAACGCATCTTTAGCCAACGCCCGCGGTACATAATGCTTGGTCAAATCTTCCGCAACGCAAAAAACGGCAATTTGTGCCGAACCAAAGTCAAAATCACGCAAATTATAAACATCCATATCCACATCTTCGCCGTACGAAATTTGTGTGCCGAGCGGGCTGTCCGTATCTACCGCAAAAATATCGTCGGCCGAAAAACCGTTTTCTTCAAACATATTCAACAGCTCGCGACCGCAGCCGGAAGTTGCACCGATAATGGCTATTTTTTTCATCTTAACCTCGTTATAATAAATATACTTATTGCCGTCAGTTTAACTCAAAAATATTTAAAATCCATAAAATTTTCCATTTATTTGAATATTTGCCTTCATTTTTTTGATAAATTCTTTAATGCCGTTTCTGTCAGCAAGAGATTACTGACAGAGTATCACAACTCCTCAAACAGAAACAACTCACCTGCAGATAATTAATTTAAAATAACAAAAACGCACTCAATCAAGAGTGCGTTTTTGCTTACTTGTTTCGCTTTCCGCGTCGATTGAATCCGCCCTTTGCGGAAACATTTTTCGACGGTGTCTGAGACTCTGTCGGCTCGCAAAAACCTGACGGCATAACGTAGCGTCCCATACCTCTTTTCTTTTCTCGTTCGATTTTAGCCTCTTTAGCGGGCATTCCGACCAAACGTTCAATCGGAAAAACCGGCTTTGGCGGTTGCGGTATTGCCGGCACAAACCGACTTAATACGCATACAAACAACAGCTCAATCACAGGCTAAAATGCTAAATCTGATGTCTGAAGCTCGACATAAAATCACTCGCAAGATCCCTGAGGCGTCGCCTCAACTGTGCCTTGGCTCGCGGCTTGCGCTCAGACCCGCAGGGTGCGTAACGCGGACAACCGTTGACCGTGTCCTTAATGTCGTAGATCACGCCGTCAATGGTAAACTTACCGGCCACATTTTCCGTAGAGTCGATAACTGATGTTGAGAACATCTCGGCCTTGCCGCTCTCAAGTTCTACCAGAACGGTTAACTTGTTGCTGAGGCGCTTGGCAAACGCATACATCGGCTGGCCGGCAGACTTGCCGAAAGCCTCGCTCCGAAGTGTAATCTTACGCAGCTTAATTTCAGCATCGAGGGGATTTCCGGCTAAAAATGACGGATACTCGCGACGAATGGCTTTCACAACTTTTTCGGCTTTGTCATTGGCAACAATTGCATTGAGGTTCGCAGAATTGATGATTTTGTTTTTTCTCATAAGCGATAAATTTTGAATTTGTAAATAAGTAATAGCAAATTGTTTTGTATATATCACATTATTTTGTCAAAATCAACATTTTTTTTGCTGAAATGAAAAAATGACCCGATTCTGCAACCGAGTCATTTTTATTTTTTGCTAACCGAATTATGCAACCATTTTTTTGATTGCCGCGATGGCGTCGCTGATTTTTGCCACATCGGCACCGCCGGCCTGCGCCATATCCGGACGACCGCCACCGCCCTGACCGCCTAAAACTCCGGCCGCCGCACGTACCATATCCACCGCGTTATACTTACCGGTTAAGTCTTTACTGACTCCGACCACAACCGAAGCTTTGCCGTCTTTATCCGAGCATAACACCACCACACCGGAGCCGATTTTTTGCGTAATATCATCAACAAACGCTTTCAGTTCTTTCGGATGCGCATCAGGCACCAACTTACCGACAAACTTTACGCCGTTAACCGTTTCAACCTCATCGTTTGCCGCCGATTGCCCGCTGGCCAAACTCTTTTTCAAATTAAAGATTTCGGCCTCTAACTTTTTGCGCTCGTCCAACATACCGGAAATACGCGCTTCCAAATCGTTCATATTGGTTTTAAGGCTTGCCGTCACCGTATGCAGTTTATCTTCCAAATACCGCACATAAGCATCAGCACCGCAACCGGTTACACACTCTAAACGGCGCACACCGGCCGCCACCGCCGATTCCGATAAAATATGGAAATAGCCGATATTGCCGGTAGAGCAAACATGTGTACCGCCGCAAAGTTCACGCGAGAACGGAGCTTTTTCATCACCCATGGTTACCACTCGCACATCGTCTCCGTATTTTTCATCAAACAGCGCCATCGCCCCGAGTGCCACTGCCTCATCTTTGTTCATAATCACGGTATTGACCTTCAAATCATTGCGAATTTGCTCATTAACGATATCTTCCACTTGGCGAATTTGCTCGGCCGTAACCTGTTTCGGGTGCGAAATATCAAAGCGCATCCGACCGGCCTCAACCGCCGAACCTTTTTGCGCCACATGGTCACCCAACACCATTTTCAGCGCCTTATGCGCCAAGTGTGTCACCGAGTGATTGGCACAAATTTGCCCGCGATTTTCTTTATCCACCTCAAAATTGGCAAACTCACCAACCTTAACCGTACCGCTCAAAAGCTCGCATACATGAGCATAAACATCGCCCAATTTCGGCTTGCAGTCCACAACTTTAGCCGTAAAGTTTTTAGAGGTAATCGTACCGATATCCCCGACCTGACCGCCGCGTTCGGCATAGAACGGCGTTTGATTTGCCACTAACTCAAATTTACCGCCGGTAACTTCCGTCACCTCGGTATCGTTTTGAATCAGAGCCTTAATCTCACCGTCGGTTTTCAGAGTATTATAGCCCAAAAATTCGGTAGCGCCGCACTTATCCTTAACCCCATACCAAACTTTGGCCGTACCTTCGTCGCCCGAACCGGCCCAGTTTTTACGAGCCTCGGCCTTCTGTTTTTCCATACAGGCATTAAAGCCCTCAACATCAACCTCAATGTTTTTATTTTTAAGCGCATCTTGAGTTAAATCCAGCGGAAATCCGAAAGTATCATAAAGCTTAAATGCCGTTTCACCGCTGAATTTGCTGCCCGACGGCAATTTTTCCAACTCATCATCAAGCAATTTCAAACCCTTATCGAGAGTACGCCCGAAGCGCTCTTCCTCAATTTCGATGGTCTCTTTTATCAGCGTTTCACGAGCATAAAGTTCCGGATAGGCATCACCCATTTCCTTTTGCAACACCGGCAACAGCTTATAAATCATCGGCTCTTTAACTCCCAACAAATAGGAGTGACGCATAGCTCGGCGCATAATCCGGCGCAACACATAGCCGCGACCTTCATTAGACGGCAATACCCCGTCGGCAATCAAAAAGCTGATGGCGCGCAAGTGGTCGGCAATCACGTTGTGTGAAGCCTTAAGCGGACCGTTCGGATCGGTGTTGGCAATATCGGCAATTGCCTTAATGATATTTTTGAACATATCGGTTTCAAAATTGGAATGTACACCCTGCAAAATTGCGGCAATACGTTCCAAACCCATGCCCGTATCAATCGACGGGCGTTTCAAATTAATCCGTGAGCCGTCCGGTAAATCTTCAAACTGGTCAAAAACCAAATTCCAAATTTCGATAAAACGATCGCCGTCTTCTTCCGGAGTGCCCGGCAGACCGCCCCAAACTTCCGGACCGTGGTCATAAAAAATCTCGGAGCACGGACCGCACGGGCCGGTGTCGCCCATCTGCCAAAAGTTATCTTTGGTGGCAATGCGGATAATCCGGTCTTCCGGCAAACCGGAAACTTTTTTCCATATATCATGTGCTTCGTCATCGTTATGATAAATCGTAACCGCCAGTTTTTCTTTAGGCAGGCAAAATTCCTTGGTCAGCAGCTCCCACGCATACGGAATGGCGTAGTCCTTAAAATAGTCTCCAAACGAAAAGTTACCGAGCATTTCAAAAAACGTATGGTGACGCACATCATAGCCGACACTGTCTAAATCATTATGTTTACCGCCGGCGCGCACGCTTTTTTGTGCGGTTGCCGCTCGCGTATAATCACGCGTTTCATTACCGGCCAAAATATTTTTAAACTGTACCATGCCGGAATTGGTAAACATCAACGTCGGGTCGTTATCCGGCACCAACGAAGATGACGGAACGATTTTATGGTCATTTTTCCTGAAATAATCCAAGAAAGTTTTACGAATTTCATTTACACCGATTGTCATTTTATATCCTTAAAAATTAAGCTTAAAATTTTCACTACCGCGCAGATTATAACAAACTTTGGCGCTTGTCCATAATTTTTTTGCAAAATATCTTGTTAAAATTAATTATTGACAAATATCTCGAAAAAGGTTAAAAGAAAATAACAAACTATATTATCTACAAGTTATGAAAAAAATTATTTTTATGTTGTCGGTTTGCTTTATGCTTGCCGCAACCGGAGCTTATGCCCAAAAGAAAGTCCAACACACTAAGTGCGGCCAAGTCGATATCGCCTGCAAAGAAAATCAGGCCGATGACGAACGCCACATGGTATACGGACTCTACAAAGACGGCGTTGAGATTCTCCCGATTGACTACGAGATGGTACTGGAAGAGAACATTCAACTGGCCGCGTTTTACAAGGGCGATGAGATTATGCTTTACGACTTCAACGGTAGGCTGATTGACTACGCTCGACTGGATTTTCCGCTTGATCATCGCTCGTTTGTTGCCTTCGAACGCATCGACGCGCGGCGCAACCAAACCTATTACGAGCTTATGGTCTACTTTTCAGATAATGACTGGGCCTTTGAAAGCCTCGGTACCTATTATCGCAAAGGTAACCGCCTGTATCGTGTAGACACCAAACGGACATTTATTCAGCTCAACTAAACGAAAAAGATTGTGCGGCAAACAGCACAATCTTTTTTGTTTTTTATCTCACTAAATAAATATTGACAAAAATTTATTTCTTAATTATAATACGATTAATAAAGAAATTTTTAAGGAGAATTGAGATGGCTGATAATTGGACTAAAGTTTGTGCTGGGATTGTACTAAGCGTATCTCTGACCGGTGCCGGCGCAGCGTTAATTGAAAAGCTTAATAAAGAATCCCCTAATAATGATAATAAAGTCGAGAATTTTACAAAAAAATTCCATTTTGCCTCGCGGGCAAATGAAACAACCACTTCTGACGGATTTGGGGTTTATCATAAAAAAGATGCCTTCTCCTCTGTTATTGAAAATAAAGAACCGGAAAAACCAACCAAAAAAGACAAAGCTCGTCCGCATTCCTCCGAAATAAACGGAGCATCTCTTGACAACGGCGCCGAAGTGGAAATAAACGGTTGGCATATCGGTGACACCAAAGGTGCTGAAAAATTTGATATGAGCAAAGATCCGTTTGAAGGTATGCTCGGCGGGATAACCTCTAAAGAAAAAGCACAAATCAATGCCTTTATTGAGCGAATAGGATTGACGCCGGAAGAAGGCTATAAATTCAAAGTGGAATTTCGTAATCAGCTTGAAAAAATCAGAAAAGAACATCAGGCTTACGCTAATAAACATTTCAAAGAACATTCGGTCGACGAGCTCCAATATTCTGCCGCCGAAAACACAACCTCAGGCGAATGGAATGTGGAATCACGCCGAGATAAAGCTTCATCAACCGTATACAAATTTAACCACGAAAAAGATGTTTACGAAGATAATGATGGTGTGCGTGTTGATTTTCCATATATAAATGTTGATTTTAAAAATTCCGAACCATCCAGCAAAAATGCTAAGGCTAAGACCAAACAAAATCGTACGCCGAAGCCGAAAGTTCCGAAGCGTAAAACCGGCGATGCGTTAACTCCTAAAACTTTGGCCGATATCAAAAACGCCAAAAGAGGACGCAAAGTCTAAAAAATATTCTGAAAAAATGCGGTCGGAATGATTTTCCGACCGTTTTTTTATTAAACACTCTGCAATTTATTTCACATAAATCAGCAAAATTATCAAATACAGTACAAACGTCACACCCAACGTATACAGCACCAACGTCAGCAAAATACTGAGTTGCGGATGCTGCGGAATATCAGCCGTCGGCAAATTCAGCTTTTTTTGCCGCGCATTTTTTACTAACTCTTTAAGCTTATCTTTACGTCGCAAAAACAGATACAGCATATAGCACAACAGCACAATCAAAATACCGTATCCGAGCGGTTCGGCCAAAGCCGGCACGGCACGCAAACACCAAAAGGCGGCAACTCCGAGCACAATCGGCAATAAATACGGCAAAGCCTGCAAAACCAGCGGATAATAGGCAATCAGCAAATATGCCAACAACACCCCGATAACTATTCGTACAATCATTTTTTCCTCTCTTTGCATGCATCATAACGATTATCTTTAGAAAAAACAATCTTTTTATTAACGTTTTTTTTAGGCAAAGCGAGTAAATTGCGATATAATAAGATAAGAAGGCAAAAAAAATGGATACAAAACAAATCTTGGAAGATAATTTTAAAGAAGAAAACGAAAGTTTTACGTATTATTTGCATGAAAAATCAACATTCAACAAAGAACTGTTCAAACAACTTTGCGAAAATATTCGCGCCTCTGCCGAAGATGGTGTCGGTATCAGCCGAACGGCGCAGCAAATAACGCATATTTACGGGCAGATTCTAAAATGTTTTATGTATCATTTTGATAAAAAAGACAGCTATAAAATCTCGAATTTGCCGGAAAACTACAACAAAATGATTGAATATTTGGAAAAAAGCGTAGAATATTATTTTACTACCAGAATTTAATAAAGGAGTTAAAATATGAGAATACTGCAAATTTCCGCACTTATTTTGAGTTTTATGATTGCTTATGCTCTGCCGACGGTTGCGGCGCCTGCCGATTCGACACCTCCGCCTCACGAAATGCACAAAATCATTAAAGGCCCGAGCCACCACCGCGGTACAAGTATGGCCATGATGAAAGAGCTTAATTTGGACGCCAAACAAAGAGAACAATGGAAAGTGATTTCCGCGCAAAAAAAGGCCGAAACCGAACCGTTGCACGCCCAAATGAATAAATTGCGTGAGCAAGAGCTTTTGATAAACAAAAAATACGAGGCGAAAATCAAAAAGATTTTAACCGCCGAACAGGCTCAAAAATACGAATCCCTGTTATGGCAAAAACCGGAGAACCCAAATCGGCCGAAACCGCTGCCGAAAAAGAAATAAAATCAAAAACCGGAGAAAATCTCCGGTTTTTTTACATACCGTAAAAATATTGATAGGCCGCATAGGCTAATGAAGCCAAAACAGCAAAAGTAATCAAATAAAACGGCAATTTAAGCACAAACTTAAACAGTGAAATCACGATGATAAATCCGATAACCATCGCAATCAATGTTGTGTTATCCATTTTAACCTCCGTAAAAACCGCGCCCGGCCAAACTTTCAAGCCCGACAGCATTGCTACTGAAAGCATCATAAACCCAAAAGAAAAAAATGTAAATATTGAAATTGCATAAAAGCCGATTAAATTAAAACCAAGGAGAAAAAATATGTTTCAAAAACCGTTTTATAATTTTCTGTACAGTCTGTTCTTAATAATGCTGACCGCCGGCTTTTGCTCATATTTCAACCGCGTGGGTATGGTAACATTTTACGAAAACATAAATCTTTCGGGCTTTACCCCGCCGAACATGGTGTTTCCGATTGTATGGGCAATATTGTATGCGTTGTTGGTATTTGCGTTTGATGCTGTCTTAAATTCTGCCCGTAAAGACCGTATTCGGCCGGCAGCAACGCTGTTTACGCTCAATTTATTTTTACAGGTTTTGTGGACTTTTGTATTTTTTTATAACGCCGCCTTTTTCAGCGGATTCATTGTCTTAGTTATTTTGGATTTTGTAACCGCCGTAATGATTTGGCTTTTTTATCAAATCAGCCGCGCCGCCGGAATTGCTCTAATCCCCTACTTTATCTGGCTGTTATTCGCCACTTATCTCAATTGGGCGGTGGTGGTGCTTAATCCCTGAAAAAACTTCATAACACGCACTTACGAAAAAGGTTATGCCCCACGGTATAGCCTTTTCTTTTTAAAAAACAGATGATTACATTTTTTAGGGCTTGTTTTTTTGCCATAAATGATTTATTCCCTGAAATATAGGAGTTTATAAATGTATACTAATAAACACGGCATAAAAATATATGACAGTCCCGAAGATTTTGCCGGAATGCGCAAAGCCGGAAAAGTTGCGGCCGAGTGTTTGGACTATATCGCCGATTATGTTGATGTCGGTATCACCACCGGTGAATTGGATGACCTGTGCTTAAAATTTATGGAAAGCAAGGGCGCAACTTCTGCTTGTTTGGGCTATCACGGATATCCGAAAGCAACCTGTATTTCCATCAATCAGGTAATATGCCATGGCATTCCCGATTATGAGCGCAAATTGGCCGACGGCGATATTTTAAATATTGATGTTACGGCTATTGTTGACGGCTATTACGGTGACACCAGTCGTATGTATTTTGCCGGCAAACCCAAAATTAAGGGAAAACGCCTGTGCGAAGTAACTTACGAATGCCTTATGCGCGGTATTGACGTAGTAAAACCGGGAGCGCACTTCGGTGACATCGGAGCAGTTATTGAAGAATACGCCCATAAATACGGTTATTCGGTGGTTGATATGTTTTGCGGTCACGGTTTAGGCAAAGTATTTCATGATGAGCCGAACGTAATGCATTGCGGGGTTAAGGGAACCGGTCCGATAATGGAAGAAGGTATGTTTTTTACCATTGAACCGATGATTAACCTCGGCAAAAAGGACGGAGTAATTCTTTCAAACGGTTGGACGGCCGTAACTTGCGACCATAGTTGGTCAGCGCAATTTGAGCACTCGATGGGTGTTACCAAAGACGGGGCTGAGGTGTTTACTTATTCCCCAAGAGGTCTTGACAAGCCTCCTTATAAATAATTTGCAGAGAGAAACTATATGACCAACTCAGAAGAAAAACCTTCATATTACGGACATCGCGAACGTTTACGCTCACGTTTTATGGCCGATGAAGGCGCAAGTATGCCGGATTACGAGCTGTTGGAATTGTTGCTGACTATGGCGATTCCACGCCGCGATGTTAAACCGATTGCCAAGAAACTGATTGCTAAATATGACAATATAAAAGGCGTTATAAATGCGCCGGCGCATAAGCTTTTGGATGAAGCTGATCTCAGTCCGAACTCCATCGTGTTATTACGATTATTGCATACCTGTATGCTACGCTCGGCATATCAGGGATTTACGGTTTCGGAAAATCCGGTAATTTCGGATTGGCAACAGCTTGAAGAATATTATTGGCAAAGATTAGCCTATGCCGAAATTGAAGAATTCCATGTTTGCTTTTTGGATGAAGGGCATCATTATATCGGCGGCAAACAAATCTCGAGCGGTACCGTCAATCAGGCCACCGTACATCCGCGAGAAGTTATTCGCGCCGCATTGGAAAATAACGCGGTATACATAATTCTTATTCACAACCATCCGTCGGGCGCATACAAACCGTCAACATATGATATAGCCGTTACTAAAGAAATTGAGGCATTGACAGACGTTATGAATCTGGAGTTGTTTGATCATTTGATTGTGGCCAAAGACGGAATATACAGCTTTCGCAGTGCCGGATTAATTACACCGCCCAAACGCCGCGGTGAGGATGGCAGAATTATTGATGACAAGAGCGATAAGAAAAAGAAAAAAGCTAAAAAATAATGCTTGCAAAATAAAAAATATGGTGTAAATATAGCTTTGGTCGACGGGGTGTAGCTCAGCCTGGTAGAGCGCTTGGTTTGGGACCAAGATGTCGCGTGTTCGAATCTCGTCGCCCCGACCAATGAAAAATACCTACCTTAAGCGGTGGGTATTTTTTTATGCCATTAAAGCCCAGATTTTGCGGCATGTTTGCAAAAATTTATAAAATGGTCTGGTCGCGTATCTATACGCTTTTTTATGAAAAATTCCTTGTTTGTACTAAAACGCCTGAAACGGTAGTGGAAAATCACTCTCTTCTTAATTCTTTGAATTTGCGATATAATTTCGCTATATCTCGATTTTTGTTCCAAAACGTGCCATATACTGGGGAAACATATCCCAAAGGCGAAACCGGATACCTTTAAATTGATAATTGCGAGACACAGAAAAATACTACCCAGAAAGATATAAAAACAGCAATAATGCAATAACATAATTCGTGTTTATTTTGCACCCTTAAAAGAGCAAATGACAAAAAGTTATCCCTGTCTAATTTGTCATTGACATATTAGACCGTGACAATGCAAGCGTTTTATGTTACTTTTCTTGATATAATTCGGGAGAAGCGTGTGCGAAACTAATTCCACACGTTTTTTTCGTAAATGTAACAAAAAAATTGTCAGGACATAAAAGTACAAGACATTTTGATTATTTTATGTTAGCTTTTCTGATATAATCGGCAGAGAAAAATAATAAGAATCAATGTGTTATGTTTTAAATACGCCTAGAACATACATAACTGTCCACAAGAAATATGTTCTTAACAAAAAAGTAGTTAACATTTTTGCCGTTTTTTGCTACTTTTTTTGGTATAGTTCGGGAGAAACGTGTGAGGATCAGGTTCCGCACGTTTTTTGCGTTTTAAATACCCGGAAGTTTTAACATAAAATTTGTCGCGACAAAATAGTTCGCGACATTTTTGCCGCTTTATGCTATCTTGAACGGTATAATCGGTGGCGAAGTGTGAAAACTTCTAAAATCAATGATTTATACTCTTAAAAGGTGTAAAACATACAAAATTATCCACAAGAAATTTGTACACTACAAAAAAGGGGGTTTACATTTTTGCCATTTTTTACTACTTTTTTTGGTATAATTCGGGAGAAACGTGTGCAAACCAAATTTCGCACGTTTTTGCGTTTTAAACGGACTACTTTAACCGGCCTTCGGAAGTAAAATTCCGAGGGCTTTTTTTGTGCCTGTTTTTCAAAAAACTACTGGACTTCTACCGAAAAGCAAGCATTCATTGTTCAACAGAAAGGAATGCCATGAATTGGAAAAATTTAGAGGACTATCCGTTAAAAGATTTACAGAAAATGTGGTTGGACTACTTTGATAAGCCTTATTGTTCAAACAGTAAGGCTTTTTTCGTATCCCGTATCGGATACAGGCTACAGGAATTGAAATACGGCGGTTTGAAACCGGAAACAAAAAATATGCTGGTTAAAATGTTTAATTCGAAAGAATACCGAAATCCGATTTTTATCAAAGATGAGCGCTTGCCGAGTGTCGGCACGATTTTGGTAAAAATCCATAACGGTGTGGAGCATCGCGTGCGCATTAAAGGTGCGTCGCAAATTGAATACAACGGCAAAATTTATAAGACTCTGACGGCGGTGGCACGGGAGATTACCGGTCGCCATTGTTCGGGTTACAGTTTTTTCGGACTATCGGAAAAGAGAGGTTAACATGAGCGAAGATATTATAAAGAGTATCAAATGCGCCATTTATACGCGCAAATCGACGGACGAAGGACTGGAAAAAGAGTTTAACACCTTGGAGGCGCAACGCGAAGCCGGACTGAATTATGTTAAGTCGCAGGTGCATCAAGGCTGGGAAGCGCTGGCGGAACATTATGATGACGGCGGTTATTCCGGCGGCAATATGAATCGACCGGCACTCAAGCGCTTGTTTGAAGATATCCGGGCCGGCAAAGTTGATATGATTGTGGTCTATAAAATCGACCGATTAACCCGTTCGCTAACCGATTTTTCCAAGATGGTCGAGTTATTCGACGAATATAACGTGTCGTTTGTTTCGGTCACGCAGAACTTCAACACCTATGATTCGATGGGCCGGCTGACCTTGAACGTGTTGCTGTCGTTTGCGCAATTTGAGCGCGAAGTCAGCGGCGAGCGGATCCGTGATAAAATCTCGGCCTCAAAAAAGAAAGGCATGTGGATGGGCGGACCGTTGCCGCTCGGCTATGATTTGCAGGATAAAAAGCTGGTCATCAACCCTAAAGAAGCGGCGTTGGTGCGGCTGTTGTTTGAAAAATACACCGTGTGCAAATCGCCGCAATATCTGGCAGATTGGCTCAATTCCAACGGTTATCGCACCAAAAGCAAGGTTACCAAAAAAGGCAAAGTTGTCGGCGGCAAGCAGTTTGACCGCGCCCATTTGTACCGGATTTTGGATAACCGGATCTACTTGGGCAAAATCTTTTATAAGGGTGAGCTCTACGACGGACAGCATGAGGCGATTATCTCGCAAGCCCTATGGGATAAGGTGCATAAACTGAAAGACAAACCGGTTTCCGAAAAAGGACCAATCAACAAGACCTTTGAGTTCAAAACACTTAAAGGTCTTTTATTTTGCGGGTGTTGCGGCTATGCGATGGTGCCGACCAAGGCGGTTAAACGCGGCCGGGAGTATTATTACTATACTTCCCTCAAGGCGATTAAAAAGAGTTACCGCTTTTGCGAAGTGAAATCGGTGCCGGCGCTGGCACTCGAAAATTACGTTATAAACAAGCTCAAAGATTTGTTGACCGACCCTCTGGTCGTTCACTCGCTCTCCAATGAAGTTACAAAGCGCGTGCCGGATAAAAGCGAATATGACGTGATTAAGGTGGTGCAAGGCAACAAATTTATTAATGCTTTGGGCGCGGAAACTCGGCAACAGCTGTTTAATCTGGCAATTTCGCGGATAACGATTTGGCCGGATAAAATCAAAATTCAGCTCAAGCCTTGGCTGAACGAGCTGGTGCAAAAGAGCCTGCTTGATGATAAAATCTGGATTTATAATCCGGACACCACCGCTTATGAAACCACCGAAAACATAACGTTTTTGAAGCGCCGGCAACAAACCGAGATTTATGTCGGCAATGAGGCGGAAGAACGGCATCAGGATAAGCAGATGATTGTGGCCCTGGTGCGGGCGTTCGGCTGGCAACATAAATTGGAACGCGGCAATTTAAATATTCAGGAACTGGCACAACTCGAGCAGATGGACCGCAGTTATATGGGCAAAATCATTCGCCTGACCTGCCTGGCGCCGGATATCGTCGAGAGTATTCTGGCCGGTCTACAACCGCGTGATTTAACACTTAAAGACCTGATTCGCAACACAATTCCGGTGGATTGGAACGAACAGCGCAAAATGTTCGGCTTTCGCCAAGAATAAACAATAAGAGAAATTTCAATGACAACAGAAAACCAGAATAAATCTGGACGCTTGGCGTTTCCGGATACAATCCCGTCTGAGTATGGCTTTATTACTATTGATCGGGAATTTGTGAATTGGCCGCTGTTTCACGATGATGCGGCGCTGAAAATGATGATCTATCTGCTAATGCGTGCCAATTATAAAACGCGCTTTTGGGGTACACGCACGATTAACCCCGGCGAATACGTCACCAGTTACGCGCATATAGGCGAAGATTTGCACAAATCACGCGACGAGGTCAAGCGCTTGCTGACTAAACTGAAAAATATCGGCGAAGTGAAGACGATGCGCCTCGGTAACGCCCTACTTATTTCAATGTCTAACTATTTGAAATATCAGCGGTTTCGAACGCGTCGTCATAAGGACAACGCCCGACCTGAGCCCGACATAAGCCCGGAACCCGAACTGCAGGCGCTCACGACTAAAGAAAATAAACCAGGGAATAATTTTAAAAGGAAAGAAAATTATACGCGCAGGCGAAATTTTTCGGATCCGGACAATGGTGGTTTTGTGAGCTTAGGGGCTATTTTTGCTCGGCAAATGGAACCTCCGCCACTAAAATACCACTTTAAACAATTCCCTCCGGATCGATCGGAAGTGGAATTGTATGTTAAAAATAACAATATGGATATTGACCTGGATCATTTCTTTGAGCACTACGAGCGAACCGATTGGTGTAACCAGAAAGGCAAAAAACTGGGCGGTTGGCATTTTGCCTTACACCGATTGGTTGATCAAGGCATATATATTTAACCGGTAACACAAAAGGCGGTGGTATTCCCCCACCGCCTTTTCCGGTTATAAACTGTGCCTAGAACATACTTCCGTTCCAACCCCAGAGGTCGGCCGGATGATAAGTTACATAAACATTTGCGCCCGGAATTCCGTAGTCGCTTTGCAAAATGTCACAAATCTCGCCGGTTAGCCCCTGACACGCCGATTTTGATGCCGATCCCAACAGTCGGATGGCGATATAAGCACCTTTTTCGAGCTTCCGTTCAGCCATGTACAGCGATTTATCATCCTCAATATTGGCCATAATATAGGCTTTCGGCTTGCCAAACGCGGCGGAAACGGCACCGGTCAGCTTCTTTTGCAAGTCCTCTTTCTGACTTGCGTCCAGTTTAATACTCATTTTTGCTTCAATGTACGGCATTTTTTATCTCCTTTAAAAAATAACAATTGCTTTAATTATCACCGCAAAATGCGAGATGTCAAAAAGAAAAAACTTTTGATACAACATATTCATCGCCGGCAGAAAATTTAACGGGTCCTTCCTGGCGATTTTTGTATGCGGGGCCGCAAGCCGCGCCATTTTTCTAGTGAAACAGGTTTTTGTTTACTGGTCACCCCTTTGCGGAAACCCTTATTCCATAAGGCTTCTGAGTGATTGTGAAAAATTCTGGCTGGTCACTGGTCACTTCTGGCTGGTCACCCTAGTAAAAAATCTAGTAAATAAATATACTTAAGGCATAAAAAAGAGTGGTCAGTTTTACCTTTCCACTCTATATCTGTTATGCTTATTAAACATAACGAGCTCCTTTCAAGCAACCTTTACCGGAGAAGGTATTGATTGCGAACAATATTATTCTTTGCCTGATTCAACAAGCATTCCGTGATAGCACATTGGATAGTAATGTTAATCACATCATTTAAATTGCGAGCCTGAGTATAGCTATAGATAGTGTTACCCCTTGATACCCAAGTCAGCATATTTAACGCTTCCAACAATTTAATCACCTCCTTACTGTTTGTAGGTTAATTGAAACGATGTACCCACATCGTCCCTTCCGGTGATAGAATACGATAAAAATTTCAACATGTCAAATTCGCAAATATTGTAACCAGGGAAAATATTATTTATTTCTATCTTTAAGATATTTTTTTTACAATTTGCCAAACAAAAAAGTCACAAATTACCGAACGAAAAAGTCACAATTTGCCGAACGGAAAAGTCACGAATAAACAAATTTACCATTAATATAAATAATAATTTTATTGATTCTTTATATTTTCATTTTATACTTTGAGACAAAGAGGAAAGAGGTATATCATGGAAAAGTTTAAGCTTGGAGAATTATTTTGCGGTCCCGGAGGATTGGCATGGGGAGCAATGCATGCCACCGTTCCTGGAATGCGAATAGTCCATGCGTGGGCTAACGATTATGATAAAGATACATGCGATACCTATACATACAATATATGTCCAAATGATCCACAAACTGTATATTGTGAGGACGTTCATACGCTTGATATTGATAAATTAGGACCTATAGATGCATTAGCATTTGGTTTCCCGTGTAATGACTTTTCTGTGGTCGGAGAGCAACTCGGATTTAAAGGAAAATATGGTCCGCTTTATTCTTACGGAATTTATGTATTAAAAAAATATCAGCCTCGTTGGTTTTTGGCTGAAAATGTTGGTGGCATTAAATCTGCCAATGACGGTTCTGCTTTCAAGCGAATTCAACAAGATATGATTGAAGCAGGATATAAAATTTATCCAAACCTATACCATTTTGAAGATTACGGAATTCCTCAAGCAAGGCATCGAATGATAATAATAGGCATTAGAAAAGACCTGCCATACGAATTTAAGGTTCCGTCTCCAAAGCTATATACAATGAAAACATGCAGAGAAGCTATTGAAAATCCACCTATTCCAGAAAATGCTTATAACAATGAGCAGACAAAACAATCTGCACAAGTAATAGAGAGGTTAAAATATATAAAGCCGGGGCAAAATGCATTTACGGCAACATTACCGGATGAGCTACAATTAAAGGTAAAAGGAGCTAAAATAAGCCAAATATATAAAAGGTTGGATCCGAATAAGCCGGCTTATACCATTACCGGATCTGGTGGTGGTGGTACCCATGTATATCATTGGAAGGAAAATAGAGCATTGACCAACAGAGAAAGAGCTAGGTTGCAAACTTTTCCTGATGAATTTGTATTTAAGGGTAGTAAAGAATCTGTAAGGAAACAAATAGGTATGGCTGTTCCTGCAGAGGGTGCAAAAATTATATTTGAAGCAATATTAAAAACTTTTGCCGAAATTCCTTATGAATCCACAGAGGCAAGCATTAAGGAGTAATGTATAATGGCTATTTTAAATTATTGGTGGGTAACTCGTCCCAAAAGAAAGTTAAACAGTATTCCAGAAGTATTGGCCGCTTTTTCTAATGTCGCTCTATCTGCACAATGGACAGGTAGTAGATCGGTTCACATTCAATTTGAAGATGAACTTGAAAGATGTGGTTTAAAAAGAATTGGAGAGAGAAGAGATCATTCCGGTTCCGGAGGGAGAACCTATCAAGCATGGTTATCAAGCCTAGGTCTAATATTTATTCAAGAAGCGACTGGTATTCCGTATTTAACTTTGGCGGGAGAAGCTATTATGGAGGGAAAGTCTCCGGTCGCAATTCTCAAAAATCAAGTATTAAAATATCAGTTTCCTTCTCCATTCGGAATAAAAACAAAGGTATCACCTAAATTCCATATACATCCCTTCATTTTTTTATTGCGCCTTCTTATTGATGAGAATATTAGTTATTTGACAGAGGAAGAAATTGCTAAAGTTGTAATGACAGAAGGTGTTGATGATTCGAATGCTTGCTTGGAAGATGTTATTGGAAAGATTATAGCTTTTAGAAATGATGGAGATAGTTCATTACCTAGTGATTTTATTGATACCCATGCTCCGTCAACAGGAATTGTTAATTTAAGCCACCCATACAGCCATTTATTAGATACAGCTAATACGATAGTAAACTGGTTAGAATACATTCAGTTAATTTATAGGGAAGATGGTAAAATAATATTGTCCCCTGAAAAATTGGATGAAGTTAAATTTATATTGGCACATTCTCCATCTTTTATTACCCGCCCAGATGACCACGAATTTTTTCAAAGAAGATATGGTTTAGACCCATGGCATCAAAAAGATACGAGAAATCTTTTAAATACATCAACCATTTCTAGTCGTTCAATTGAAATGCAACGCATTAGACAGGCATTTATTGCATATTCAATCCATGAACCTATATCAAAAATTGATGCTAATATTATTGAAAAAATAGCTCAAAATACAGGCACGGCTTCATCTTTAGTTGAAAATGTTCTTTACCGAGAATACCCACATGGGGCGATAGGAGGTTTTCTATCCGGCTATTATGAAATGGCATTTAAAGGTAGAGATGATGCAATAGATTTTGAAATAGCAACAACGAATATTTTTAAGGATATTTTTGGTTACAACGCCCAACATCTTGGACAGACAGGGAGAAAATCAACACCTGACGTGCTACTTATTTCTGATAACGATGGCTATCAAGCTATAATTGATAATAAAGCGTATAGTAAATACTCTATCTCTGGTGATCATCACAACAGAATGGTACATAATTACATAGAGAATATATCTAACTATAGTAATTGTGAATATCCGATAGGATTCTTTACATATATAGCGGGTGGTTTTATTGATACAATAGATAAACAAATACAATCAGAAGTTGACGAAACATCAGTTCCTGGTTCCGGAATAACCGTAAGTAATATGATTAAATTAATTGAAAAGCACCAAGAAAATAGTTTTTCGCACAAAGAATTACGGGAGATATTTAGTGTAAATCGTCAAATAAAATTGGCCGATTTAAGATAATTGCTTAATATAGTCTTCTAGGTCATTTTTAAGATCTACTAAATTGGTGCATGATAAAGAATTCAAACCACTAGTGTATCTGTCGGAAACAACTTTAATTTCAATATCTCTTCCAGATATTCTTTCTTGTAATGCGTTAATAACATTATTAATCACTGATTTTCGCCTTTCAAGCGCTTTTGCATCGTAGTTAAAAAACGAGATATCAGACAATGCAATTTTTTCTGCATCAGATATATCTTCCACCGGTAATTTACTCCATAATGAGTCTGTGAATGCTGGAGAATCAGTTGTAATATCATGATATATCTGGTAGGAAACTTTTTGGATAAATGTTTGTACATACCCTCCTTCACGATCACTTAATTTGGATAATTGTTGAGGTAACCAAACCAAATTAGGGATAAATGAATTTAACCATGGATTTTTTGATGCTAAATCTTCATTTGTTGAAAAGCCAATTGGCTGTCTCCACACGTGCGAAGCAACATAAGCATTTCCAATTTTGCAACCATTATAAGATGAAAAAGGAGAGCGTATCGTAAATGAGCGAACATAACCCTTAATAATAGAATTGTCATCCTTAAAATAGCCTTTCTCAGTTGGTTCTCCCCAGCGTTCTGGTATTTTTTTTAACTTATTTCCACGACATTTGAGATCCCGTATTACAAATGGAGAAAAAACGGGCAAATGCTTATAATATTCAGGTGACATCCATATTCCTAAATTAATAATTGCCTTTCTAATAAAATCATGTGCTAATTCTTTTTCCACATCTAACATTGATTTTAAAAAGTAGTATAGAATATCGTTTCCGTTAATTTGTTGTTTCATTTTATTAGTCCCCTAAGCAATTTAAATATAAATTTGCCTCTTTAACATTTTGAAGTATTGCTTTTTTCGATGAATGCCATTAGTTCCTTGATTTTTTGCTCTAAATCTAAGCATTTACACAAATTATCTTTTGTATAATTTTTATTTTTTGTAATCTCAGAGGCAAAAGACACCTTATCAAAAGTTTTAACATTTTTTACCTTCTTGTATAAATTAGAGAATGAAGCATTTTTCTTTATATTTATTGTTTTACCAAAGTATTCTGTTAATGCTTCCGTCGGCAAATAATTTTCAATTTCTTTGCCAGCTGTAATCCAGTGACTATCAGGCAACTCTTTAGAAATTCTTTTAACACGTTCCTTTAATTTTGCTTCATTGCTATTTTTATCACTATCCATTACAATATAAGAATGTCTGTTTACTTTCAAAAGATCCATTAAATCTTTATTGCCTCCGGCTGTATAGTTAGATAATAAAGCTCCTCCATAACAAATAAACTGGTATTGTAAACCTTCCTCTAGTTTCCCTTCTGAAAACAAATCCAACCATTTTTTTATATAAATTCTATCAGAAGGTCCCTCAACCCAAATCAAACTATTTGCCTGTAATAAATCACTTGCTTTCACACCTAAATCATCTAACAGCAATTGCTTATCGTCATCAGAAATAACTGTTTCTACGATTGATTTTTGACCGTCGTTACATACACGTACAATTTGTGAACGATAGTCTTTCCCAAACATATCTAAGGCAACATTAGAGTGCGTTGTTAAAAATATAAGTGCCTCAGGATATTTTTCTGAATATTCTCTAATATGCTTTAGAAGTTTTCTTTCTAAACTTGGATGAAGGTTGTTCTCTAGTTCTTCTAAGGCAAAAACATTTTTATATTTTCCAGTTAAGTGAGGTATGATATGTAAAAGAGTAAGTGTCGAGATAATCGTTTTTAAGCCACTTCCACAGTCAGATAATTTTATTCCCCCCTTATTCTTTTCCTCTAAATAAATCTCGTGATAATTATTTTGAGATATTTTAGTATAGATTCTTGTAAAATTTACTTCAGGATTTACAACCAAATTAATCAAATTAAGAAATTCTTTTTCTATGTATTCTTGCCAATGATCATTGTTTCCACTTTCATCATTTAACATGCGTGCAATAAGACCACAAATTCCTTCTGAGTTAGATTTAATATAATATTTGGAAATATCTACCGTATAATCAATTTGCTCTTTATTAATATCCCTTTCTGCTTGAAGGTGCAGAAAACGATAACCAGTAAACGGATTAAAATTTACCGTGCTTTCAAGTCTTTTTACGATAGCATCATTTTTCCAGTTTGAATCCTGATATCTGGGATAAGCGCGATCAAAGGTATACGTCTTATTTTTCAAAATGAACACGGCAGGTACATTAACAAAATATTGCCCGATATCGTTCCACGCATTTGAGGAGCTAGACCACCGAAACGAAAAAGGCTGAACAGGAAGATTAGTTGGAAAAATACTAGCGACTTCATCTTGCAGTAAAAGTCTTATAAAAATTCCATTAAAAGGTAATTCTTCAGGTTTTTTTGTTACAATTTTTCCCAAAGCTTCCAAAAGTTTTGATTTTCCACTGTTATTTTTACCAATAATAACATTTATCGGTTTTATTATATCAAACCCTTGTGGTTCACTATCAGTAGCAAAGCACTTGTAATTATTTATTTTTATTGACGTGTACATAAACTAAGTTCCGGTTACATTATGATATAATACATATATAGGTAGTAAAAAATTTTAATGCAATCCTTTTTATCAATTATCAAATATCATTGATTTTTATACTATATAGTTATAATAGGGACGATATATATATTAGTTCAGGTGTTTTTATGATCAAAGTTCTGTTTGTATGTTTAGGGAATATTTGTCGGTCGCCGATGGCGGAGTTTGTGTTCAAGCAAATGGTCGCCGAAAAGGGACTGTCGGAGCAATTTTATATTGATTCCGCGGCCACCGAGCGCTTTAACGAAATGTGCCACGCCGGCATTCATCACGGCACTCGCGACAAGCTGAAAGCCGTGCAAATTCCTTTCGAGGAGCATTATTCACGGCAAATTCGCCCACGCGACTACGTGTATTTCGACTACATCATCGCGATGGATGACAGCAATATTGATGATATTTTGGAGATTATCGGTCCGGATACGGAGCAAAAAATTTACCGACTTCTCGATTTCACAAAAAATCCGCGCAATATCCGCGACCCGTGGTACACCGGTAATTTTGACGAGAGCTATGACGACATCAGCGAGGGCTGTCAGGCATTTTTAGAGTCTCTAAAGTCCCACATTTGAGCAGATTTTATGTTTTTTTTCTGTAAATTTATCGCTCAATATTATGTTTATCACCTTTAATATTTGCTAATTTTTATAACCAGTATTGCAATAAGGATGAGTGATCTGGCAGTTGTCAATATTTTTAGCCCCACCATCTTGTTTTCTTTGAATATGATCAAAGCTGACAGAATTAGTGTGGATATATCCGCCACAAATACCACATTTTACAGCTCCTTGCATTGCAGTTCTTAAAAATGCTGCAGATTTTGTATTTTCAGAAAATTTACCACCGGTTGACTCTTGATTCGGAGTTTGTAATGTTAAAAAATCATATTTTTCAATAACTTTATTAACAACATCGTTAAAAGATGTATACTCGTGAAATTTTTCCAGCACAAACAAATAAAAATCTCTCATCGGATTGTAAGCTTTTGAAGATTCTCTATATTTGCGCCCCATTTGCTGTGTTAAATATCCATAATCAATCAAAAATTGTTCAAATTCGGCTCTTTTTTCCGTAAACCAATTTAATTTATTATGTTCTTTTAGATACAAAACTAACGCTACAATAGCATAGAATGATGTAACTTTATGTCTGCCATCTGCAGAATAAAAATAAACAGCAGGGTGAAGTCCTAAAGATGACGGTGCATTACTATTAATTAATTGTATAATTTTTTGCGTTTCTCTTAAAATTTTAATAGTAGATGTCCCATCTATATCGTCATCTATATTATATAAGTCATTAGATGATGTTATATTATTAGTCATATTTACTATATCCAACACTAAAGGAAGAGTTTGTCCTGATAAACTCTTACCCGCAATAGGCAAATCTAAAGTTTTTATTGGACTTTTTAATAAAGGATGAAAAAGTAAAGAATTAATGCTTTCAGCAAGTTGTGAAATTGAATCTTGATTTTCTTTCGAAAAATTTTCCCAATATTTGTGTCCTTTGCCGCCTCTTATAATTGCTCTTGCGGCAATACAGTTTGGCTTTTTCCTAGATCTTAATAATTTAATTTCTGTTTTATCAATAGGTACTGCTTTTTGATTTATTTTGAAGAAAGAATCTTCAGCTGTTTTTGCATCACCTGTTACCCACTGAACTTGAAAACCGGCTGTACCTATTCTTTTTGCATATATAATTTTTTGAGTTTCACTAGGGTATGCCGCTGGATTAGCTATAATTTTTCTTAAATCAGAATAACTACCAATCGTTTGATTTATAATTTTGCGCGCTCTTTCTGCTTCTCTAAGTTGTGTTTCTGGAATATTTTCATAGAAACTTTTAGACAATATACCATCACCATAATCATCATTAATCCAAGCAATAAGAGCACTTAAACGATGCGCTCCGTCAATAACAAAACAATTACCTGACGGTGATTTCCAAAAAATTATAGCAGGAATTAAATCACCCTTTATAAAACTTTCAACAAAATCAGCAACCGTTTGAGCATCCCATTCATTTGTTTCTCTTTGAAAGTCTGGCTTCCTGATGATGTGATAGAAGAAAGCATCTGTAGTTAAATCAGAAATATTAACTGTTGATTTATTCAGTTGTTCGGTCATGCCCTCAGAAATTGCTTCAAAGTCGTCTCGTTGAATAAGTGCATCTAGATAGATTTTAGCCATTTATGCCCCTTTAAGTTATATTAAACATACTTAGTATTTAGGTTTTAATGACTTTAATCGCAAGATTTCTGATTAATTTTTTTTGTATTTATTAAAGTTTCTTTTCCCTTAATTCACTCTCGCATTGTTTGTACCGGGCGACCATTTGTTCCAGCTTGTGTCTTATGCGGAACAATCGGTCCTGCGACTTTATCGGTAGTGGATTCCCGTAGACCAACTTTAACAGGGTTTCAATTTGAGTGAGAGTACGACCGGCGTTATAATACAACATCCGGAAAGTTGTCCGGTTGCTCGGCTCAATTTCTTCGTATCGCTTCATTTTCATGGCTCAACTCCCATATATCGGCAGTAACTCGACCCGGACGGATCCACATAAAGTGTCGGCCGACCGGCGCATTTTAATTCAACTACTTGGCGGTGGTTTTCGTCGTCATAGCCACCTTTGCCGGATAGGAAAATGTAATCATCTAGCGGGAATAGACAAACCGCATCATACCAAACGGCCGGTAATTCAACCGTTTCCGCTACCACCACTTCTTCGGCCTGTGCGACATAACGCTGGCATAACTCTGTTACTTCGTCGATGTCTGAGGGCTTCCGGACCATATAAATTTTAACTGTTTTCATGGCTGTTCCTTTCGTTACAACCCAATGAATGCTTGGAAAAACAAAGAAGTCCAGTGAAATATGCTGGTTACGGGGATTTATTTTTCACACCCCGGTTTTAACAATCCCTTTGCCGAATTTGGCTTCAAGCTCGTCCACTAAATGCGAGAGTTTGTCGTCGTGGGGCTTTACTTCCTCAAACAGCGACTGTTGAACTTCGCCATAGGTCAGATTTTTGAGTGTTACGCCGGTTGAGCGGTAAATTAAATTCGGGCGGTAGAGTTGTTTCAAGAGGTTTATGGCGGTCATGCGCACTTCTTGGTCGCCATTGGTCGGGTTCGGCAATTTTGCCTCAACAGCGAGATATTTGAAATCTTTGGTGCGGAGCATAACTTCCACCCCTTGGCAAAAGCCGTTCCACCGCCTGAGCTTCTGACATGCCTCATGAACATGCCGATTTAATTCGTGTTCCAAATATTCCAAACTTTGCGTGAAGTCCTCAAAACTCCGCGTTACCTGTATGCTCTGCGGGGCGGTGGGTTCGTTGTTAACCAAAGATGTCGCAACACCGGTCAGCTCGCTTTTGAGATTTAAGCCGTTAATTCCGAAAGCTTTTCTAATCCAGCCGTTTTCTTTCTCCACAAAGTCCTTAATCGTAAAAATCCCGCTGAACTTCATGTGCTCGCTGTTTTTGCGCCCGATACCGCTAACGTCCTCAATCGGCATTTCGCCCACAATATCCAAGATTTTATCCGGCGGGATCACAAATATCCCGCCGCTCATTTTTGCCTTATCGCTTGCCAGTTTTGCCAGCGTTTTGGAAGTTCCCAAGCCGATGGAAACGGGAATACCGACCTTGTCCCACACCGTTTGCCGGATATTTTTGATGATGTCGGTATAGGTGGAATGATAAACCTTGTTGAGGCTGGTCAAATCAACAAATGCCTCATCAACCGAGGTTACTTCGACATCCGGACTAAAAGTCTTAATCGTGTCCATAACTTCTTTCGAAATCTCGGTATAGCGGTGGTGGCGAGCCGGAATACAAATTGCAGTCGGGAAGTTCGGCTTAACCTGAAAATACGGCTGGCCCATTTTAATCCCCAGCGCCTTAGCTTCCTTTGAGCGGGAGACGATAATGCCTTTTGAACCGCCGCCGGTCATCACGCACACAGGCTTGCCTTGCAAATCGGGATTATCCTTCCGTTCGCATGAAACGAAAAAGCAGTCACAATCAACCAAAGCTATAACGTGCTGACGCATTTTACCTCTTCAAAATATAGTATGTTCCTTTGGTCGAGCCTTGTTTCTCGAGCAGGTCTTTCTTGACGAGATTTTGCACGGTCTTTTTGACGGTCTCGCTGTTTTTGTCTAAAGCTTCTGCCATTTCTGAAACAGACCAATTTGTTTTTTCTTCAAAGAGGTCTAAAACGGCTTGCTCGGCTTTGCTTATTCTTGTTGTGTCCGATTTCAAAGCTAAAGCAATTTTATCTTCTAAATGGCGCTTTTGCTTGGCAAGCGAGGTAATAAAGAACGTCAGCCACGGCTCATAATTTACCTTATCGCTCCAGATTGTCTTTTGCGTAGCGCGCAGAGCTCTGTAATATGCGTCTTTGCTAGCCTCAATGATAGATTCCATTGAAGCGTAAGGCATATAATTATAGCCGTTTTGTAGCATAAGCATTGTCGTTAAAGCACGCGAAAGCCTGCCGTTGCCGTCTGTAAAAGGGTGTATTGATAAAAAATGCACGACAAACACGCCGATTGTGATAATCGGGTGAAAATAGCCGTCCTTAAAATTAATGTTCGTCCAGTCCACTAATTCCTGCATTAAGTGCGGCGTATCAAAAGGTGTTGCTGTTTCAAAAATTGTGCCGATTTCATTACCATTTGCATCAAAGGCTACCACGCGATTTGAATCTTTTTTATATTCGCCGCGATGACGCTCGTCTTTGTCTGAATACGAAAGCAAGATTTTATGCAACTGCCGAATATAATTCTCGGACAGATTGATTTCTTTATAATTCTCAAAAATCGTTGAAAGCAAATCGGCATAGCCGGCGACTTCTTGCTCATCGCGCGTTTGAAATGACTTTTTGTTGATATGATTAAAGACAGTTTCAACCTCAGTATCATTTAGCTTATTGCCCTCAATACGATTTGATGAGCCGATAGATTCAATCGTCGCAATGCGCTTCATGGCTTTTAATTTATCAGGCCTAATCTTTATACCGCCACTATTAAACGCCCCGTTAAAAGCGTCGATTTCTGCTATTTTCTTTAGCATATCCGGCGTAATTGTAATATCTGTCATATTCGGCATTTTAATATCCTTTGTTATAATCTTTACCGAAATGTTACCGAATAATTCCCGAAAAGTCAAGAAAAATTCCCGAATATCTACATTATTTAAGTCCGGTCGCCGAATATTTTTTATATCCTATAACTTCATAGTTTTAAAATTTCAAAACTATGAACTATGTACTTGGCAAGTTATATTTAAAGGTTTATAGTTTGCAAATATCGCAACTATGAAGTATGAGACAAAATGCAGGTAATAAAGTATTATCAAACGGAAAATCAGGCACATTGGAGGGAAGAAATCGGCAAAGGCGATTGGTCGGCGGCGGAATTGTTGCACGACTGGCTGGAGAGCGACAAATTAAAGCAGATGTGCGGCGATGCTACCGAAGTTTATATGCTGACCGACGGTGATAAGCTGGTTTCGTTTGCCACTTTGGCGCCGCAAGACGAGATTGACGCACCGGAACTGTCGCCGTGGATTGGGTTTGTATATACGTTTCCGGCCTCCCGCGGCCACCGCAACGCCGGCAAGTTAATCACCCACATTTGCGAAGCGTTAAAATCCGCCGGCACCGAAAAAGTTTATATTTCCACCGACGAGGTCGGCCTCTACGAGAAATACGGCTTTACCTTTTGGCAGACCATGACCACTCGTGAGGGCAAACCAACTCGGGTGTATGTGAAAAAGTTATAATTTTCTCACTTAATTTTGTATCTAAATATTTCAACACGTCATAATCTGTCGTGTTTATATGTTTAATTGTTTTCGTAAAGTTCAACAAACAACAGGAGACGAAAATGATTGAAGATGTGACGCTTAAAGATGACTGCTTAACTATTGTCAAAGACGGAAGTAGGATGGGGCTGATGCTCACGGGCATGATGACTGCACCTTATCGGCTTGAACATTGGGACAGCGAAAAAATAGTGATTATTGCCAACGAAGAATATAGGCACGTTCTCGATGAACAAGGACATTTTATAAAAAGCGAACCATATTAAGAAGTTATCTATGCAAGACGATACATACAAGGTAAAAATGGAGGCGATGACTTCATTAGTTAAAGGCTTTTACCATGATTTTATGCCGATGGTGCAACAAATTAAAGATGATGTTTCGGCGCTACATATCAGCGAACAAGATAAAGAAACTCTTGGTCGGATTAACGAACAATTACGTCAAGCCGAAAGTTTGCTCCGGCAACTCAAAACAATTTCTGCCAAACGAACGAGAAAACAAACAATTAACACTCTCAAAGATATGTTTGTTTCGGGAGAAATCACAACTTTTCCATACACTTTGCAAGGTCCGATAGCGATTGTTTCGGACAATGGAAATTATGTGCGCTGTCCGGCATGGGGAGCGGGAAAAACCATTATTAAATTTGATAAAAACTTTGTTTATATGAAGTCAGACACGGCCGGAAAAGTGGATTTATTTAATTCCGAGGGCATTAAAGTTATGGAAATCGATGAGGAAAAAATAAAATGATAAAAACCGGATTTTCTTTTATTGATACGGATTTAGGCGGTCTTCATGCCGGCGATTTGGCGACGATACAAGGAGAATGCATACAAGTCGAGCAATTTATAATCAGTTTAACACAAAGCATTGCCGACAATAACGACGGATTTGTGGTGCTGATGGGAACGCTTGATTTTCCGTCGCTTACTTCCACTATTTTTGACAGTAATCCTGCCGATTTTGATTATGCGCTGATTAACGACAGAATCTCGAAAAACAAACTTTTAACACGACATGGACTACCTATACAAGATGACCCGACACAAGGCGTTGATTTGTTGCTGAGAAGTTATTCCGCATGGCTAAACTTAAAAAAATTTCAACACCTAAAGGATAAAAAACTGCTTGCCATTATCGCTCCGATATACAAGTTAAGATATGGTGTTGATGAGGATAAAGCGACCTTGATTTTCAAAGATGCGGCGCAAATACTTAACGTTCCGGTTATTTGTTGGCAAAAGGACTCTTCCGACATTCTGCTCGCTGCGGATATGACTTTCAAGCTGTCAGCCGTAAACGGATACAAAGAGCCGATAGATATTGAAGTTATAAAACAACCGGGAGATAAAACTTTCCACGTTCGCGCCAACACATCATCTTTGAAATATACCGAACACCTGAAAGATTGTCAGAAATTGTGGTTTTATGAGGAGAAGGACAATGAGCAATAACAAAAAAGTAATTATTAATACGGAAGTTACCGGTTTTTCTCCGAAAGATGGTCATAAACTTGTGGAAATTGCCGCTATTGAAATTGATGAAAACGATGTGCAAACCGGAGTAATATTTCATGCCTATATCAATCCGGAGCGCCGGATATCAAGAGATGTTACGGCGATACATGGCTTAGATTATAAGTTCCTGAAGAATTTTCCGACTTTTGCCGCATACAAAGACGAATTTCTGCGTTTTATTGAGGGTAAAGAGATAATCGGGCATCATGTGCAATTTGACATGAACTTTATCAATAATGAGGTTGGTTTTGAACTGCCTAACAAAGTGACCGATACCTTGGAAATGGCGAGAAAAGTATTTCCGGGGCAGAAAAATAATCTTTGTGCCTTGAGCGAGAGACTCAAAATTAAAATCAAACATTCGCCTTACAATGGCGCACTTTTGGATGTTTTGTATGTATGCGAAGTCTATAAAAGGCTGAAAAACTCCTGCGCAATAAATGAAAGGACTTACAATGACTGAAGAAAAACTTTTACCGCTGCATCGGGCAATCTTGGATAATGATGTAGATGCTTTCAAAAAAATATTAGATGAAACCGATGATATAAAATCCCTGATTAACGAAAAAGATGAAAAAGGCAGAAACGCTATATTCTATGCGGCAAGAAACGGACGTTTAGGGTGTTTTAAGTGTATTTTAGAGCTTGGAGCTTCTTTGGATTTTATTGATCCGCAAACCGATTCTACCTTGCTACATACGGCATTTGCTTATAGTAGTGGTCATAAGCTAATAGATTATTTGATAGATGAATGTCACATGGATATTGACGCCGTCGATGGAATGAAGCTCACGATTTTAGGCACAGCAATGTTGTTTGCAGATATTGATGAGGCGTGTTACCTAGTATGCAAAGGGGCTAAAAATGTCGGAGATATTGAACATCTGGAAGTTCTGCTGAAATATATACCACTGGAAATTCAACGGTTAGAATTTAAGGCTAAATACATTGCTCAAAACAAAAAAGAGCGCAAGGATTACCAACGAGATGTTGCTATGCTTGAAAAATTTTTGCAGGACAATCCTTTAAATTAAAAAATTTTTACTCCGGTTTCGGTTTGATGACTTTGACGTCATCGCCCCAGGTGTATAAAAACCAATCCATTTCACGACGGCCACCGGCTCTGAATTTAACCGTCAGCGTGCCATCCGGATTGCGGGTTAATTTTTGCTTCGGATGGAAAATAAAGTTTTCGGCTTCATTGGCAACGTTGGCACTGAACAACCACTCCACATCAAAAGGCTCCTCGTGAAAAGCTCCGAAGGATTCCAAAGCATACGCCTGCAAATCAAATTCGGAACTGTCAAAAATATCTGGCAATATCTCTACGCTTTTAATACATTGCAACGAGAAATTGTGCGCTTTGCCGTTATCATAGCCATCGCTGTGCTTGGCCACTAAATAATGATCGCGCTGACCGTATAAGAAACCGTACGGAACGAGCCTGTAAACATGACTTTTGCCGGAATTTTTGGCTTCATATGCCATTTTGATGTGATGACAAGAAAGAATGGCCTGACGCAGGGTGTTCAGAATATTTTTATCCAGCTCAATCCGTGGTCCCGGACGCAAAACCAGCCCCTCGGCTTTCATCAATTCGTCGGCATCAACCTCGATTTTATTTTTTTGCTCCGGCTTTAACAGATTACGCAATTTTATTTCAACCCTAGACAGGGTGTCGGCTTTTTCTTGCAAATTTCCCTGTTTTAAGCTATCAATCGCGGTTTTAAATACGGCCAGTTCTTCGGCGGAAAACGAGATAAAACTGTTCAAACTGCGCTGAGTAATACGCCACCGTTTGGTGCGCTCGCCGGTTGCCACTTCCTCCATTTGCGGAAAATAGTTCAACAGCGCATCGCGCATACGCTCGGCAGTACGGCGTGAAACGTTGTATTTACGCTGAATATCCTCAAGCGACAATCCCTCGCTGGATTCCTGCATTGCCATCGCCAAATCAAACAAATCATACATTTTTTCGTAATTTGCCATATCCCATCTCCGTCAAATATTGTCGTATATACGATATATAACAAAATTTAATAAATGGTGTAATTTTTTTATATAAATCCACGGTTGACTTTAAGTTAATATCGGATAAACTTTAAGAATCAGGAAATGACTAATAGTGGTACAAACAAGAAGGAGAATTAGGAATGAGCGAGGAGATTAAGAAACAAATCCAAGAAAATGCTCAGATTCTGAGTGTTTTTGATTTGTTGCAAAAATCTTTGCACATACCAAATTATCAACGTCCTTACAAATGGACAATAAAAAATGTATCAACGCTATTGGAAGATATTGAACAAGCTTTGGTGGATAGTTTTCAATATAAAGATTTTAAATATAGGATAGGTTCAGTTATTTTGCACAATAACAGAGGGAGATACGATATAGTAGATGGACAACAGAGATGTATTTCTTTATCTTTATTGTTGTATTGTCTGGATAATAACCAATCATATCCTTTGTTAGAAGAAAAATGTGAATCTGATATCAGTAAATCAAACATCTATCAAAATTATCACTATATTCGTAGTTGGGTTTCTACCCATGAAGATAAGAAGGATTTACTCCTTAACGCTTTTACAAATATTTTTGAATTTGTTGTTTTAGTTGTTGATAAAGAAACGGAAGCATTTCAGTTGTTTGATTCTCAAAACACTCGCGGAAAGTTGCTTAATCCGCATGATTTATTAAAAGCCTATCACTTAAGAGAAATAAATCAGGAACCTTTTGAGATGCGTAATGCTGTAAGAAAATGGGAAGCAATTAAACCTGCTGATATACGTAATCTTTTTGAAAATTATTTATTTCCCATATTAAAATGGTCAAGAAAAGAGAAAGCTTCTGCTTTTACGGCAAAAGAAATTGATTATTATAAAGGTGTTTCCATAAATAGCTCGTATACTTATGCAAAAAGAGTTGCAAAATCAATGAATATATTCCAAATAACCGAGCCTTTCATTGCTGGGAAACACTTTTTTGAAATGGTAGATTATTATGTACCACTTTTAGAGTACGTAAAATATGAGGCTTATCAATTGATAGGAGTTGATAAATCAAAAGTAATTGATCCATATAAAAATTCTACTGGTTTTATGCATGCTAAAACCTTATTTGAATGTGCTGTACTCTGTTATTATGATAAATTTCATAATTGGGATAAGCAAGCGATAAAAAATCTATTTTCTTGGGCTTTTATGCTACGTGTAGATTTAGAAGTATTACCGTTTTCAAGCATCAATGCTTATACTACGTGCCATAGTTCAGAAAGCAGGTATACCAATAATATTCCTATTTTTTCGATAATAAGGAATGCCTTAAATCATAAAGAAATTGCAAATTTAGTAGTTAATATCCAACGGGATTCAGGTAAAGCTCAGCGAGAAAAGTGGGAGACATTATATACACAAATAAAGGAGATAAATTAAATGAAGCAAACCGGAGAAGCATTTATTGAAGAATTAAAAGTTTATACTCCTAATAATATAAACAATCTATTTTCAGAAAATGTCAGATATATTATCCCTTTATACCAAAGAGCATTTGCTTGGGAAGACAAAGAAATTAATCAGCTTATGGAAGATATTGATGGAATCGCCGACGATACAGATTCATCATATTGTTTGGGCTCGTTGATTGTTTATAAATTAGATGATGAATATGAAGTTATAGACGGTCAACAACGTTTAACAACTTTATTTTTAGTACTAAAATATTTGCTTGATTGGAAAAATTGTGAATATTTGACCTTTGCATATCGCCCCACCTCAGATAATACGTTGGATACAATCGGGGCACAAGATAATTTATTAAAAGAAAAAGACGAGGGAATAATAAAAGGATGGGATATTATTAGTGAATATTTTAAAAAACACGATAAGGAAAAATTTAAAGAAAAGTTGTCTAAAGTAAAAATATATAGAATAAAGGTTCCTCCTCATACTGATTTGAATCGTTATTTTGAGATAATGAATACGCGTGGCGAACAATTGGAACAACAAGATATTTTAAAAGCCCATTTAATGGATTGCTTAAATGATAATGAAAAAGATATTTTTGCTTTAATTTGGGATGCATGTGTTAATATGAATGGGTACATTCAAATGCATTTTACACCTGAGTACAGAGCTTCAATTTTTGGGGAAACATGGACTGAAAAGCCGAAAAACGAGTATAATAAATTTATAAGAGCGGAATCAGGTAAAGAAAAAAAGAAAATATTAGATATTATAAATTTTGATAGTATACAAAAATTGCAAGAAGCAAACAATTACGGCGAAGATGATGATGGTAGTCAAAGATTTAGGAGTATTATTGAGGCGCCATACTTTTTAATGCATGTTTTAAAAGTTTTTCTTAATCAAGAAATAAAATCTCATGGTGATACAAAGCGTCTATTAGACGATAAAAAGCTTTTTGAGACATTTGAAGCTGTAATAAAAAAATATTATAATGGTCAAAAACGTGTTTTTTCACTGAAATTCATTAATTACTTACTGACTTGCAGGTATTTATTTGATAAATACATTATAAAAAGAGAAACTTCCGGTACGGATGAAGAAGGTGTTTGGAGCTTAAAATGCTTATGTTCCAGTGGGCAACAAAGCAAGAAGAAAGCGTATTACAAAAACACATGTTTTGCAAATCTATGGGAAAGAGAAAAAACATATGACGAGAGACATAAGCAAATCTTAATGCTTCAAGCTTGTCTACGTGTTTCTTATACCTCGCCCAAAATTATGCATTGGATTACTGAATTATTGATATGGTTGTACAATAACAATAATAATATTGTAGATGTAGGGACTTTTTTGGAAAAATACATAGCAAAAGCTGTTTATCAAGATTATTTCAATAATAATAGTAACTTAAGCGATGAAGATTATTTGAAGGCCGAAGCTTTTAATGCTGGTGTTGATACTCCTCATATTGTCTTTAATTATCTGGATTATCTTCTTTGGAATAAGTATAAAAAAGCGGAAGAAAATTATAAGAATTTTACATTCGAGTATAGGAATTCAGTAGAGCACTGGTATCCGCAACATCCGTCAGAAGGAACATTCGAAAGTTGGTCACCCAAGGATGGATTGGATTATTTTGGAAACTTGTGTTTAGTTCAACGTAGGACAAATTCTAAGTTTTCCAACTTATCTCCTGAATCTAAAAAAGGGAGTTTTGGTGATACAATAAAAAATGGTAGCCTTAAATTAAGAATAATGTCTAATGAAACAATTACTAATGCAGATTGGAAAGAAAATGCCTACAAAAAACATGGCAGAGAAATGTTAGAAATTCTGAGAGAAAATGTAGTTCGTCTTATAAGTAATAATGATAATTGAGGATTGGATAAAATCCAATCCTTTGTTATGAAGGATTGAAGCATATTCCTACTTTCGGAGCAGAGAATGTCATTCTCTTTTCTCCTCCCAAAACAGTCCGGTGGCCCAATCAAAATGCAGTTTAATTATGCCGCAAAAGCCACCGGAATTGCGGGCGATGATAATTTCACAAATGTTTTCTGTTTCGTCGCAACGTTTTTGCCACTGCCGCACACGTTTTTGATATTGATCATCGGATTCTTTCTTGCGTGTTCTTGGCTCCGCAAATTGAATATAAAAGCTTTCGCGATACAAAAATATGACATTATCAGCCGCGTTTTGATTGCGCATAATCCCGCGAATATCACTCATAAGCGGGTGTTTATCGGCTCGGCTTTCCAACTCACGTTTCAACTGCGAAAGCACCACAATCGGTATGCCGAGTTTAACAGCCAATGATTTAAGTTGTAACACGATTAAGCTGTAATCTTCTTTTGTCTGATATTCCTCTCCCAAGAGTTGCAGATAGTCGATAATCACGCAACCGACCTGTTTTTCTACCTTTTGTAACTCTTTTTCAATGTCATCGACCTCAAATATATCGCCCAGATAATAAATCGGTAATTCCCTAAAAGTGCGTTCGGCTTTGCAAATCTTATCAAAATTTTCTCCCAAATCCTCACCACAACGTAATTTATACGTCGGTATTGCTGTCTGTAAAGAAAGAAGCCTGTTGGCAAACAATTTCGGCGAAAGCTCCAAGCCGATATATACAACGCATTTATCATCTAACGGATTTTGCTGATGTTTGAGATAAAAACCGGCGGCAATATTATAAGTCAAATTGGCGGCCAAAGCCGTTTTCCCCATCGCCGGGCGACCACCGATTAAAATAACCTCACCATTGCACAAACCGTCCAATCTCTTATCAAGGTTGTCAAATCCGGTCGCAATTCCCATCAATGCATCGGGATGTTGAACCCTAAAATCAAGTTCATGCAGATAGTCGTTTAAAATTTCCGATAAATTATTCTCAACGGTATTCTCAGTCATTTTCTGCTCCCATAATAAACAATTGGTTCAAAATGGTTATATTATAAGAGCAAATTGCGACAGTTTTTGACGTGTTAGGCATGTTGACTATACAAGTACTTATAGTTGCTTTCTTTCAAAAACACCAAGCGGACTGGGAGTTCGCATTTTATGACCAAGGGAGCTCGGAACCGGGGCTTTCCTTAAAAACGTGCCATATACACGACCATAAACACAAAAAAGCCACTCATTTCGGGTGGCTTTTTTGCGTTTGTAGATTGCGAGCAATCAGATATGAACACGCGAAGAGCGGGTTCGGAATCGCAGTCGGCGAGCGTATTTGTGCGAGCCGGTTAAGATGTCGTGAGCGTAGCGAGGGACACAAGGAGGCGCCGGCGGGCGAGAGAACGCCGGTCAGCGTTAGCTGATAGCCGACGAAGCGGCGCAGATTTTTCACAAAAAATCAAGCCAATCTCGTCGCCCCGACCAAATAAAAAAGTACCACCTTTTTAGGTGGTACTTTTTTATTTGTTTTAGGGCGCCGGTTCGAACACGGAGAAGCGTGTTCGGCTACAAGCGAAAGGCAGACTTTAAGTATGCCGGTCGGCGATTAGCCGATGAGCGCCGTAGGTCGTGAGCAAACATAAAAGTGTTTGCGAAGGACAATCTCGTCGCCTTAAAATATTTCATCAATTTTGAAATCAGCCTTGTTTGTACTAAAACGCCTGAAATGATAGCGGGAAATAACTCTCTTTCTAATGCTTTGAAATTACGATATAATTTCGCTACATTAATCAATTTACTTCCGAACTTAGGCATTTCAGATCCTTTCGTGCTATTTTCACTTTTTCTTAAAAAATACATTACGAGTTGCTAAAATTAACGCCAACAAGACTCCGATGATATTTATAGTGGCAACACCCCATGCAATATATTTTTGCATAACTTCACTCAAAGAAATAAATTCCGTCGGACCTAAAACCAATAAATTAAAAACAAGTAAAATATATCCTATAAATCCAATATAATATAAATACACCGAGAACTTGGGAAACTTATCCGTAAATTTTTGCAGAAAGGCAACTTTCTTGCCAAATAAAATCATAAAAAAGAGGATAACAAACAAAATAAAAAAAATCGTTGATAGATTGCTTGCAAAACCGCCCACCAAATCAATGATATAGCTAATCACAAAATATAAACCACCTAATATGCATATTTCTTTTGTTTTTTCATTCATTTGTTATCCCCTTTATTTAGATTTACTATATGCAGATTGTTTGTTAGAATCAAGTTTTATTTAAAACAATCAGCCTCATCCATAGCATTGTAGATATTAGTTAATCCATTAGCTACTTTATCTCCGGCTACAATTCCATTTACATACGTACCCACTACAGGTATTGCAGATAAAACCTTTTTCATAATATAATTTGAAACTATATTACCATTTTCTACCAATTTCTGGTTAGGAGAAATTTGATAATTAGATATTGTATTATATGCGATATTAGAAGGCGTACAACCTTGTTTATACCTATTCTGATAATTTCGTTGTCCGAAATAATCTTGCTTAACACTATTATAAGCATTATTTACGTTGTCATAAGTATTGCTTACAAAATTTGCAAAATTGTTGTTGTATTTTTGCAAATTATTACTCGGCATGGTTATTTGTTGTTCAGAACCCGCAGGCATGCGTAATTGCGGAATACTATTATTCTGCGTTTGTACCGGTGGTGGAGTATTACCATAAAGTTGTTTATAGTTATACTCGTCATTTTCATACAGATAGTTTTGTATTTCGTTAGCATATGGATTTGGCTAATTCTCATTCGGTACATCGATTTCCTTCATATCAGCAAATCTATCTGTTCCGCGCGGGTCCAAATAGTACCATTCGCTTTGTCCGGGTTTGGGATTTGTTCGGTGCACCGGATGTTTACCAAACATCAATTCTCTTATAAATTCCGTCATTGTTTCTTCCTTTCAGCTAAAATTAGAAATTTACAGTTTTACTTTATCTATAAGAAAAACTTTGACAATCCCGTATAGTTTGCAACTATCCGCCTTTGCATTCTATGGGTGTTTTAAACTCTCGATTATTTGCCTCTGCCAAACGTATAAGTTTATGCAGTTTATTACCTTCCTCATAAGGTATTTTCATATCATTTTCTCTATTCTTTAAAAACCAATGAGCAAATCCGTTAGCCGTTAATTTATTACCAGCTTTTAATGCTTCATCAAACTTTTCTCTTTGGACTTGCGATATAATTTCGCTACACTTGCAAAAATCTTCCGAAACGTGCCATATACCCGGCAATCATATATCAAAGGCGAAACCGGATACCTTTAAAAAAGTTTTATCAAACGAATTGTTGCATAAATCCATGGTAGAATAAAAATAAATTTTGCTATCTTCGGGTGATTACGCATATTACTCGTCCCCAACAGAAAAAGTAAACTCAGTATTATAATTTCTAACCTTAGACTGCCGATATAAACCTCTTGATTAGTATATGACCAGATTTGCGAAGTTGCTTCTGCATGGAATATTTTATCATCTGCTGTCGGTATATCAAATAATGATATAATACTTATAATATAATACAGCAGATACAATCCAACATACCATTTGAACGACCACAAGAGTTTGAAAGTATCTGATATCGCTTGCTTTACCTTGTCTTGAAACATGTTGTTATCCTAAAGGTTGTAACCATTATGATAGTATATCAACAAAAATAAAAGGCAAGGAAATTTTCCTCGCCTTTTGTTTATTATCAATACACTCTACTTTTGCAGGCTTCTTCACTAAGTCCTGCAGACATACAACCATATATAAACTGGTTATCGCACTCTTTATAACTATGTTCAGTCAATGCATACCAAGTAATTCCGGCAACAACACCTGTAATTGTTGAAAAACAAATAAAAAGTAGCACATACCCAATGTATTTACCAATTCTTTTTAATATATCTTTGAACAAGCTCATCACAATCTTCCTCCGGATATTTACTGCCAATAAATCTTCCTATTCTGACGACATATATTCATAAAACGAAATGCTGTAGTCATCTGTATCCGGTGCATTTAGAGATAAATACCAGAAATCTGCAACGGCAATACAATAAGCCAATATAAAAGCATATATTAATTTTCGATATGGCACCAAAATATCGTATTGCAATATAAAAATCATCATTGCATAGGTTATGCACCGGAACAGTAATAGTGAAATAAAGAAGAGAATTAGTTTCCAAATAAATGATAACGTGAACGGAACAAGAAAAATCAACAACATTTCTATTTCAAACATTGCCCATGCCAAGAAAATTATAATCGGCAATTTCCAAGTCAGAGTAATTTTTTTTATTTTCTTACTATCTTTACCAAACCAAATTTTCCAGATTAAATAAGGAACGATAAAACTTACATATAAAGCCGGAACAACATATAAAAGAATAGCGAAAAACAAAGGGAAAGGAATTGTTGAAATTAACAACAGAATGGTTTTGATGAGTTTTGATTTTTCTATCTTTTTCATTTTGCTACCTATGGTTTTATTTTAAATTTTATTCATACTATAATAAAAGGAGCCGATTGTCAATCGGCTCTGAATTTTTACCAATATCTTTTCTTTTTTCGATATTGCTCGGGCAACAGTTCTTCACATTCTTCAGGGTTATTAGAAAAAATACCCCAAACAAAAAAATGTTAAACTTTGTGCGGATTCCTTACATTGTTTAACATTTTGCTTCAAATTGGTCATAAAACGCATATATGGCTTATTTAAAGAAATCACTTTCTGCTAAAAAGTCAATTGCAAAAATTGTCTCTTGAGGATAGCAGAACAGAACGACTAATTCCATAATTAACAATGGAAGCATAATGTATTTTATGCAAAGGTAATCATCTTTCGTGCATTCAAACCACTTTCGTTTTAGAACATATCTCAAAAACAGTGGATACCCAACCAGTAAACAAAAATCAAATAAGAACAGGAAAAAAAGACACCATGAAGTGTAATCTTAAAATAATAATAATGAGCCAAAAACATATAAAAAAGGCCAAAAAATTATTAATTAGTTTTAGTGACAATCCTTTTATTTTTTGAATTATAACCTCTTTTTCCATATTCTGTTCCCTCTATTATGTTTTATTTTCAGTAATATCTTTCTTCATCCTCATCGTCCTTATAATACATATTTTTCATTTTGTCAGTTGCTGTTTTCCATAATAGTTTTAATGATAAAAAGAGTTGCCTTATGATAATATAACAACACTATAATTTCCATTATTAACCAAGGTAATAAAATGTACTTTAATGCTAAATAATCGTTTTTTGTACACTCAAACCATCGTTTTTTTAAAATATGTTCGACGAACATAGGATACCCGAACCAGAAACATGAATCAAATAAGAACAGAACAGGAAAAAAAGGCACAATTAAATGCAGTTGAAGAATAATCATTGCGCTGAGAAAAATCAGTAAAGATGCCGTCCAATATATAATTTTTAATAAACTTTTCTTCATTAAAGTAATTATACTATCTTTTTCCATATTCTGTTCCTTATGTTATTTTTTACTAATAATGATATTTTTTCTCGTCCTCATCTTCATTATAAAATGTATTTTTCAGTTTGTCAGTTGCTGTTTTCCATAATAGTTTTAATGATAAAAAGAGTTGCCTTATGATAATATAACAACACTATAAGTTCCATCATAACATAAGGCAATAAAATATATCGTATTTTAAGATAATAGTTTTTTGTGCACTCAAACCATTTCTTTTTTAACACATAGTGTAAAAAAAGAGGATATCCGATTATAAAACAAAAATCAAACAAGAACAGAACAGGGAAAAAAGGCACTATTTTATGAAATGCTAAAATAGCAAATAAACCAAATATATAGAATATAGAAAGAATAGCATTTATTGTTTTTAAGGTTAACTCATTTATTTCTTTGATTATATCCTCTTTCCCCATGTTCTGTCCCTTTGTTATGTTTTGCTAATAGTGATATTTTTCCTCGTCTTCATCATAATACATATTTTTCAGTTTGTCAGTTGCTGTTTTCCATAACGGTTTTAATTATAAAATATGTTGCTTTGTGATAATATAACAATACTACGAGTTCCATTATAAACCACGGAAGCAAAATATATTTTATTTTAAGATAGTAATCCTTTGTGCACTCAAACCATTTCTTTTTTAATACATATCGCAAAAACAGCGGATACCCGACTACAAAACAAAAATCGAATAAGAACAGAATAGGAAAAAAAGGACCAATTATATGAAATACAATTATTATAAAGATTCCAAATGCAATTAATAAATTGAGTATGAGATCGATACACTTAAAAATATTATTTTTTATAATTTCTTTTTTATCCTCTTTTTCCATATTCTGCTCTCTTTGTTACGTTTTATTCTTAATAGTATTTTTCTTCATCTTCTTCCTTATAATACATATTTTTAACTTTGTCAGCAGAAGAATTTATTCCTTGCTTGATAAATTTCTTACCCAACTTCACAAGAGGTCTTGCCGATGCTCTCCATAATGGCAATTGTTCTGCAGTTAACCCAATTATATTAGCAATTCCGTTTACCGCCAGATTAGTCCCAAAATCGTTCCAATTTTCGGCATATCCGGCAGAAGCATTTATTGTATCGGTAAAGGCATTAAACGCTTTCTGTTTGAAATTTTCCCCTTTTACCAAATGCATTGGTGTTGTCATTGCTCCCACGAATTCCGCACCACCGTAAACATAAGGATGTTTTGCTTGCAGTTCTTTTTGCAATTGTCTCGTGGCATCACGTCCAAGGTAATAGTTGTTCGGATTAAATGTAACCGCCGCCGTTGCTACTCCCATACCTTCATCAAAATTACCTAAAGTTGCCCCATCTGCGTAACCTACTGTTGCAGTTTTAGTAATATCCGCAAAATTATTGGCGGCATTTCTGACTCTATCCCAAGTACTTGGCTGTTGTATTTTTTGTTGTAATTCATAACTCGGCATGGTTATTTGTTGCTCAGAACCCATCGGCATGCGCAACTGTTGAATATTATTATTCGGTAATTGTGCAGGTGTTTGATTTTGTATTGCCGGCGTTGTATTAAAACTCTGATTTGTTCCCAAAGTATTGGTTGTGTTACTATTCTGAAAATAACTGCTTGGTTTGCCGACTAAGCTTTCGGTGTTAAGCGTGTAATCAGCTGTTTCTATCTGAATCTGAGGGCTGTTTGTTATAATTTATATGTAATTGTATACCTTAAATATAACCAATCACAAAACATAAAAATCAAGGGTAACAGTAGTATAAATAATGATAAAATATATTTCTTTCTGATAAATACTGATAAAAAGTACATTAAAATAAAAAATAATATTAATATTTTATCATACAAAATCAAATTATCTGCAGATTTATAATACCAAATAGGAAAATCAGCTTCAAATAATTTTTCAAATCCGCCATCTCTTGCCGCTTCAATACTACGATATAATGATACGATAATTCTAACATATAACAATGTTATTAATGCAAAGACAATATAAGGAACATAACTTAAATGTTTTTTGATTACTTTTTCCATAGTCACCTCCGGTTGTATTCTTTATATATTAAATCAAAATAACAAAAAAAGGCAAGGAAATTTTTCCTTACCCTTTTTGTTACCAACCTTTTGGGTATTTTACCTTAAGCGGAAGATTTCCGTTATATTTTAGCCAGTCGTTATAGAAATCATCGTTTCTGTAAGTTAAATCAATACAACCGGCAGAACCCGGAACTGCACCTCCGTGCACATACATACTATGTCGCCCGAAAGTGTTGGTATCAGGTAATGGTTGAATAGGAATACGAGATTTTCCCCAACCGTCCGGCAATTCAAACCACCTTATTCCGTTATACAATCCATTTTTTTCTCGCCATGACAAATTATTATAATCTTGTCCGCTTCCTTGTGCTAGTAAATAATCTCCTTCCGGTATTGGCCCCTCATTAGAGACATTGGTATATTTAGCGCTTTGATAATCATTATGACCGGATTGTGCCGGATAATACTTTACCGGTTGACCATTTTGCAACCAAACCAAATTTTGCCCATCAAATTCCAATGAACCTATTTGGCCATAATCAGGGTGTGTCGGTGTGAACATATAGGACGCTTCTTGCGAAGTTAGTGGTTTTCCTGAAGGAATAGGCGTTATCTGAGAATTGTTAGAAGGAGGTATTAAGCTTTGTTGCTGCGCTCTTTCCTGTTCTCGTTTGATATTATTTTCTAAGTCCTGTCGCATTGCATAATTATCATAGTTGATACTGTTACCGCTACCATTTTGATTCAGTGCGCCACTTGCATTGCCTCCCAAAGTATTGCTTGCACTATTATTTTGAAAATAACTGCTTGGTTTGCCGACTAAGCTTTCGGTGTTGACTGTATAATCAGAGTTTGCAAAGACCTGCCCGTTATTTGTGTTGTTATTAAGCCGATTTGTTACATTTTCGATATTTTGCTTGATGTTTGAAGTGCCGAAGCCATAGTTGTTTTCCGGCGAGCCACCCCAAAAATTAGTTCCGTATTGCGGATAGTTTTCTTCGGCAATTCCTTGCTTAGCAAAACCTTCCGCCAGTTGATTTTCTCTTGCCAACCGCGCGCTTTGATATTCCAACTCGTCACGGGTTGAAAATCCGCTGTGGTCAACCCCGTAGCTATCCACCCCGCCGTTGCCGGATTGATATCCGGTTAATTTTTTTATTTCATCCCAAATATCCATTTTTATCTCCTGTTAAAAAGTTTAAGTCTATATTCAGATTAAAACTATAGCAGAAGTAAAACGGCTTGTATATGCCCTATAGCTTGCTAACATTGTAACTTTAGCCAAGCAAAAGCTTTTTAAATTCGCGATTATTTTGTTGTGCCAACTGTCTTAATTTATTTTTCTGATTCTGTTCCACATAAGGTATTTGCATTTCATTTGCTTTATTTGCTAAGAACCATTCCACAAAACTGTTTGCCGTCAGCTTAATACCGACTTGTATCGCTTCTTTATATTTTTCTTTTTGAATTTCTGCGAATTTCTCTCTGAATTGCGCATACTTTTTATCACGAACAACAGCACCTTTATGGGCTTTCTCTCTATGATGTGTTTTAATTACTGCATCAATCGTTGTCGCATGAATATCACCCCAGTGTTCTCTTGCTTCGGCAAGCGTATCCGCCGCCCAAGATAAAATCTGCTGTTGAAAATCTTTGTTTTGATGCAAATACTCATTATGCAAACACATTTCATCAAATTTGCGCACCGCCTTAAAAGGTATAATTTCTTTATAATCCATTTTTTCTCCTTTATTAATAAGAATTATATTATTTTAGTTAGGTAGTAATATCACAAAGCGCAAGGCTTATGCTATCTTAAATGGTATAATTGGTGGCGAAGTGTAAAAACTTCTAAAATCAATGATTTATACTCCTAAAAGGTGTAAAACATACAAAATTACCCACAAGAAATTTGTAGTGTACAAAAAAGGGGGGTTACATTTTTGCCATTTTTTACTACTTTTTTTGGTATAATTCGGGAGAAGCGTGTGTAAAATAAAAACAACCTCAAAATGTTGTTTTTATTTGGAACAGCGAAGTTTTGTTATATTATAAGAGTATATTACGACAGTTTTTGACGTACCAGTGTCTTTGATTATATATTCTTATGGTTGTTTTTGTTCAAATAAACAATTTAATATATACAATGAAAAGCACTGAGACAACAGTTAATTATAAAGCGTGAACAGCAAAATAGGCATATTTTACCGTTCTAAAACCTTTTGGTAAGGTTGTTTAAAATTCAGCGGTTAGTTCTTAAAAAACTTGTTAAAATCCGGAGCAAAGCTGAGTTCCAAACTCCAAGCGCCGCCGTTGTGCGTTTCGTAACGATTATGTCTTAACGGCACACCATAGGCCGCTTTCAGCACAATATCGTATGGTAACTGAATGCGCAAACCGGCACCGGCCGAGAACAAAATGTCGCTGTTGCTGAAACCTTCCGCACCGGCACCCGCGCCTTTATACGGATAAAGTGTCGCGTAATCGGTAAACACAAACGGACGGACGTATTCGTCGGTGCGATACGTTTTGCAGTTGATATAAAATTCTTCCGGCGCAATCGGAAAATAGATTTCGGCACTTGCCATATATCCGGATTTAGCGGTCAATAAACCTTGCGAATAGCCGCGTACCGAGCCGAAACCACCAGCGGCCATTTGGTCGGCTACCGGAATTATTTTTTGCGGAATAAATTGATAATTGGCGTGGAAATATCCTAAAACACGGTGGCTGAAGTCGTGCAAACGGGTGACGCTGCCCTCAAACTTCCAATAATCTATACGGCTTTGAATCCATGGTGCGGCGTACGAAACGCTTTGTGCCAAATACCAAATACCGCGTTCGGTGTTGTAGCGGAAGTTAAGGCCTCCCTTGAGTTCCGGTATTTTATCTTCATACAAATCTTCGCCGTCAAAACTGGTAACCGCACGCTTGTAGGTAAACGAGGTTGTGCCGTTCAATTCTTTTTGCAATTCGCGAATAATCGGATGAGTGTAGTAAACCGAATAATTCTGCGAGCGACTTTCAATATTGAAATCTTTATAAGCGCCGTGGCCGATTTCCGCCTCGTTGTGTGAAAACGACATACCTAAGCGACCGTCGTATCTGTTGACCGGAATGTTATAGTCAATAAACGGCGTTTGCGAATAGCGATTGGCATAAATACCGGCCGAAAGTTTATCACGATAGCCGAACAGACTGTCATGCTGGGCAATCAGTCCGGCGCGGTTTTTACCGATGGTTTTTCGGCCGGCGTTGTCGGCAACCGCAATCAGGTGATACGGGACTTTTTCGTCGGCTTTGACCTTGATGTCGGTGGTTCCGTTTTTTTCGCCGGCGGTTAAATCGCCTTTAATCATGATATTATCGTTGTAGCGATTATAAATCAGCATATTTTCTTCCAATTTTTGAATATTGAAAATCTCGCCTTCATTCATATCCAAACGGTCTTTAATATGAGATTCCTTGGTCCAGCGGTTACCTTCTACCGTTACATTACCGACTTTACCTTCGAGAGTGTCGATTTTTAAAAGGCCGTTTTCAATAGTTTGCTCCGGCAAATATGCCCGGGCGGTCACAAAGCCCTTATTGAGATACAATTCGTTAATGCGCTCGACCAACTCATTGATATCGTTCATTGTCAGGTTGGTTTGCTCATAATCGGCAGTGACTGCGGCAATTTCTTCCGGAGTTAAAATATCACTGGCCGGCACTTCGATTCTTTCAATATAAACGCCTTTGGTCTTATATTCCGACGGTTTGGCGCGTTCGGTTGCTTTAGGGCGTTTAGTTGTTGATTTTTTCGTTTGCTGCTCGGCATCAAGTTGGCGATTTTGATAATCGCGCAGACCCTGTCTTTCCATTTCTATGCGTTTGGCACTGTCCAAATCTTGTTGTTGAATGGTGCCGAGTTGCGGAATTACATTGGCCGCCGGAACTTGCGCCGTTGCCGCCGAATGTACCACAAATACCGACAAAAAGCCGGTTGTCGAGAGAAGAAGAATTTTTTTCATACTTGTAATCCGATACAGTTCAAATGATGTCCGATGATAGCGACAAATTTTGCGGATTTCAACAAAAATTAAAAAAATATGAAAAAACGTTAATAATACTTGAAAAATTGCTGAAAACAACGTACACTGTCAACGCTTTTGTTGATTTGAAAGATAAATATAATTTTCAATCAGTGCCGTGTTAAGATAAACCCATAACCGTTAAGGATAAAATACATGCCGAAATCCGCCCAAAACAAGAAAAAAATCACTATTGCCAAATCACAGGAAATCATATTCAAAGAGCCGTCATTATTCCGTAAGGTGGTGTCATTTGTTACCGCTTATTGCATGATGTTGCTGAATGTAACACCGGTTTATGCCGCAACCTCCATCACGAATGTTAACGGCAATAACGGCGTTTATAACATTGAGGCAGCCAAAATTTCCGGCGATACCGGTTTCCGGCAATATACGGATTTTACGCTTGACGAAGGCGATGTGGCGAATTTGCAATTTACAAAAGGCGGGCAGGATTATGGTAAATTCGTTAATATGGTGGATAACCAGGTTAACATTAACGGTATAGTTAACACGGTTAGGGGTGATGCTTTTTATAACGGACATGCGATTTTTGTTTCGCCGAACGGCATAGTGGTTGGGGCAAGCGGTGTTTTGAATGTCGGCGCCTTGACTATGGCAACACCGGGTTCGGACCAATATAACGCTATGAAGACAGCCTACGACGGTAGCGGTTTGAACAATTATGAAGTAGGTACGGACAAATACAAAGAACTCTTGTCATCTTCTGCCGGCACAATTACCGTCAACGGTAAAATCATGTCTAAAGGAGATGTCGAACTCTACGGCAAAAGCATTAAGATTGAAGGCAAAGAAGGCAATCGTGCGGGGATTATTGCCGGTGCCGACATTCAGAATAAGGTAAACAAAGACAACGCCAAAGCCGTGTTTGACAGTTTGGTTTCAAGCAATATTACCAATGCCAACTCGTTTACTCTTTCTGACGGCAAGGTTAAAATTGTGGCGCAGGGCAAGGCCGGTACAACGGATTCCAAAGCCGTTAACGCAACGGTAAATGTCAAGAAAGCCGATTTGGGAGCCAAAGAAGTCAGCATTGAGGCTAAAGTTGAGACGGTTAAGGAAGTTACCGCCAATACCATCAAAGAATATAATGAAAATAATAATAACAACAATAATAACGGGGATAAAAAAGACGAAACGACCGGCTATAAAATTCCGGACAGTTTTAGAGGCAGTGCGCCGCAGGCAATCGCAACAGTCACCGTTGAAGACAGTGTCGTTAGGGCGGAAAAGATTGCCATTACCGCCGATGCTTCAAACAAAACCAAAACGTATATCCAACTTTTGGACCCGATTTGGGAAAAATGGTTGAGCGCTTTAGGTGTAGATATATTAACCAAAATACTGATTGCTCTTGATGCTGGGGATGAACTGCCGGCGGATGTGCCTTTTTCATCATATTTGATGGTGAAACAATACTTCAGTGACGAGACTTATTCCTATATGGACGGAGCAAATGCGTCGTCAGCCGTTATGCTGACCAACGCCGCTATTGATGCGAAAAACTCGGTTGATGTATCTGCAAACGCCGAAGCTACCACCGATATTTCCACCGGAGAATTAGACTCTCATGCGTTGTTTTTCTACGGGCTCGGCGCCAAAACCGATGCTAAAGTGAATGTCAGCGGTTCTACCATTAAAACGTTGACCGGCGATGA